>DASSTC010000069.1:0-41593 GCA_035708065.1 Candidatus Limnocylindria bacterium | reverse complement strand
CCGGCCCGTTCCGCATCCGCAAGGTGTTCCTCTCGCCGACCGGCGAGCGGCGCTCGGTCTACATCCCGGACGGCGAGCGCTGACGCGGCGCTCAGGGAGCGGCATCGGCGGATCAGCCGCACTGCTACGCCGGCGGCAGGCCGCCGCGAACGCCACGCTGGCATGAGCCCGGCTCCTGCGGCCGGTCCGCATCGGTGCCCGATTCGCTGATGTAGCAGCCCGGCTTCTCCCGAAGACGCCTGCCAGGCCGCCTGCGCTCGCGGCCCACATCCGGGCTCACTCCGGCCCACTCGCCACCCACAAGTCCTGCCGGGGATCGACCCCAAAGCACCACTCGCGCCGCTGCACGCACCGCGAAAAAAGCCTTGACGGGTGAACTGCGGCCTGTAGAATGGCGCCCGGTGGTCCGAAATGGGGCCAAATGGGGATTGATGGTGAAGCGAGCGCTGAATGGACCGGACCTCATTCCTGACGGGAGAGTTCAGGCACGCCCTCGACGATCGGGGCCGCGTCGCCATACCGGTCCGCTTTCGGCCACGGCTGTCGCAGGGCGCGACGCTGGCCCGCTGGCTGGACGGCTGCCTGGCCATCTTCCCGGCCGATGCGTGGGAAGAGCTCGCCGAGAAGCTGCAGGCGCTGCCGACGACCAACGCCGCGGCGCGGCAGTTCGGTCGCTTCATGTCCTCGGGAGCGGTGGAGGTCGAGCTCGACAAGCAGGGACGCGTCCTGGTGCCGAGCTACCTGCGCCAGTACGCGGCGATCGAGGCGGGCGAGGTCGTGGTGGTCGGTGCGCTGAACCGGCTCGAGATCTGGGCGCCGTCGGCCTGGCAGCCGTATCGCTCGAAGATCGAGGACGAGCCCGAGGCACTCGCCGAGCATCTCGCGGACCTCGGGATCTAGCCGCTCGTGACGCCATGACGCACGTCGCGAGCGACCCATTGATGCGTCTCCGGGCCGATCGGCCCGTCATCCGACCAGAGAGGTGCAGGCGCAGATGGGAGAAGGGCACCTGCCGGTCCTCGTCGACGAGGTCGTTGCCTCGTTGGCGCTGCGTTCCGGCAGCTCCGTCGCGGACTGCACGGTCGGAGGCGGTGGGCACGCCGAGCGGCTCCTGGAGACCACGTCTCCCGATGGTCGCCTGCTCGGCCTCGATGCCGATCGGGCGGCCATCGCGGAGGCGCACCGGACGCTCGAACGCTTCGGCGATCGGGTCGTCCTGGTCCAGGCCAACTTCGAGTCGATCCTCGACGCAGCGACCGATGCCGGCTTCGTGCCGCTTGACGGCTGCCTCTTCGATCTCGGTCTCTCCAGCTACCAGCTGGCCGATGCAGGGCGCGGGTTCTCGTTCGCGAGCGACGCGCCCCCGGACATGAGGTTCGATGAAACCACCGGTCTCACGGCGCTCGACCTCATCGACCGCTCCTCGCAGCGAGAGCTCGCCGGACTGCTCGCGACGTTTGGTGAAGAACGCCGTGCAGGCCGCATCGCGAAGGCGATCCTGGCGGCGCGTGCGGCGGGCCGGCTCGTGACCGCCGCCGACCTGGCCTCGGTCGTGGCCCACGCGTCGCCGTCGCGACCGGGCCGCGCCGACGCCGGACGCATCCATCCGGCGACCCGCACGTTCCAGGCACTGCGCATCGCGGTCAACCGCGAGCTCGAGGTCCTCGGCGCCGGCCTCGCCGGCGGGCTCGCCGCACTGCGACCCGGCGGTCGCATGGCGGTGATCAGCTACCACTCGCTCGAGGACCGCATCGTCAAGCGCTTCATGGCTCGCGAGAGCCGCGACTGCATCGAGGAGCCGCTGCCGCCGGTCTGCACCTGCGGGCATCGGGCGCAGCTCAAGGTCGTCGCGAAGCGCGGTATCACGCCGAGCGATGCGGAGATCCGTCGCAACCGTCGCGCGCGCAGCGCTCGCCTGCGCGTCGCCGAGAAGCTCTAGCACCCAACCCGGAACGAACAACAGCGGAGGCATCCATGAGCAGAGGACGATCCCGACACCAGGCCAGCCGGCGGCGGATGTACAGCGCCCGCCAGCGCGAGCTGCGCGAGCGACGCACCAGCGTCGTGGAGGAGGAGCGCTACTGGCTCTCCGATCGCGTTGCCGCGATCGAGATCGAGGAGGGCCTCGACTTCGAGTCGCCGACCTCGTGGGCCATCCGCGTCGGCGATCGCGCCACCGCCGCCTGACCGGCTGATCGCTCGGCGAAGGAAAGCAGGCCCGCATGGCAGTTATCGGAGCACGCCCGGTCACCGGGATCGGCATTCTCGGGCGTCGCGCTCGGCCGCGGCCGCGACCGCGACCGGTTTCGAACCGCGTCCGCTCCGGCGCCCTGCGCCGCCGTCGTGAGGCAACGGGGATCTCCGGCTTCCTGATCCTCATCGCCGTCGCCGCTGCCCTCGCGCTCTTCTACGTCTCCCAGTCGAGCCACGTCGCGGCCACCGGCTACCAGATCGACGGCCTGCGCGCGCAGCTCGACCAGCTCGACCGTGAGCAGCAGCAGCTGATCCTGAGCATCGGCGAGGCCCGTTCGCCGGGCCGGATCGAGGCCGTCGCACGGTTCCGGCTGCACCTCGCCCCCCTCGACCAGGCAGCAGTCACCTTCGCCACGGCGGGCGACGCCGCCGACCACGCCACGCACTGACCTTCGTAGATCGAACCACCGGAGATTCGCCGATGCTCGCCAGGACCGATAGCCGAGTCAGGGCCCTCGTCCTTCTCGTGCTCGTCGCGCTGGTGGCATCGGCGATCGGTCTGCGCCTGGCGTGGTGGCAGGTCGCGCAGCACGACTGGCTGGCGACCATGGCGCTCAACCAGCTGGCGCAGCAGCAGACGATCCCCGCGGAGCGCGGCGAGATCCGTGATGCGAATGGCGTGCTCCTGGCCACCTCGGTCGAGCTGCAGTCGGTCTTCGCCACGCCGAGCACGTACCACACCCGCGACGAGGCGGCGAGCGTCGCCGCCCAGGTCGGGCCGATCCTCGGGATGGACAAGGCGGACCTGACCGAGCGGCTCGCGTCGGGTGAGCCGTGGATGTGGCTCAAGCGCCGTGTCGACCCGTGGATCGCCGATCGCATCCGGACGCTGGATCTGCCAGGCATCGGGATGCTGCCCGAGACGAAGCGCGTCTACCCGGTGAGCGGCGCCTCCCCGAACACGACCATCGCGGCCCAGGTGCTCGGCTTCGTCAACGTCGACGGCGACGGCAAGGCGGGCCTGGAGTACACCGAGAACAGCCTCCTGGCGGGGCAGCCCGGATCGGTCACCGCCCAGGAGGACGTCGCCGGCCGCCGTATCGCCGACTCGGTCTTCCAGCTCAAGGACCCGACCAACGGCGCGAACGTGCGCCTGACCATCGACAGCGGCCTGCAGCACCTGCTCGAGGTGCGGCTGTGGGACACCTACCAGCGCAACCACGCGAAGGGCGTGACCGGCATCGTCATGGACGTGCACACCGGCGCCATCAAGGCGATGGCCAGCTTCCCGAGCTTCGACGCCAACGACTATGCGCACACCGATCCGGCGCTCTTCACCAACCCGGCGGTCAGCCGCCAGTACGAGCCCGGATCGGTCATGAAGGCGTTCACCATCTCGGCGGCGCTGGACGCCGGCGCGATCACGATCAACGACACGTTCAAGGACGACAACAACCTGCGCATCGGTAAGGTGCGAATCCAGAATGCCGACCGCTACCAGCATCCGTGGGGGCACGGCGAGATTACGCCCGGCCAGGTGCTGAAGCTGTCGAACAACGTCGGCGCGGCGAAGATCGGCCTCAAGCTCGGCGGGCAGCGGCTGTACCAGGCGTTCAAGCGATTCGGCTTCGGGGCGCCGACCGGGATCGAGATCGCCGGCGAGGCGAAGGGCGTCGTCTGGGATCCCAGTGGCCCGCGCGGATCAGGTGACCTGACCACCGCGCAGAACGCCTTCGGCCAGGGCCTGTCGGTCACCGCCGTGCAGCTCGTCGCCGGCTACGCGGCGATCGCCAACGGCGGGACGCTGGTGGCCCCGCACGTCGTCGCCGGCTGGACCGATGCCGCCGGGGTCGAGCACGATGCCAAGGTTGCCCCGGGCGAGCGGATCATGCGCGAGGAGACGGCGCACACGGTGCTCGGCCTGCTCATCGGCGCCGTGGACGACGGCGTCGCCAACCTGGCGCAGGTGCCCGGCTACTCGATCGCGGGAAAGACCGGCACGGCCGAGGTCGCCGGTCCCGTGGAGAAGCGGGTTCCCGACGGCATCGATGCCAAGGGCAAGCAGAAGTACAGGACCGTCACGCGCTACGAGTACATCCACGGCTGGATCGACTCGAGCTTCATCGGCATCATGCCCGCCAGCGACCCCCAGCTGGTGACACTGATCCTCATCCACCGGCCGGACACGTGGGGCCAGTACGTCGTCGCCGAGCGGCCCGACCAGGTGTTCCACAAGCTCGCGCCGCAGATCTTCGACTACCTGGCCATCCCGCCGGATCGGTCCACCGGACCGGTGGCCGAACGGTGAGGCTGCTAGACTCGCCCCGAACCAATTCGGGGAAGCGCGTGCCTCCGTCGATCCGCCTGGAAGACCTCCTGACCGCCACCGGCGGTCACCTCATCCGGCCGACGACCATCACCTCGTTCCAGGGCGCCGCGGTCGACTCCCGCAACGTCACGCCGGGCTGCTGCTTCGTCGCGCTGCGCGGGGAACGGGTCGACGGCCATGCCTATGTCGGCGAGGCGATCGCCGCCGGCGCCAGCGTCGCGCTGGTCGAGCACCCGATCGAGCTCGGCGGCGACGCCGCCCTGGTGCAGGTCGCCGATAGCCTGGTCGCGCTCCAGGAGCTCGCGGCGTGGTGGCGCTCCCGCAGCGCCGTGCGGGTCGTCGGCATCACCGGCTCGACCGGCAAGACGATCGCCAAGGAGATCACCGCCGACGTGCTGGCGCGCTGCCTGGCCGTGCTGCGCAACGAAGGCAACCTCAACAGCGAGACCGGGCTGCCGATGACGCTGCTGCGCCTCGAGTCGGAGCACCAAGCGGCGGTCCTCGAGATGAGCATGTACACCACCGGCGAGATCGCCCGGCTGGCCGAGATCGCTCGGCCGGAGGTCGGCGTCGTGCTGGCCGTGCATCCGACCCACCTGCAGCGGGCGGGGAGCATCGAGAAGATCGCCGAGGCGAAGTCGGAGCTGCCGCAGGCGCTCCCGCGCGACGGCCTGGCGGTGCTCAACGCCGACGACCACCGTGTCGCCGCCATGGAGCGCGTGACCGCCGCACGCGTCCTGACCTTCGGCCTCGGTGAGCATGCCGACGTGCGAGCCACCGACCTCGAGTCGCACGGCATCCACGGCACCGAGTTCACGATCCATGCCCCGTGGGGCTCACGCCGCATGCTGAACGGCACCGCGGGACGCCACCTCGTGCCGCACGCCCTCGCCGCGGCCACCGTGGCGCAGCACTTCGACGTACCGCTACCCGAGGTGGCGGCTGCGCTCGAGCAGGGGAGCCACGCCCCGCACCGCATGGCGGTCGGCGAGACGACGACGGGGGCCACGCTGGTCGACGACACCTACAACGCCTCGCCGGTGAGCGTCTCGGCGGCGCTCGACTTCCTGGGGGAGACGCCGGTGCGCGTCGGGCGCCGCCGGCTGGCGGTGCTGGGCGACATGCTCGAGCTGGGGCCTGACGAGGAGCGCCTGCACCGCGAGATCGGCGCCATGGCGGCGCACGTGGTCGACGGGCTGGTGGCCGTCGGACCGCGCGGGCGCTGGATCGCCGAGGCGGCACGGGCCGAGGGGCTCGCGACCGTCGCCACCGCCGAGGACGCGAATGACGCGGCCGAGGCCGTCGAGCGGACGCTCGCCCCGGTCGCCGGCGACCTGTTGCTCGCCAAGGCGTCGCGTGGCATCGGTCTCGACCTGCTCGTCGAGCGGCTGGAGGGCTGAGCGATGCTGAGCATCGTGGTGGCCCTGCTGCTGGCATTCGCCGGGGTGGTGCTCCTCGCGCCGGTCTACATCGGCCTCCTGCAGCGGCTGGGCTTCGGCAAGCAGATCCGCATCGAGGGACCCGAGGGCCACCAGAGCAAGGCCGGCACCCCGACGATGGGCGGCATGCTGCTGGTGGTCATCGTCATGTTCCTCGCGATGGCCATGCGCATCGAGGACTTCTCGACGCTGCCGCCGATGCTGGCGCTGGTCGGCGTCGGCATCCTGGGCGCGATCGACGACTACGTCAACGCGCGGACCGGCATCGGCATGCGCGGCCGCTACAAGCTCGTGTGGCAGACCGCGGTGGCGCTGCTCGCCGCGTTCTACCTGCAGCGCCACTTCCACCTGGATGCGCTGAACATCCCGCTGATCGGCGCGATCACCATCGGCCCGATCCTGTTCGTCCTGTTCGTGGCCTTCATCATCGTCGGCTCGAGCAACGCGGTGAACCTGACCGATGGGCTGGACGGCCTGGCGGGCGGTGTCCTGGTCTTCAGCTTCGTGGCCTACCTGCTCATCGCCCTGGTCGACGCGCCCGGCAAGGGCAGCCAGCCGAACCTGGCGATCTTCTGCGCGCTGATCATCGGCGCCCTGATGGGCTTCCTGTGGTTCAACGTGCACCCCGCCCAGCTGTTCATGGGTGACGCGGGCGCGTTATCGCTGGGCGCCACCCTGGCGGTGGTCGCCACGATCACCGGTCAGCTGCCGCTGCTGGCGGTCATCGGCGTCGTGTTCGTGGCGGTGACGCTGAGCGTCATCCTGCAGGTCGCCTCCTTCAAGCTGCGCGGCCGGCGGATCTTCCGCATGGCGCCGTTGCAGCACCACTTCGAGCTGATCGGCTGGGCAGAGGAGAAGATCACCGTCCGCTTCTGGATCGTCTCGGCCCTCGCCGGGCTGCTCGGCTTCAGCGTCTTCCTGGGCAGCATCAACGGGTTCTCATGAGACCGATGCAGGCTGCCCCATCCCGTCCCGTCGCCACGCCGGCCGACCTGGCCGGTCGGCGGGCGGTGGTGCTCGGCCTGGCGCGCTCCGGCGTTGCGGCGGCGCGCTTCCTGGCGCGCAGCGGTGCGTCGGTGACCGTCTACGACCGCCGTTCGGCCGCCGAGCTGACCGATGCGGTCGCCTCGCTCGGCGGCGCCCCGGTACGCCTGGCGCTCGGCGCGTCGCCGCAGGACGTCACGGCATTGCTGGCCGAGGCCGACCTGGTGGTCACCAGCCCGTCGATCTCGCCACGCTTCCCGACGACCGACGCGTGGCTGCGCCGGGCCTTGACCGATGCCCAGGCGCGCGGCACGCAGCTCGTCAGCGAGGTCGATCTCTTCCTGCGCCTGACCCCGGCGCGCGTGCTCGGCGTGACCGGTACCAAGGGCAAGACGACCACCACCGCGCTGCTCGGCGCGATCCTGGAGCGCGCCGGCATGCCGCACCTGGTCGGCGGCAACATCGGCACGCCGCTCGTCGAGCGCGGCGAGGAGCTGGCTCCGGACGGCTGGGCGGTGCTCGAGCTCTCCGAGCTGCAACTGCCGACGATCTCGCGCGGCGCCGAGCTGTCGCTGTACACCAACATCACGGCCGACCACCTCGACCGCCATGGCTCGGTGGAGGCCTACCGCGCCGTGAAGTGGCGCCTGGCGCGGCTCGCCCGCGGGCCGGTCGTGCTCAATGCCGACGACCCCGGCTGCGCGGAGCTGCGCGACCGGCTGTTCGGCGTCTCGATGCACTGGTACGGGCTGGAGCGCGGGACGGCGCGGGTCGAGCGCGGCCGGCTGGTCCTCGGCGAGCGGGCGCTGCTGGCAGTCGACGAGGTGCCGCTCCCCGGGGAGCACATGCTGCGCAACGTGCTCGGCGCCGCCCTGGCCGCGAGCCTGGCGGGCGTGCAGGCGGAGCACATCGCGGCAGCAATCCGCGACTTCCCCGGCGTCCCGCACCGCCTCGAGACGGTCGGGGAGTGGCGCGGCGTGCGCTGGGTGAACGATTCGCAGGCGACGATCCCCGACGCCGCGATCGCCGCGCTGCGCTCCTTCGGTGAGCGGCCGGTGGTGCTGATCGCCGGTGGATCGGACAAGGGGCTCGACTATGCCGCGTTCGCCGACGAGGTGGCGCGCCATGCCCGAGCGGCGATCCTCATCGGCGAGACGGCCGGCGAGGTGGCGGAGCGCATCGGCGGGCGGGTGCCGGTCGAGCGCGCGAGCGACATCGACGACGCGGTGCGCCGCGCCGCATCGGCCGCCTGCCCGGGCGACGTGGTCCTGCTCAGCCCGGCCGCCGCCAGCTTCGACATGTTCACCGACTACGCGGCACGCGGCGACGCGTTCCGCTCGGCCGCGGGCCGCATCGGTCCGGAGGAGGCAGCGTGAGCGCCGCCGCCGTCACCGCCGCGCGAGGGCGTGCGCGCACCGGCGTCAAGCGCGAGCGCCACGCCATCGCCTACCCGCTGCTGGTGAGCGTGATCGCGCTCGTCGCCGGCGGCGTGGTGATGGTCTACTCGGCGTCGAGCGTGCGCGCCTACATCGCGGCCGACGACCCGGCGCTGTACGGCGTCCAGCAGGCGATGTGGGCCGCGCTCGGCCTGGTCGCGATGTACGTCACCAGCCGGCTCGACTTCCGCCTGCTGCGCTATCTCGCCATCCCGGCCTACCTCGGCATGCTCGCCCTGCTGATCGCCGTGCTCATCCCGCACATCGGCGTGGATGCCAACGGCTCGCGGCGCTGGATCCCGTTGCCGGTCATCGGCTCGTTCCAGCCGGCCGAGGTCGCCAAGCTCGCGATCTGCCTCTACCTGGCGCACTGGCTCGACCGTCGTGGCCGCGACGCGCATGGCTTCTGGAACGGCTTCGTGCCGTTCGGCCTGCTCGTCGTGCCCGGCTTCCTGCTGATCGCCATCGAGCCGGACCTCGGCACGGCCGGTGTCTACATGGCGGCGGCGCTGGCGATCTTCTTCATGTCCGGCGCGAACCTGGTCTACTTCAGCGCGGCGGCCGCCGCCGTGGTCGGCGCGGCGATCTTCATGGTCACCAACACCGCCTACCAGATGCAGCGCGTGCAGAGCTTCATCGACCCGTTCAAGGATCCCCTGCACACCGGTTACAACTCGGTCCAGGCGCTCATGGCGCTGGCCCTCGGCGGGGTCACCGGCCTGGGCCTCGGGGCGAGCAAGCAGAAGTACATGTACCTGCCCGCACCGTCGACCGACTTCATCTTCGCCATCATCGGCGAGGAGTGGGGCCTGATCGGCACGCTGACCGTGGTCGCCCTGTTCGTGGTGATCGCCTACCAGGGCTATCGCATCGCCATCCACGCGCCGGACACGTTCTCCGGCCTGCTGGCGGCCGGGATCACCACCTGGCTGGTGGTGCAGGCCTGCATCAACATGATGGTCGTCACCGCGCTCCTGCCGGTGACCGGCATCCCGCTGCCGTTCATCAGCTACGGTGGATCGGCACTCGTCATCAACCTCGTGGCGGTCGGCATCCTGCTCTCGATCAGCCGCGAGACGAACCAGACAGGATCGGTGCTCGATGCGCTTGCTGGTATCGGGCGGCGGGACCGGCGGGCACGTGTACCCCGCGCTGGCCGTCGCGCGGGCGCTGCACGACGCGCGTCCCGAGCTTGAGCTCAGCTATGTCGGCGGCGTGCGCGGCTTCGAGCGGCGCATCGTCGGCGATGAGCTGCCGTACGACCAGCTGGTGGTGCGCTCGCTGCGCAGCGCGGGCCGCGACCTGCACCTCGTCCTCGACCCGCTGCGCCTGGGCGCATCGATCCCGCAGGCGTGGGCACTCCTCGGCCGGCTGCGGCCGTCGGCGGTGTTCAGCAGCGGCGGCTACCTGGGCATCCCGCTCGTCCTGGCCGCACGGGGGCGCGGCATCCCGTCGCTGGTCTGGGAGGGCAACGTGATCCCGGGCCGCGCAACGCGCGCCGTCGGACGCGTGGCGACCCGGGTGGCTGTCTCCTTTCCTCCGACGCTGGCCGCCTTTCCGGGCAAGAGCTTCGTCTCCGGGACGCCCATCCGCTCGTTCGCCGGCGTCTCGCGGACCGATGCCCGCGCCTCGTTCGGCATGGCGCCCGACGACCGGCTGCTGCTCGTCTTCGGCGGCTCGCAGGCTGTCGCACGACTGACCGCGGCGCTGCATGCCGCCCTGCCGCGGATCGTTGGCGACTGGCGGGTGCTGCACCTGGCAGGCGAGGCCGGCATGCCCGAGGCCGAGGCAGCCCGCCGGTCGCTCCCCGAGCCGATGCGCGTGCGCTACGAGCCGATCGCGTTCCTGACCGACCGCATGACCGATGCGCTCGTGGCGGCCGACCTCGTCGTCGGCCGTGCCGGCTCGTCGACCTGCGCCGAGGTCGCCGGCGTGGGCGTCGCCTCGCTGCTGGTGCCGTATCCGTTCGCCGGCGCGCACCAGCGCGCCAACGCCCGATGGCTGGCCGACCAGGGCGCCGCGGTGCTGGTCCCCGATGCCGAGCTGGACGGTGAGCGGCTGCTTGCCGAGCTCGGCGTGCTGCGCGACGACGGGGTGCGGGCGGCCATGGCCGAGGCCGCGCGGCGGCTCGGGCGACCGGATGCCGCCGCGGCCATCGCCGCCGAGCTGCTGGCCATGGCCGAGGGGCGGCCGCTGCCGTCCGAGGCGGCCGCATGAGTGACGTCCTCGAGCGCCTCGATGCGCTGGCCGCCGAGCGCGGGATCGAGCTTGGCGTCGACGTGCCACTCGGTCCGTTGACCACCCTGCGGCTCGGTGGACCGGCCGACCGGCTGGCGACGCCGCGCTCCCGCGACGAGCTGCTCGCCGCCCTCGCCCTCGCCCGGGACGCCGGCGTGCCGCTGTTCATGCTGGGCAATGGCTCCGACGTCGTCGTCGCCGATGCCGGAATCCGCGGCCTGGTGGTGCGCAACCGCGCCCGCGGGCTGGAGGTCGACGGCGAGACGCTGGCGGCCGACTCCGGCGCGCCGATGGCGATGCTCGTCAAGCGCTGCACCGTCGAAGGGCTCGCCGGTTTCGAGTTCGGGATCAGCATCCCCGGCTCGCTGGGCGGCGCAGTCTGGGCCAACGCCGGCGCGCACGGCGGCGAGATGCGCGACGTCGTCACGCAGGTGGAGGTGCTGGCCGACGGCGAGCCGCTCGTGCTGGATGCCGCGGACTGCGCGTTCGCCTATCGCGAGTCGCGCTTCAAGCACAGCGGCGAGGTCGTCCTCGGCGCGACGATCGCACTGCAGCGCGGCGACCGCGACGAGATCGCGGCGCGCGTGGCAGCCAACCAGGCGCAGCGCAAGGCGACCCAGCCGCTCGCCGAGCAGAATGCCGGCAGCGTCTTCCGTAACCCGCCGGGCGACCACGCCGGACGGCTGATCGACGCGGCCGGGCTGAAGGGATTCCGGCTGGGGACGGCACAGGTGTCGACGCTGCACGCCAACTTCATGCTCAGCGACCCCGGTGGCCGCGCCGCCGATGTCCGCGCCCTGGGCGATCACGTTCGCGCCGTCGTCGCCGAGCGCTTCGGCGTCGAGCTGCAGTACGAGATCGAGTTCGTCGGCGACTGGACGCCGGCCCGGGTGGCGGCGTGAGCGAGCGGCTGCGGGTCGGCATTTTCGCCGGCGGGCGCTCGGCGGAGCACGAGGTGAGCATCTCGTCGGCCGAATCGGTGCTGCGCGCCATCGACCGCGAGCGCTACGAGCCGTTCGTCATCTACATCGACCGCGATGGCCGCTGGCACCTCCCCGCCGGTCCGGCACCGCGGCTGACCGATGTCTCCCTGGCGCAGCTGCTCGCGGCCGAGCAGCGCCTGCCGGTGCTCAGCGAGCCGACGCCACTCCAGCCGCGCGCCGCCCTGCGGCCGCTTGCCGAAGCGATCGACGTCGCCTTCCTGGTCGTCCACGGCCCATTCGGCGAGGACGGCACGCTGCAGGGCTTCCTGGAGCTGGCCGGCGTGCCGTACATCGGCGCGGGGGTGCTGGCCAGCGCGGTGGCCATGGACAAGGTCGTCTTCAAGGACCTGCTGCGCGGCCACGGCCTGCCGGTGGTCGACGACGTGTGGTACCGCCGCGGCCAGTGGCGCGACGAACCGCAGCGCATCCTCGAGGAGGTGGGCTCGCGGCTCGGCGAGCGGACCGTCGTCAAGCCGGCGCGGCTGGGCAGCAGCCTGGGGATGACGCTGGTGCATCGGTCCGACGAGCTGCCGGCGGCGCTCGATCTCGCCTTCGAGTACGACAGCAAGGTGATCGTCGAGGCGTACGTCGCCAATGCCCGTGAGCTCGAGGTCGGCGTCCTCGGCAACGATCCATTCGTCGTCTTCGAGCCGGGCGAGGTGATCCCGCACCGCGAGTGGTACGACTACGACGCCAAGTACGTCGAGGGGCTCGCCGACGTGATTCCGCGCGCCGACGTCGAGCCCGAGCTCGCAGCGGAGCTGAGGGATCTCGCCGCGCGCGCCTACCGCGCCGTCGACTGCGCCGGCATGGCCCGCGTCGACTTCCTGGCGCCGCCCGGCGCGGCGTACGTCAGCGAGATGAACACGCTGCCGGGCTTCACCACGACGAGCATGTTCCCCAAGCAGGCCGAGCTCGCCGGCTGCCGGTTCGACCAGCTGATCACGCGCTTGATCGAGCTCGGCCTGGAGGCCGACCGCGAGGGGCGGACGCCGGCGCGCCGCGAGGCGGAGGCATGAGGCGCGGCGCGGCAAAGCCGGCCACAGCTCGCCCGAAGCGGCGGGGCGCGCACGCCACCCGGCCACGAGCGCCGCTGCGCAAGGGGCTGCGGCCGCGACTGCCGTCTGCCGGCCGTCTGCTGGCGGGGACGCTCTTCGCGACGGTCCTCGTGGCGCTGGTCGTGCTGGTGAACGGGCCGTGGCTGCGGGTCAGGCATATCGCCTTCGCGGGCCAGCAGCTCACCGGCGTGCAGCAGCTGGACGAGGCCACCGCCTCGCTGCATGGCGCCTCGCTCCTGGCGCTGCAGAGCGACGCCGTCCTCGAGCGGCTGCACGGGCTTCCGGCCGTCGCGGACGTGCGGATCGAGCCACACCTGCTCGACGCGGTCGAGGTCACCGTCGTCGAGAAGCGGCCGGCGTTCGTGTGGCGAACCTCGCGGGCGCGACTGGTCGGCGCGGCCGATGGGACGCTGATCGCCGCGCAGCCGCTCGCCGGGAAGCTGCCCGAGCTCCTCGCCAGGCTGCCGCAGATCGATGACCGCCGCCCGGAGGCGACGCAGCTGGCGGTCGGCGACGCGATCCCGGAGGGCATGCTCGACACGGCGATGCGGCTCGCGCAGATCGATCCGGCGCGGCTCGGCTCGAGCGCCAAGCGGCTGGACCTGCGGCTCGACCTGGAGCACGGCTTCCTGCTCGTCTCGAGCAAGCCCGGCTGGCAGGCCGCGTTCGGCCTGTACGGGCTCGATCCGACCGAACAGCAGCCGCCCGAGGGGCGCATCGAGCAGCAGATCGCCGCGGTGCGCACGCTGTTCGCCACGCATCCGGAGGCATCGGTCTCGTGGGTGGATGCGCGCAATCCGGGAAAGGTATATTTCCGTGCCAAGGGCTGAGGCGTGCCGGGCGATCGAGAGGGGGCGCCGGCCCGGGCTGAGCTCCGCATCGAGAACCTTCCTGCATGTGGCTTCCACTCATCGGCCTTGCCCTCGGCGTGGCGCTGGGCCTGGTCCTCAACGTATCGGTGAGCCCCGAGCTGGCGCGCTACAGCGCGGTCGGCATCCTGGCGGGGCTCGACTCGGTGCTCGGCGCAGTCCGGGCCGAGCTGGACGCGCACTACGACAACCGGGTCTTCCTGTCGGGCTTCGTGACGAACGCGCTGGTGGCCGTTGCGCTGACCTTCGTCGGCGACCGGCTGGGGATCGACCTCTACCTCGTCGCGCTCTTCGCCTTCGGGCTGCGCATCTTCCAAAACGTGGCGTTGATCCGGCGTCACTTCCTGTAGGCTCGAAGCGCGGCCGGAGCGCCGTGAGCCCCAATCGTTCTCGGAGGTAGCTTGGACAGGGAGACCGTCCTGGTCGGCATCGATGCCGGCACGACGAAGGTCACGACCCTCATCGGCGAGGTGGGGCGGACGGGCGACGTCAACATCATCGGCTACGGCATCGCGCCGTCGGTCGGGATGAAGAAGGGCATGGTCGCCAACATCGACCAGACGGTGAACTCGATCGCCTCGAGCATCGAGAAGGCCGAGCGCCTGTCCGGCTACAAGATCAGCTCGGCATTCGTCAGCGTCGGCGGCAGCCACATCGGCAGCCAGAACAGCCGCGGCGTGGTCGCGGTCTCCGGCCACAAGCGCGAGGTCAGCCGCGAGGACGTCGCCCGCGCGACCGATGCGGCCAAGGCCGTCCAGGTGCCCTCCAACCGCGAGATCCTGCACGTCGTGCCACGCGGCTACATCGTCGACGGCCAGGAGGGGATCAAGGACCCGCTCGGCATGAGCGCGGTGCGCCTCGAGGTCGAGACCCACATCGTTGCCGGCGCCGCGACCTCGGTGCAGAACCTGAGCAAGTGCATCACCCAGGCAAACGTGCAGATCGACGAGATGGTGATCAGCTCGCTGGCGGCCGCCGAGGCGACCCTGACCGATACCGAGAAGGAGCTCGGCGTGCTCGTCGCCGACATCGGCGGCGGCACGACCGACGTCGCGATCTTCGTCGACGGCGCGGTGTACCACACCGCCGTCCTGCCGGTCGGCGGGATCAACGTCACCAACGACGTGGCGATCGGCCTGCGCACCTCGCTGAACCTGGCCGAGGAGATCAAGATCAAGCACGGTTCGGCCGACCTGAGCGGCATTCAGCCCGAGGAGCTGTTGAACATCGCGGTGCTCGGCGACGAGAGCGGCCAGACGATCCAGCGTCGCAAGCTGTGCGAGATCATCGAGGCGCGGATGAGCGAGATCTACTCGCTGATCCGCGAGGAGGTGAAGCGCTCCGGCCACGCCGGGATGCTGCCCGCCGGGGTGGTGCTCACCGGCGGCGCCGCACGGCTGGGCGGTGCGGCCGAGCTCGCCCGCGACGTGCTCGAGATGCCCGTGCGCGTCGGTGCGCCGCAGGGCGTCGGCGGGCTGATGGACCAGCTCTCCAACCCGGCCTTCGCCACGCCGATCGGCCTCCTGCTGTGGGGCGCCGAGCACGTCGGCGCGGAGCCGCTGACCGCCTACTCCAACGGGTCCTCGGTGGGCGCCGGCTTCGGCCGTGTGGTCGACTGGGTCCGCGGCCTCTTCCCGGGCTGAGGGCCGTCGATCGAGCGAAGTGTGGACGACTCGCCGCCGAGCGACGAAGCCTTCCACCGCCACCTCCCACAATGTGGATAACTTGCCGCCGGAATGTGGAAAACTTCCGACGATGCCCCCATCCCAGTCGCTAGAATCGGCCAAACCCGAGGCCCCGGGTTTGCCCACAGCTTGAGGCGCAGGAGACAACACCCATGCCGCTCCGGTCGGACGCAGAGAATTTCGCGCTCATCAAGGTCATCGGCGTCGGCGGTGGCGGAAGCAATGCCGTGAACCGGATGATCCGCGCCGAGATGATGGGCGTCGAGTTCATCGCGGTGAACACCGATGCCCAGGCGCTGCTGCAGAGCGACGCACCGCACAAGATCCGCGTCGGCGACAAGATGACCCGCGGCCTGGGCGCCGGCGCCGACCCGACGGTCGGCCAGCGCGCCGCCGAGGAGGACTCCGAGAAGATCTACGAGGCGCTCAAGGACGCCGACATGATCTTCATCACCGCCGGCATGGGTGGTGGCACCGGCTCGGGCGCGGCGCCGGTCATCGCCGAGATCGCCAAGGACCTGGGCGCCCTGACGGTCGGCGTGATCACCAAGCCGTTCAGCTTCGAGGGCGTCCGCCGCAAGCTCGTCGCGGAGCAGTACTCCGAGCTCCTCAAGGAGAAGACCGACACGCTGATCACGATCCCGAACGATCGGCTGCGCGAGGTCGTCGACAAGAAGACGAGCATCCTCGACGCCTTCCGGGTCGTCGACGACGTCCTGCGCCAGGGCGTGCAGGGCATCAGCGATCTGATCACCGTCCCGGGCCTCATCAACCTCGACTTCGCCGACGTCAAGACGATCATGCGCGACGCAGGCAGCTCGATGATGGGCATCGGTACCGCGACCGGCGAGAACCGCGCCATCGAGGCCGCTCGCGCGGCGGTGATGAGCCCGCTGCTCGAGGTCAACATCCAGGGCGCGCGCGGGATCCTGTTCAACGTCACCGGCGGCTCCGACCTCGGCCTGTTCGAGGTGAACGAGGCGGCCGAGGTCATCAAGGAGGCCGCCGATCCGGAGGCGAACATCATCTTCGGCACGGTGATCGACGACCGGATGCGCGACGAGGTCAAGGTGACCGTCATCGCCACCGGCTTCGACGCCTCGCGCAAGGCCAAGCCCGACCGCCGCGCGGCCGCCGAGGTCGCCAGCGGCATCGAGCAGACGCTCGACGAGCGCAGCCGCGAGATCCTCGCCGAGATCGAGCGGGAGCGGGTCGAGCGCGAGGCGCTCGAGGCGCAGATGGACGAGCCGTCGCCGTTCGCGCGCAGCCAGCCGACCGAGATCCGTGCCCCGGAGCGCCAGCCGCTGCCGGTGCGCTCCTCCGGCCTCGACCGGCCTTCGTACGGCGAGGCCGACCTGGACATCCCGAGCTTCCTGCGCCGCAAGGGCGACTGACGCCCGCCCACACCAGACCGATGCGCCCCGGCAGCCGCCGGGGCGCTCGTGCTGTCCGCGAGACGCCGTAGTGCTAGGCAAAGCGAGCGCGGCCGACATCGCGAAGCGGCGCGACGCCCTGCTCGGTCGGCTGCGCGCGGCGGCCGAGGCGGCCGGCCGCGATCCCGACGGCTTCCGCATCGTCGCCGTCACCAAGACGTTCCCGACCGTGGTCTGCCGCGCAGCGTTCGACGCCGGCCTGACCGCGCTCGCCGAGAACCGCGTGCAGGAAGCGCTGCCCAAGATCGCCGCGCTGCCCGAGGCCGAGTGGCACCTCGTCGGCCACCTCCAGTCGAACAAGGTCCGCCGCGCGGTTGCCAGCTTCGCGACCATTCACTCGGTCGACTCGGTCGATCTGCTGCGTCGCATCGATGCGGCGGCCCACGACCTCGTCCGCCGGCCGCGCCTCCTGCTGCAGGTGAACGTCAGCGGCGAGCCGATGAAGTCGGGCTTCGCGCCCCCAACCGTGCTGCAGCCCGACACCGTCGACGCCCTCGCAGGGACGCAGAACGTCGACGTCGTGGGGTTGATGACGATCGGGCCGCAGCACGCCGATCCGCGGCCTGGGTTCGCGGGCCTGCGCCGCTTGCGCGATGGGCTGCAGGAAAAGCTCGGCCGCCCGCTGCCGGAGCTGTCGATGGGGATGAGCGCCGACGCCGAGGCCGGCGTGGCGGAGGGCGCGACCCTGGTCCGGATCGGTACCGCGCTATTCGGTCCGCGCCCGGGCTGAGCCGAGCCGGCGCATCGGTCAATCGCTGGCGGGCTTGCTATCCTGCACCCCGATATGCCGCTCGTGGTCGTCAACTTCCTGCAGCTGCTGGCGTTCGTGCTCTGGCTGCTGATCATCGCCCGGGTCGTCATCAGCTGGCTGATGCCGATGGGCGGCGGGGGAGTCGTCGCCTTCATCTACCAGGCCACCGAGCCGATCCTGGCGCCCATCCGCCGGCTCATCCCGCCATCGGCCGGGATCGACTGGGCGCCGCTCATCGCCCTGCTGCTGCTCGGCGCGCTGACCCAGGCGGTGACCGGACTGCACTAGGCCGGATCGGTATACTGCTCGTCCCGCGGTGGGCGATTGGCTCAGTGGTTAGAGCACACGGTTCACATCCGTGGGGTCACTGGTTCGAATCCAGTATCGCCCACCATCCTCCACCACCCGCGGCCGCTATGCTGCGCCACCGATGCTCGACCGGCTGCGCTCCATCCGCATCATCGAGCCGCTGGCGCGGCGCGATTTCGCGCTGCTCACCGGCGCCGCGACGGTCTCGCTGCTCGGTGACGGGTTCTTCTTCATCGCGCTGGCCTGGCAGGTCTACGAGCTCTCCAACGCGCCCACCGCCATGTCGATCGTCGGCGTGGCCTGGACGCTGCCGCTCGTCCTGTTCCTGCTGCTCGGCGGCGTCCTCACCGACCGATACGACCGCCGCCGGCTGCTGATCAGCGCCGACATCCTGCGCGCGCTGACGATCGGGCTGATCGGGATTCTGTCGATCGCCGGCTCGCTCGAGCTGTGGCACGTCATCGCGCTCATCGCGCTGGTCGGCGTCGGCGACGCGTTCTTCAACCCGGCGTCGACGGCGATCGTGCCGGACCTCATCCCCGAGCGGCTGCTGCCACAGGCGAACGCGCTGCAGGGCCTCATCCGGCCGCTGATGATGCGGCTCATCGGGCCGGCCATCGGCGGCTTCGTGGTGGCGGGGCTCGGTCCCGGGCCGGCGTTCGTCATCGACGGCGCGAGCTTCCTCGTCTCGGCCGTGGCGGTGTGGGCCATCCGCGAGCGGCCGATGCGTGCCAGCAGCCAGGCGAGCGTCGCCCAGGCACTCACCGAGATCCGGCAGGGCTTCGCCTTCGTGCGTGCCAACCCGTGGTGCTGGGCGACGCTGCTGGCGGGCATGCTGAGCCTGCTGGTCTTCTATGGACCGATGCAGGTGCTGCTGCCCTTCCTCGTCAAGAACCGCCTCGGGCTGGGCCCCGAGGCGCTCGGCACGATCTTCGCCGTGAGCGGGATCGGTGCCATCATGGCCGCCATCGCCATCGGCCAGACCGGGCTGCCGCGCCGGCGGATCACCTGGATGTACGCCGGCTTCGCCCTGGGCGTGCTGCCGTTCGCGATCTACGGCGTGATGACCGAGCTGTGGATGGGGCTCGTCGCCGGCTTCGTCAGCGCCGCGCTGCTGCAGCTTGGCCAGGTGACGTGGAGCACGCTGCTCCAGGAGCTCGTGCCGCGGCAGCTCCTCGGGCGGGTGGCCAGCCTCGACTGGCTGGTGTCGACCGCGCTCGTGCCCGTCTCGTTCGCGCTCGCCGGTCCCGCCGCCGGCCTGTTCGGCCCCGGCCCCACGATCGTGGCCGCCGGCGTGCTCGGCAGCTTCCTGATGGGCGTGCTGCTCTTCGTGCCCGGTGTCCGCGACCCGGAGCGAGGGGGATATGCCCTGCCGCCGGTTGCGCCGGTCGCCGCCGACCCGCAGGGGATCGGCCCACCCGGCTGATGCGCGTCGCCGTCTTCGCCGAGTCCTACCTGCCCTACCTTTCCGGGGTCACCATCTCGACCGATGCGCTGGTCCGTGGGCTGGCGGCCGCGGGCCACGACGTGCTGCTCGTCGCGCCACGCGCGGGTGGGGAGGCGCCAGAGGTCGTCGGTGACGCGGTCTGGCTGCCGTCGTACCAGCTGCCGGGGCCGGTGCCGGTCGGCTATCGGATGCCGTGGCCGGTGCCCTCGGCGGCGCTGCAAGCGGCGGTTGCGTTCGGCCCCGACATCGTGCACGCACAGTCGCCGTTCGTGAGCGGCCTGATGGCCCGCGCCGTCGCCCGGCGCGCCGGCGCGCCGCTGGTCTTCACCCACCACACGCGATTTGCCGACTATCGCCACTACCTCGGGCCGCTTGCGCGCCCGGGCAGCGCCGCGGTCGACGCCTACGTGCGCCGCTACTGGGCGGCCTGCGCCGCGGTAATCGCGCCGTCTCACCACCTGGCCGCCGAGATCGAGGTCCGGCTGGCCGGCATCCGCAAGCGGCCGCTGGTGCGTGTGGTGCCGACCGGCCTCGACCTCGTCGCGCTGCGACTGCTGCCGCGCGCCGACCCGCGGAAGCTCGCCGGCTGGCCGGACGATACGGTCGTCGTCGCGTCGCTGGGCCGCCTCGCGCCCGAGAAGAGCGTCGACGGGCTGGTCGACGCCTTCGCCGCTGCGGTGGGCGAGGAGCCGCGGCTGCGGCTGATGCTCATCGGTGGCGGGCCGCTCGAGGAGGAGCTGCGCCGGCGCGCCGCGACCATCGGCACGCTGCACCTCTCCGGCCGGCTGCGGCATTCCGACGCGCTGATGCTGCTCAAGGGCGCCGACCTGTTCGCCTTTGCCTCGCGGACCGAGACGCAGGGCCTCGTCCTGGCCGAGGCACTCGCCTGCGGGCTGCCGGCCGTGGCTCGCGCCGGACCGGCGATCGACGAGTCGGTCCGCGACGGCGTCGACGGCCTCATCGTGCCGAGCATGGGCGACCTGAGCGCGGCGCTCGTCGGGTTGGCACGCTCGCCCGAGCGCCGCGCCGAGCTGGCGCGAGGCGCACGCGCCGGGAGCGATCGATTCGGGCTGGAACGCCGGATCGAGGAGGTCGTATCGGTCTATCGGGAACTCTGATCCGGCTTGCGCCGCCTACCTCCCGGCGTACAATGCCGACCATGCGAGTGAGCCTCATGGCGCGTTTCGTCGCCCATCCAGCCATCGACTTCCGTTCGGAGCGCAGCGCCGGCCCGCGACCCCGGCTCGGGCTCGGCCGGACGAGCGTCGTCTACCACCGTCCGCGGACCGGTCTCCGCCTCGCGCCGACCGTCGGCGCCCTCCGCTCGCAGACCAGCCGGTTCCGTTTCCCGTCGGTCGGTCGTTTCGGCCGCGTGCGCGCCCGTCGCGCCGCCGCGTCGCTCGGGCTGCCGCGCGCTCGTCGCGCCTAGCGTTCCCCGCGGCGTGCCTGTCCTGCGCAACGCGCGCGCTACCTCCGCGGGCGGCGTCGTTCATCGCTCGCTCGACGGCAGGCTGGAGATCGTGCTCGTCCACCGGCGCCGGCCGGTGCTCTGGGCGCTGCCCAAGGGCACGCCGGATGCGGGCGAGACGCTGGAGGAGACCGCGCTGCGCGAGACCCGCGAGGAGACCGGCCTGGAGGTCGAGCTCGAGGCGCCGATCCGAGCCATCCGCTACTTCTTCGTCCACGGATCGACCCGCTTCCACAAGACGGTCCACTTCTACCTGATGCGCCCTGTCGGCGGCGCGCTCGAGCAACATGACCACGAGTTCGACGAGGTGCGCTGGCTGCAGGTCGAGGAGGCGCTCGGGCTGATGAGCTACGCGACCGAGCGCGGTGTGGTCGAGGAGGCGGTCGAGATGGTGCGCCATGGCGGCCCGCAGGCGACGGACTCCCAGCAGGTCCCGGCTCGCCGCGCCGACGCGGAGGTCGGCGCATGACCGAGGCCGCCGCACTTCGCCGGACGCCGCTCCACGGTGCCCATGTCGCGCTCGGTGCCCGCATGGTGCCGTTCGCCGGCTACGACATGCCGGTGCAGTATGCCTCGATCCTCGACGAACACCGCACGGTGCGCACCGCGGTCGGGCTGTTCGACCTGTCGCACATGGGCGAGCTGGCGGTCACCGGCGCCGAGGCGCTGGCGTTCACGCGCTACGCGGTGATCAGTGACCCCGGCGCGCTGGAGCCGGGCCAGGCGCAGTACTCGATGCTGTGCACCGACGACGGCGGCATCATCGACGACCTCATCGTCTACCGCACCGACGACGGCTATCTCATCGTCTGCAACGCCGGCAACCGTGACGCGGCTGTCCACCACCTGGAGCGGCTGCTGGACCGCGGCGACTTCGACGCCCGGCTCGACGACCGCAGCGATCGCACGGCGCTCGTGGCGCCGCAGGGTCCACGAGCTGCCGAGCTCGTCGCCGGCCTGACCGACCTCGATCTCGGCACGCTGAAGAACTACCGCTCGATGCGCGCCCCCGTGGCGGGGGTGGAATGCCTGGTGGCACGCACCGGGTACACCGGCGAGGACGGCTTCGAGCTGTTTTGCGACGCGCGGCACGCCGAGCGGCTGTGGGACGCCCTGCTCGCCGCGGGGGAGCCGCTCGGCATCCGGCCATGCGGGCTCGGCAGCCGCGACACGCTGCGTCTCGAGGCGGGGATGCCGCTGTATGGCAACGAGCTGGGGCTGGACGTCAACCCGTACGAGGCCAACCTCGGGCGCGTCGTCAAGCTCGACAAGGGCGAGTTCGTCGGGCGCTCGGCGCTGCAGCGCGTGCAGCAGGAGGGTCCGCGACGCAAGCTGGTCGGCCTGGTCATGCGCGAGAACGCCATCCCGCGTCACGGCTACCCGGTCCTGGTCGAAGGTCGCGAGGCGGGCGAGGTCACCAGCGGCACCCTGTCGCCGACGCTCGGCGAGAAGATCGCCATGGCCTACCTGCCGGCCGATGCCGCATCGGTTGGCGACGAGGTCAGCGTCGTGGTTCGCGAGCGCCCGTATCGGGCCGAACAGGTAAAGTTGCCCTTCTACAAGCGGCCACGCCCGGAAGCGAACGCCTAGCCGCGCCACACGTACCGAGCACGCACGAGGAGTCCATGTCGACGAATCCGGAGGATCTCCGCTACTCGAAGGAGCACGAGTGGGTGCGGGTCGACGGCTCGACCGCGACGATCGGCATCACCAAGTTCGCCGCAGACGAGCTCGGGGACGTCGTGTTCGTCGACCTGCCCGAGGTCGGCGCCAAGCTCGAGCAGTTCGCCAGCTTCGGCGTCGTCGAATCGGTGAAGGCGGTCAGCGACCTGTACGCGCCGGTCTCCGGTGAGGTCACCGAGGTGAACGAGGCGCTCTCCGACAAGCCCGAGCTGCTCAACAGCGACGCGTTCGGCGAGGGCTGGATCGCGCGGCTCACGCTCAGCGATCCGTCCCAGCTCGACGACCTGATGGACGCGGACGCCTACGCCCAGCTCACCGCCTGACCCCGATGACCTACTCCCCGCATACCGATGCCGACCGCGAGCGGATGCTCGCGGCCATCGGCGTGCGGACGGTCGACGACCTGTTCGCCGACATCCCGCAGGCGGTCCGCCCGTCGCGCTTCGAGCTGCCGCCACCGATGGTCGAGCAGGAGGTGCGCGCGGAGCTCGCCCGCCTGGCGGAGATGAACCGGATTCCCGAGGTGAGCTTCCTCGGCGCCGGGGCGTACCGCCACCTCATCCCGTCGGTCGTGTGGGAGGTGATCGGTCGCAGCGAGTTCTCGACCTCGTACACGCCCTACCAGCCCGAGGTCAGCCAGGGCACGCTGCAGAGCATCTACGAGTTCCAGTCGCTCATCTGCGAGCTGACCGGGATGGAGGTTGCCACCGCCAGCCACTACGACGGCGCCACGGCGACCGCCGAGGCGGCACTGATGGCCTGCCGTCTGACGCGACGCGACCGGATCGCGATCTCCACCGCGGTCCATCCGCAGGTGCGCCGGGTCCTGGCGACGTACTGCTCCGGTCCGGGCATCGAGGTCATCGAGGTGCCGGCGGACCTGGGAGACGGCGGCACCGGTCTGACGCCGGTCGACGTCGTCGCGGCGGCGCTCGATGAGAGCGTCGCCTGCCTGGTGGCGCAGCAGCCGAACTTCTTCGGCGGCCTGGAGCCGATGCGCGAGCTGGCCGACGCGGCGCACACCGCCGGCGCGCAGCTGGTCGCCGTCGTCGAGCCGGTCTCCCTGGCAATGCTCGAGGCGCCGGGTGCGTACGGCGCCGACCTGGTCGCCGCGGAGGGCCAGCCGCTCGGCATCCCGCTGTCGTACGGCGGACCGTACGTCGGGCTGATGGCGGCGCCGATGGACGCCGTGCGGCAGATGCCCGGCCGGCTCGTCGGCGCGACGCATGATGCCGAGGGTCGCCGCGGCTACGTCCTGACGCTCCAGGCGCGCGAGCAGCACATCCGCCGCGAGAAGGCGGCCTCGAACATCTGCACCAACCAGGCCCTGTGCGCGTTGGCCGCGACCGCGTACCTGTCGGCGGTCGGTCCCGAGGGGCTGCGCGAGGTCGCCGAGCTCTCGACCGTCCAGGCGCGGCACGCCGCGGCGGCGATCGAGGCCGCCGGTGTCGGCGAGCGCCGCTTCTCGGCACCGTACTTCAACGAGGTGGCCATCCGCATCCCGGACGCCGCGCGACGCCATGCCGCGCTGTGCCAGCAGGGGATCGTCGCCGGCTACCCGCTGTGGGACCACTACCCGCAGCTCGACGACACGCTGCTGCTGGCCGCCACCGAGCTGACCACCGACGATGACGTCGCGCGCCTCGTTACGGCCCTGCAGGCGACGCGATGAGCATCGCGGAGCGACCCGTCAGCCCGTCCGACGCCAGTGGCCGCGGCGCGGCCTTCCAGTCGCCACAGGGCGGCGAGGAGCTGGGGATCGTCGAACCGCTGATCTTCGACGCGTCGCGACCGGGCCGCCGGGCGGTCCGCTTCCCGGCCGCATCGGACGCGGCGCGCCGAGCGGCCGCCGGCCAGCCGCACCTGCCCACATCGGTCAGGCGCGAGGAGGCGCCACGCCTGCCCGAGGTCAGCGAGCTCGACCTGTTGCGCCACTTCAACCGGCTGGCACACCTGAACTACGCCATCGACCTGAACTTCTATCCGCTCGGCTCGTGCACTATGAAGTACAACCCCAAGGTGAACGAGTGGGCCGCGCGCCTGCCCGGCTTCGCCGAGTCGCACCCGCTCGATTCCGACGCCCTGGCGCAGGGCAGCCTGGCCCTCGAGTGGCTGCTCGCCGAGCTGCTCAAGGAGATCAGTGGCTTCGACGCGGTCAGCCTCCAGCCCGCGGCCGGCGCCCAAGGCGAGCTGACCGGCCTGCTGATGACTCGCGCCTACCACCGCTCACGGGGCGAGGGTGAGCAGCGCAGCAAGGTGCTCATTCCCGACAGCGCGCACGGCACGAACCCGGCGACGGCCAGCATGGTCGGCTACCAGACGGTCACGATCCCGTCGAACGAGCGCGGTGGCATCGACCTCGACGCGCTGCGCGGAGCGCTGGGGCCCGATGTCGCGGCGCTGATGATCACCAACCCGAGCACGATCGGCATCTTCGAGGACCAGATCGACCAGGTCGTCGCGGCGGTCCACGAGGCGGGAGCGATCGCCTACATGGACGGCGCCAACCTGAATGCGATCCTCGGCCGATTCCGTCCCGGCGAGGCAGGCTTCGACGTCATGCATTTCAACCTGCACAAGACGTTCAGCACGCCGCACGGCGGCGGAGGCCCGGGAGCGGGACCGGTGGGCGTCGGCGAGCGGCTCGCGCCGTTCCTGCCCGTCCAGCTGCCGACACTGGTCGAGGGGGACCCCGACGAGGTGCGGCGCAACGCCTGGGCCGGCCGCTCGACGCCCGGGGCCCGCTGGGCGCTCGAGGGCGACCGACCGCGGAGCATCGGCAAGGTGCGCATGCACACCGGCAACTTCGGCATGTTCGTGCGCGCCTACACCTACATCCGCAGCAATGGCGCCGGTGGCCTGCGCGGCGTCAGCGACGACGCCGTCCTGGCGGCCAACTACCTGCGCGTCGGCCTGGCCGATGCCTATGACCTGCCCTACGACCGCATCTGCAAGCACGAGGTCGTCTTCTCCGGTCGTCGGCAGAAGCGCCAGCACGGCGTCACGACGCTCGACATGGCCAAGGCGATCCTGGATGCCGGCGTCCATCCGCCGACGATCTACTTCCCGCTGATCGTCGAGGAGGCACTCATGATCGAGCCGACCGAGACCGAGTCGCTCGAGACGCTCGATCAGTTCCTGACCATCATGCACGACATCGCCGATCGCGCCGAGCACGATCCGGAATCGGTCAGGCACAGCCCGGTGAGCACGCCGGTCGGTCGACTGGACGAGGCCGCCGCGGCGCGGCGGCCCGACCTGCGTCATCGCATCGGTCCGGAGGCGGACTGAACCGCCCCGCCGTATCCGGGGTAGTATCACTACCGAGCGGCGGTGGGAGCACGGGGTGCCAGTGATGACGAGCCAGCCGGACGGACTCGTCGAGCGCATGCAGTCGGGTGAGATGGATGCGTTCGAGGAATTCTTCAATACCTACAAGCGGCCGGTGTACACCACCGCGCTGGCGATTACGCGTGACCCGTTCCTCGCTGAGGAGATCCTGCAGGATTGCTTCGTCAAGGCCTACCGCGTTCGGCATCGGCTGCGCCGCGACGTTTCGCCGCTGCCGTGGCTGCAGCGCGTCACCACCAACTTGTGCTACAGCCGCATCTCGCGCCGCAAGCGAACGTTCGCGGAGCCGCTCACCGCGCTCATCGTGAACCTCGTTGCCGACCTGACGTCGCGCCCCGAGCAGGTCGTCGAGTCACGGGAGATCATCGAGGTGCTGCAGCGCGGCATCGACGCCCTTCCGCCGAAGCAGCAGACCGCCATCATCCTCTACTACCTGCATGGTTATTCGCTCGCAGAGTCGGCCGAGATCGCCGACTGCCACGTGGGCACCATGAAGTCTCGGCTGCACTACGCCCTCAAGGCGCTTCGATCGTTGCTGCCCGCAGAGCGCCGCGCCGGCGTACCGAGCACTGCCAGGCTTGCGACCGATGAGCTGCCATAAGGTCGCCCGCGAGCTGATCGAGCGCTTCCGGTTCGGACCGCTCGACCGGCGCTCGGCTCCTCACCTGGAGCATCTCGAGACCTGCGCTCGCTGTCGCGAGGAGGTCGGCCTCGATCGTGCCTTCGTGCTGCAGCTGCAGCGTGCGCTGCGCGAGCGCGTGGAGGGAGCCGAGCCGGCGACCTCCTGGTCGACGGTCCGCGCCCGGGCGATCGCAGAGAGCGGTACACCGCTGAGCTGGCGGGCACGACTGCTCGGGGTCGGCCAGGCGCTGCGCGTCGCCGGCGCCGGGGCGCTCGTGGCGCTCGTGCTCGTCATCTCTCGCGCGCAGCTCGACGCGCCCCGGGGTCACCCGGCCGCGTCGACGCTCGGCCGCATGGGTCATGTGCAGGTCGCCAGCTTCGTCCCGCCGGGTGGGATCATCTGGCCGATCGGCGATCCCTACTCACCGCCCGTGCCGATCGGGCCGGCCACCGGCCGAGCGCGTTTCGCGCAGCCGATCTCGATGGTCGTCCTTCCGGAGCCTGAGGAGTCGGTCGCGGGCATCATGCGTTGATGCGTCGCCGCCTCGCCGGCCTGCTGGCCGTCGCCCTGCTCACCGCTGCCTGCAGCGCGCCCTCTCCGCCGGCGGCGAGCCCCTCCGCGGCCGGATCGCAGGAGGCTCGCTTCGAGGTGCCGCCGGCGCCCGGTCCGGTGAAGCCCTTCCGCGGCGAGTCGACCCAGCAGGTGCAGGTCGTCGACGGCTACGCGACGATGCTGTTCACCCTGCGCAACGTCGGCGAGGAGCCGGTGACCTTCCTCAACACCCTGTACGACTACGAGCCCAAGCAGCTCTACGAGCCGATGGTGCGCATGGAGTGGAAGGACGGCGAGACGGCGTTCGGCACGCGGCAGGGCCGCTTCTTCCCGTCGCCGGCCATCCTGCAGCCGGGCGAAGAGGGCGTCTACCTGATGGGCGGCATGAAGGTCGACGGCACCGGCCAGATCGGCAGCCTGGACACGCACATCAAATACTGCCCGACGCGCGGCATGGACGACGTGCCGTCGGTGCCGCTCGAGGTGAGCGAGCTGAGCTGGGACACGAAGGATGGGGTGACGACCGTGCGCGGCACGATCCGCGAGCCGAACGGCGTGAAGCGCTTCCGGCCACCGACCGTGGGCGTCGCATTCTTCGACGCGCAGGGCGACTTTGCCGGCGCCGTGGTCGACAGCTCGGCCACCGAGCCGCTGAACGATGGGAAGCCGCGGAGCTTCGAGATCAGCGGCCGGGGCGTGCGGGCCGACGCGATCGCGACCGCGACCGGCTACGCGTGGATGCGCTGATCGCGCACGCAGACCGTGCCCGGTCGGGCAGAATCTGAACCCGGCGAGCGCTCCGGGGGTATTGATAGCCAAGGAGTGGAGGCTTCGGTGTGCTCCTTGACGGCGGATACAGGGCCGGGACATCATGTGCGCGCTCTGTCGCCCGGGCCGGGGCAACGATTCCCGTGCCGTTTTCCGTCCGCGTGACGGTTTGCTCCGAGGATGCCCCGTAAGCCCCCACCGAGGCTTGACATTGATGGAGGAGAGAAGGAGGGCGAAAACCGCGACGATCGCGTCATGATCTCGACGGTCACCGCGAGCATCGAGGACTCGAGCTCATGGCGGTCAGGCCGACGCGCCGCAGGCATGCGGCGACCTCGCAACTTGCCGTGACAACGGCTTCTGGAGGAATCTATGTGGAATAAGCGACTCCTCGGAGTCACGATGGTCCTGAGCCTGGTGCTCGCGGCCTGCGGAGGCGGCAACCCGTCCCCCAGCGCCACGAACGCACCGAGTGGCTCCGGATCGGCGGCGCCGAGCACGCCGGCGGCGACGGGCGGGACATTTACGCTCCCGACCACGACCGAGCCGGCGAGCCTCGACCCGAACCTGGCCACGGACAGCGGCTCAATTCTCGTGCTGAACTCGGTTCAGCGACCGCTGCTGTGGTACGACCCGAAGACGCTCGAGGCGGTCACCGACGGTGGCCTGGCCAGCGACTTCAAGGTCAGCGATGACGGCCTGACCGTCACATACACCCTGAAGGACGGCGTGAAGTACAGCGACGGCACCGATATCGTCGCCGAGGACTTCGTCCGCAGCATCAAGCGCCTGCTCGATCCGCACACGGCGTCTGACTACGCCTACATCGCGGGCGACATCAAGGGCGCGTCCGATCTCCTGGGCCTCGTCCCCGACGAGGGCAAGGACTTCGACGAGGCGGCCATCAAGACGGCCCTGGACGCCCTGGGCGTCAAGGCCCCCGACCCGAAGACCGTCGAGGTCACGCTGTCACAGCCGGCGTCGTACTTCCCGTTCATCACCACCATGTGGCTGACCTCCCCGCTCAAGGAGGGCTGGACGGACCAGAAGGACTACACCGAGGCGGCGAACTACATCTCGAGCGGCCCGTTCAAGCTCCAGGATTGGAGCCACAACGAGAGCCTCACCCTGGTTCCGAATGAGAACTGGGTCGGTGGTACCAAGCCGTCGGTCGACGAGATCGACGTTCGGATCTTCAAGGATCCGGATGCGGCCTTCGCGGCCTATCAGGCCAACGAGATCGACATGGCTGCCATCCCGAATGCCAACGCGGCGCAGATGCGCTCCGAGCATCCGGACGAGGTTCTGCAGGGCGACACCCTGGCGACCTACTACCTTGGCTTCGACCTGAAGAACAAGGACGGTGCGGTTGCCAAGAGCAAGGCCCTGCGCCATGCGCTGTCCGAGTCGATCGACCGGCAGACGCTGATCGACACCGTCCGCCAGGGCGTCGGTACGCCGGCGACCAGCATGGTGCCGAAGGGCATGCCGGGCAACCAGCCGGACATCGGGCTGAAGTTCGACGTTGAGAAGGCCAAGGCCGACCTGCAGACCGCGTTCGGTGATCTGGGCGTCAGCTCTGCGGCCGACATCCCGATCGAGCTCGGATTCAACGCTGATTCCGGGCACGAGCAGATCATGGCCTTCATCCAGGCACAGTGGAAGACGAACCTCGGCATCGAGGCGAAGCTGACTGGCGTGGAGTGGAACACGTACCTCGAGCAGCTGGCGAAGGACCCGTACGACGTCTTCCGCCTCGGCTGGTCGGCGGACTATCCGCACCCGCAGAACTTCCTGAGCCTGTTCACCTGCGACTCGGGGAACAACGACTCCGGCTATTGCAGCAAGGAGTACGACGACCTCGTGAAGAAGGCGAACGCCGAGCCAGACTTCGACACACAGATCGCGACCTACAACCAGGCGCAGGAAGTGCTCGTCGAGGACGCCCCGGCCATCTTCATTTACTGGTACGGTCGCTTCACCGCGATCAAGCCGTACGTGACGCTGACCGCGACGGGTCTGGACAGCACCACTGGTATGACCTTCCCGGAGCTGATCTCGATCGCCCCGCACTGAGCGACGTGATCGTCTGACGCACCATCAGTCGGGTGGACCGGTCCGCCGGTCCACCCGACGGCCGCACGTCCCGGGCTCGCTGTCCGGGGCGCGCGGCCGTCGGAGCGACTGCACTACACTCTCTCGATTCGCACGGCGCGACATGACCGAGCGCGTGACAAAGGAAGCACCGGAGCCGACATATGGCCGCATACATCGTTCGACGCTTGCTGTGGATGATCCCGGTCCTCCTCGTGGTCACCATGATCACCTTCGCGCTGATGCATGCCGCACCCGGTGGCCCGTTCGACTCGTCCGGCCCCGGCGGTCGTCGCCTGCCCGAGGTGATCGTCCGCAACCTGGAGCGCCAGTACGGGCTGAACGACCCGGTCCCGGTGCAGTACGTCCGCTGGGTCGGCAACATGCTGGTCGGCGACTTCGGCCCGTCGTACAGCTACCGCAACCGGACGGTCAACGACATCCTGTTCCAGGGTCTGCCGGCATCGGTCCAGCTGGGGAGCATGGCCTTCCTGCTGTCCGTCGTCGTCGGCGTGCCGCTCGGCGTGATCGCCGCGCTTCGCCAGAACAAGCTGCCCGACTACGTCGCCACCACGATCTCGGTCATCGGCGTGGCGACCCCGAGCTTCATCATCTCGGTCTTCCTGCAGCTCATCTTCGCGGTGAACCTCGGCTGGTTCCCGACGGGAGGTTGGCGCGGCCCGGAATACTGGGTCCTCCCGACCATCGCGCTCTCCGGCTTCGCCATCGCCAGCATCGCCCGCTACACGCGCGCATCGATGCTCGAGGTGACCCGCCGCGACTACGTGCGCACCGCGCAGAGCAAAGGCCTGCGTGAGCGCACGATCGTGGTGATCCACATGATCCGCAACGCGCTGATCCCGGTGATCACCATCCTCGGGCCGATCTTCGCCTTCCTGGTGACCGGATCGCTGATCATCGAGACGATCTTCACCATCCCGGGCATCGGCGCCTTCTACATCACCTCGATCGGCACGCGCGACTATGGACTGATCATGGCGCTCACCGTGCTCTTCGCCGTGACGATCGCGGTCATGAACCTGATCGTCGACATCGCATACGCCTTCATCGATCCACGCATCCGCTACAGCTAGGACGAGTTCGACATGGCAACCCAGACGGGAGCTCTCGAGGCTCCGGCGACACGGAGTCAGAAGCCAACCAGCCTGTGGCGTGACGCGCTGGGCCGCCTCGTACGAAACCGGCTCGCGGTCGTCGGCGCGATCCTGGTGGTGCTGCTCATCATCGTCGGCGTGTTCGGTCCGTATCTGACGCCGTACAACTACGCCTACCAGGACTACGCGATCCTGGTGGCGAACAACAACCAGCCGGTCCCGCCGTTCACGGCGGGCCGATTCCTCGGTACCGATGAGCTCGGCCGTGACCTGCTCAGCCGCCTGCTGGACGGCGCGCGCATCAGCCTCAGCGTCGCCGTCGTCGTGCAGTTCGTCGTCCTCTTCATCGGCGTGCCGGTCGGCGCCGTCGCCGGCTGGTTCGGCGGCCGCATCGACAGCTACCTGATGCGCTTCACCGACGTCATCTACGCCTTCCCCGACCTGCTGCTGATCATCCTGATGACCGTGACCCTGCGCGACACCCCGTTCGGCTCGGCGCTCGACGGCCTGCTGCTGGTGTACGTGGCCATCGGTCTCGTCGCCTGGGTCACCATGGCGCGCCTGGTGCGCGGCCAGCTGCTCAGCCTGAAGGAGACCGAGTACGTCGAGGCGGCACGCGCCATCGGCGTGTCCGACCGGCGCATCGTGACCCGGCACCTGCTGCCGAATGCCATCGGGCCGGTCATCGTGGCCGTCACGCTCGGCATCCCGGGCGCGATCCTCACCGAGGCGACGCTGTCGTTCATCGGCATCGGCGTCAATGCTCCGCGCGCGTCGTGGGGCAAGCTCATCTTCGACGGGAAGAGCTGGATGGGCACCCAGCCGCACCTGGTCATCTTCCCGGCCATCGCCATCGCGCTGACCCTGCTCAGCTTCACCTGGCTGGGCGACGGACTGCGCGACGCCCTCGATCCGAAGCTCAAGGGGAAGCAGTAACTTGACGTTGACCGACGACGACCGCCGGACCGCAGCTCCGGAGGTCACCGAGCTCCCCGACGAGGTGGAGGTCGCCACTGAGGAAGGACGACGCCTCGCCGAGCAGCTCTCGGACGCGCATACCCGCCATGCGCGCAAGCTGCTCGAGGTCCGCAACCTCACCACCCACTTCTTCACCCGCGACGGCGTGGTCCACGCCGTGGACGACGTCAGCTTCGAGCTCGACTACGGCGAGACGCTCGGCCTGGTCGGGGAATCGGGCTGCGGCAAGAGCGTCACGGCGCTGTCGCTGACGCGGCTCGTGCCGAACCCGCCGGGCAGGATCGTCGGCGGTGAGGTGATCTTCGACGGCATCAATGTCCTGAAGCTCTCCGAGGAGGAGATGCGGCTGCTGCGCGGCAAGAAGATCGGCTTCATCTTCCAGGACCCGATGACCAGCCTGAACCCGACGCTGACGATCGGCTTCCAGATCGCCGAGTCGGCCAAGCTGCACCTTGGCCTGTCCCGCAAGGCGGCCGATGACCGTGCCGCCGAGCTGCTCAACAAGGTCGGCATCCCGCGAGCGCGGGACCGAATGCACGACTATCCGCACCAATTCTCGGGCGGCATGCGCCAGCGCGTGATGGTCGCCATCGCGCTCGCCTGCGACCCGATGCTGCTGCTGGCCGACGAGCCGACCACCGCGCTCGACGTCACGATCCAGGCGCAGATCCTCGACCTCATCCGCTCGCTCTCCGAGGAGTTCGGGACGGCGGTGATCCTCATCACCCACGACCTGGGCATCGCCGCCGGGATGTGCAACCGGGTCAACGTGATGTACGCCGGGCGCATCGTCGAGACGGCCGGCGTCGACGACATCTTCGAGCGACCGCGGATGCCGTACACCTGGGGCCTGATGGACTCGCTGCCACGGCTCGACGAGGAGCGCGGCGCGCGCCTGCGCACGATCGAGGGCCTGCCGCCGGACCTTATCGATCCGGCCGACGCCTGCCGCTTCGCGCCTCGCTGCAGCTACGCTCGCGAGGTGTGCACCGAGCACGAGCCGGAGCTCACTGCCCGCGACGAGCCGCGCCACTTCGCCAGGTGCTGGGGCACCGAGCCGGGGGGCTGGATCAAGTGACGGCCGAGGCCATCGTCCCCGGGCAGAACCTCGTCGAAGCCGAAGACCTGAAGATCTACTTCCCGATCTTCGGTGGCTTCTTCCAGCGCAAGGTCGGCGACGTCCGCGCCGTCGACGGCGTCACCTTCGAGATCCGCAAGGGCGAGACGCTCGGCCTGGTGGGGGAATCCGGCTGCGGCAAGAGCACGACCGGCCGAGCGCTGATCCGGCTGCGCGAGGCGACCGGCGGGACGGTCCGCTTCGACGGCAAGGACCTCGCGTCGCTGTCGCGTAACGAGCTGCGCCGCATGCGGCGCCGGATGCAGATCATCTTCCAGGACCCGTACAGCTCCCTGAACCCGCGCATGACGGTCGGCTCGATCGTCAGCGAGCCGATCGAGACGCACCACCTGGCCAAGGGCAAGGAGAAGGACACCCGCGTCCGCGAGCTGCTGCGGCTGGTCGGCCTCAACCCGAACTACACGAATCGCTACCCGCATGAGTTCTCGGGCGGCCAGCGCCAGCGCATCGGCGTCGCCCGTGCCCTGGCGGTCGAGCCGGAGTTCATCGTCTGCGACGAGCCGATCAGCGCCCTCGACGTTTCGATCCAGGCGCAGGTCATGAACCTGCTCGTCGACCTCCGCGAGGAGTTCGGGCTGACCTACCTGTTCATCGCGCACGACCTGTCGGCGGTACGCCACATCAGCGATCGCGTCGGGGTGATGTACCTCGGCACGATGGTCGAGATCGGTCCGCCATCGGCGATCTACGAGACTCCGGGGCATCCCTACACCCGCGCGCTGCTGTCCGCCGTGCCGGTGCCGAACCCGAAGACCGAGCGCCGCCGCAAGCGCGTCATCCTGACCGGCGACGTGCCGTCGCCGGCCAACCCGCCGTCCGGCTGCCGCTTCCACACGCGGTGCTGGCTCTACGAGCGGCTCGGCCGCCCGGAGAACTGCCGCACCATCGACCCGGAGCTGCGGCTCATCGGCGAGGACCACCGGGCCGCCTGCCACTATGCCGAGGAGGCGCTGAAGAGCGACGTCGGCGTCGCGCACGTCACCTCGTCCAACGGGCGGCCGGCATCACCGCCGGCCGCGGCGCCGGCAGCCACGACCCAGACGACGGGCGCATCGACCGCGGCCAGCGAGCCGCCGGAGCCGATCGCCGAGGCGACCTGATCACTGAACCAAGCAAGCACCCAGCCGGTAGTATCCGGTAGCCACCACGCCAGCCGGCTCGCCGCATCGGTCACGCGGAGCCCGGAATGAGCGATCAGTTGGAGGAACACATGCCCAGACGGAAACTCCTACCCCTTGCGATGGGTCTCGTCCTGCTGCTCGCCGCGTGCGGCAGCCCCGGGACGAGCTCGAGCCCGAGCGCGACGCAGTCTGCGCCCGCGTCGGGCAGCACCGCGCCGACTCCGGGCGCCCAGGTCAAGGAGGGCGGCACGATGGTCGTGGCGCTCCCCGGCGAGATCGATAACCTCGATCCTGCGCTGATCAGCGACAGCAACTCGTCGTACGTCATGAACCAGGTGATGGAGGGCCTCGTCGGCCTCGCACCCGGTTCGATCAGCGACATCCAGCCGATCCTGGCGTCGGAGCTGCCGACCGTCTCGGACGATGGCCTGACGTACACCTTCAAGCTGCGCGAAGGCGTGAAGTTCCACGATGGGACCGACTTCAACGCCGAGGCGGTGAAGGTGAACTACGAGCGCTGGATCAACTTCCCCGAAGGCCTGCAGGCGAACGCCTACTACTTCGGCGCCGTCTTCGGCGGCTTCGGCTCCAGCACGAACATCGACTCGGTCACCACGAACGGCGACTTCGAGGTCGCCATCAAGCTCAAGAAGCCGCAGTCGAACTTCCTGATCAGCCAGACGCTGACGCCGTTCTTCATCTCCAGCCCGACGGCGCTCGACAAGGGCGACGCCAACAACCCCGACATCAAGAAGAACCCGTACGCGCAGACGGCGGGCATGATCGGCACCGGCCCATTCAAGTTCAAGGAATGGGTCAGCGGTGACCACGTCACGATCGAGAAGAACCCCGACTACTGGAACAAGGACGGCGTGGCGCATCTCGACGAGATCGTGTTCCGCCCGTTCGGTGACCAGACTGCCGAGTACAACGCGCTGGCGGCAGGCGATGTCGACCTGGCCCAGACCATCGCGCCGGTCGATGCCGAGACGGCCAAGACCGATTCCAACCTGCAGGTCATCGATCGTGGCGAGTCGTGCAACGTCGCCAACCTGGCGATGAACGACACGAAGGCCCCGCTCGACAACCACGACATCCGCGAGGCCGTCGGCTACGCGGTGAACAAGCAGTCCTACATCGACGCGTTCTACGCGGGCGCCGCGGTTCCGGCCGACAACTGGATGCCGCCGGCCACACAGTTCTACAAGGCGCTCAATCTGCCCACCTACGACCCGGAGAAGGCCAAGGAGCTGATCAAGAGCTCGGGCGTTTCGAACCCGACGATCGACTTCTGGTACCCGTCGGACGTGGCGCGGCCGTACATGCCCGACCCGAAGGGGCTGTTCGAGGCCATCCAGCGTGACCTGGAGGCGGTTGGCTTCACCGTCAATCCGCACACCGCCACCTGGAACCCGGACTACCTCGATGCGGAATCCGTCGGCGATTACCCGATGTGGCTGATCGGCTGGACCTGCGACTGGGCAGGCCCGGACAACTTCATCACCACGTTCTTCGGGTACAAGGACGGCAAGCCGAATCCCGAGTTCGGGTACAAGAACGACGAGGTCGACAAGGCCATGCGCGACGCGCTGGCCGCGACCGACGAGGCGACCCAGAAGCAGCTGTGGGAGAAGGCGCAGGACCTCCTGGGCCAGGATCTCCCGACGGTGCCGCTGGTGCATTCGACCCCGCCGTTGGCTGCACAGGCGTACGTGAAGGGTGTCGTCGGCAGCGGCGCGTTGAACGAGTACTTCAACACCGCCTGGCTCGACAAGTAGGCATCCCGCCCGCCTGAGCGGGCAAGCGTAACCACCAGTGCCGGCTGTCGGGACCCCCGGGTCCTGGCAGCCGGCCGATCCGCTTTCACCCCGGAGCACCGCGAGGACCAGCGATGGGCAAGTACATCATCCGACGGCTGCTGGGCGCCATCCCGGTGCTCATCGGGCTGTCGGTCGTGCTCTTCGCCTTCGTCCACCTGCTGCCGGGCGACCCGACCAGGGCGATCCTCGGACAGCACGCCACGCCGGCGACCCAGCAGGCGCTGCGCGAGGTGCTCGGCCTCGACAAGCCGCTGTGGCAGCAGTACCTGCAGTACATGGGGCAGCTGCTGCAGGGCGACCTGGGGCACAGCGTGGTCAACAACAAGCCGGTGCTCCAGGAGTTCATGATCCGCTTCCCGGCGACGATCGAGCTGACGCTCGTCTCGCTCCTCTTCGCGGTGGGCGTCGGCATCCCGCTCGGCCGGCTGGCGGCGCGCCACCCGCAGACCTGGACCGATGGCGTGGTGACGGTCATCTCGCTGCTCGGCATCAGCGTGCCGATCTTCGTGCTGGGCCTGACGCTGCAGTTCTTCTTCAGTGTGCAGCTCGGCTGGCTGCCGACCTCGAGCCGCGTCGATCCGCGGCTGGGAATCGAGCAGGTCACGAACTTCATGCTCATCGATACGCTCATCGCCGGCCGGCCGGAGGCATTCGTCGACGCGCTGAAGCACCTCGTCCTGCCGGCCATCGCGCTCGGCTCGATCCCGCTGGCGATCATCACCCGCATCACCCGGGCAGCGGTCCTCGACGTCGCCAACGAGGACTACGTGCGAACCGCGCGAGCGAAGGGACTCACCGAGCGCCGCGTGGACGACCGGCACATCATGCGAAACGCCTGGCTGCCGGTGACGACCGTCATCGGGCTGCAGGTCGGCGGCCTGCTGGCGGGCGCCGTCATCACCGAGACGATCTTCGCCTGGAACGGCGTCGGTCGCTGGGTGTTCAGCGCGATCACCAACCGCGACTACTTCGTAATCCAGTCCTCGATCCTGATCTTCGCGCTGATCTTCCTGGCCGTGAACCTGGTCGTGGACATCGGCTACGCCTTCCTGAATCCGAGGATCCGCTACTCATGACCAGCGCCGACATCAGCGTCCCGGGTCGCGTCGCCGAGCGCGCCAGCCGCGGGCTGTGGCGCGACGCGTTCACCCGGCTCATGCACAACGGGCCGGCGCTCGTGGGGCTGGCGCTGATCGCGATCTTCGTCCTCGCCGCGGCGCTGGCGCCGGTGATCGCGCCGTACGGTCCGCTCGAGGGGTCTCTCGCCAACCGGCTGAAGGGTCCCAGCCCGACGCACTGGTTCGGGACGGACCTGCAGGGCCGCGACGAGTTCAGCCGAATCCTGTACGGCGCCCAGATCAGCCTGCAGGTCGGGGTGGTGGCCGTGCTGATGGGCCTGGCCATGGGCGGCACCATCGGCGCGCTGGCCGGGTCGTTCGGCGGGAAGGTCGACGCGGTGCTGATGCGCTTCGTCGACGTGCTGCTCTCGATCCCCGGGATCCTGCTGGCGATCGGGATCGTCGCCTGGCTGGGCCGTGGCCTGCCGCAGATCATGTTCGCGGTGGCGGCGACCACCACGCCGCTCTTCGCGCGGCTGTTGCGCGGCAGCCTCCTCGGCCTGCGCGAGGCCGACTTCGTCATCGCCGCACGATCCCTCGGCGCGTCACGATGGCGCATCCTGTTCCGCCATATGCTGCCCAACGCCCTGACGCCGCTCATCGTCGCCGCCACGCTGGCGCTTGCCACGGCGATCATCGACGTTGCCGGCCTCGGCTTCCTCGGCCTCGGGCCGCCCGACCCGCGCACCGCCGAGTGGGGCACCATGCTCACCGACTCCACCCGCTTCCTGCGCCAGGCGCCGTACCTGCTCCTCTTCCCGGGCGGTGCGATCGTGCTCACCGCGATCGGCTTCAACCTGCTGGGCGACGGCCTGCGCGAGTCGCTCGACCCGCGGCTGAAGCGCTGACATGGCGCTGCTGTCGGTCCAGGACCTGGTCGTTCGCTTCCGCACCCAGGAGGGCACCGTTCACGCAGTGAACGGCGTGTCGTTCGACCTTGACGCGGGCGAGACCCTGGGCCTCGTCGGCGAGTCCGGCTGCGGCAAGAGCGTCACCAACCTGGCGATCATGCGGCTGCTGCCTCGCCCGGCCGGCTACATCGACGGCGGCAAGGTGCTCTTCGAGGGCAACGACCTGGTGGCGATGGAGGAGTCGGAGCTCCGGGCGCTGCGCGGCCGCGAGGTGGCGATGATCTTCCAGGACCCGATGACCAGCCTCAACCCGGTGCTGACCATCGAGGAGCAGATGGTCGAGACGATCCGGGCGCACCGGCATGTCAGCCGGGACCAGGCGCGCGATCGAGCCATCGAGCTGCTGTCGCGCGTCGGCATCCCGCATCCCGAGACCCGGCTGAACAGCTATCCGCACCAGTTCAGCGGCGGGATGCGACAGCGGGTGATGATCGCCATGGCCCTCGCCCTCGAGCCGAAGCTGCTCATCGCCGACGAGCCGACGACCGCCCTCGATGTGACGATCCAGGCCCAGGTGCTCGAGCTGCTGCGGGCGCTGACCACCGAGCTCGAGACGTCGGTGATCCTCATCACCCACGACCTCGGCGTGGTGGCGGGCATGACGCAGCGGATCAACGTGATGTACGCCGGGTTCATCGTCGAGACGGGCTCGACGACCGAGATCTTCGAGCAGCCGCACCACCCGTACACCGTCGGCCTGCTACACTCCATTCCACGGCTGGACGCGCGCGAGGCGGGGCCGCTCATCCCGATCGAGGGCTCGCCGCCGGACCAGCGGCAGGCACCGGTCGGCTGCCCATTCGCGCCGCGCTGCGCCTGGCGCATCGAGCGCTGCTGGACGGTGAACCCGCCGCTGGCACCCGTCGAGGCCATCTCCTCCCCACCGGTGCTCAGCGGACCGCGTGCCACGCACCGCGCCGCCTGCCACAACCAGCCCACCGCCGAGGAGGCCGATGCCGGCCGCCCGCTGCGTCCCGGCTTCATGCCCGCGCCGCCGCCGGCCGGCTTCAGCGCGGCCGATGTCGAGGAAGCGCCCGGCGTGGCGGCCTACGCCGGCGAGGAGGCTCCGTGACCGCCCTGGCGGAGCCGACCGGCGAGGCGACCGCCGTCGACGGCGAGGAGCTGCTGCGCGTCGAGAACCTGAAGGTCCACTTCCCGATCAAGGAGGGCATCCTCTTCGAGCGCCAGGTCGGCAACGTGCGCGCGGTGGATGGGGTGTCGTTCAGCATTCGCCGCGGCGAGACGCTGGGCCTGGTCGGCGAGTCGGGCTGCGGCAAGAGCACCACCGGGCGCGCGATCGTGCGCATCTATGACCCGACCGAGGGTCGCGTGGTGCTCGACGGGACGGATCTGACCGCGCTCGACCCGGGCGGGCTCAACCGTATGCGTCGGCGGATGCAGATGATCTTCCAGGACCCGTACGCCAGCCTCAACCCGCGCATGACGGTGGCCGGCATCGTCGGCGAGCCGCTCGAGATCCACGGCGTCGGGACGAAGCGGGAGCGCAAGGAGCAGGTTCGCGACCTGCTCGCCACCGTCGGGCTCAACCCCGACTACGGCGATCGCTATCCGCACGAGTTCAGCGGCGGGCAGCGGCAGCGCGTCGGCGTGGCGCGGGCTCTGGCGCTTAACCCGGACCTGATCATCGCCGATGAGCCGATCAGCGCGCTCGACGTCTCGATCCAGGCTCAGATCATCAACCTGCTCGAGCGCCTGCAGGGCCGATTCGGGCTGACCTACCTGTTCATCGCCCACGACCTGTCGGTCGTCCGCCACATCAGCGACCGGATTGCGGTGATGTATCTGGGCGCGATCGCCGAGTTGGCGCCGTCGGAGGAGCTGAACGTGGCGCCGCTCCATCCGTACACCGTCGCGCTGCTGTCCGCCATCCCGGTGCCGAACCCGCGCGTCGAGCAGCGCCGGCGGCGGATCATCCTGACCGGTGACGTCCCGTCGCCTGCCAACCCGCCGTCCGGCTGCCGCTTCCACACGCGCTGCTGGCTGCGGCAGCGGCTCGGCAAGCCCGAGCGGTGCGTGACCGAGGATCCAGCGCTGCGTGAGCTGCGGCCCGGGCACCAGGTCGCCTGCCACTTCGCCGAGGAGCTCGACCAGGGCGAGCGACGCGACGAGCTGATCCGCGACGCCGCAGCGGCGAGCTCCCCGGTCGCGGTCAGCGAGGACGAGGCGACCGGCCCGACGTCGCCACCGTCGAGCGCCGACACCGGCGGGCTGTTCGATCCGGGCGACGAGATCGCCGGGGTCTGAGTGCAGGTCCCGATCGCCCTGGCCCAGGTCGCGCCGCGGCTCGGTGAGCTGGAGGCGAACCTGGAGCTCGCCGCTGCATCGGTCAGGCGGGCGCACGACGAGGGAGCGCAGATCGTCGTCTTTCCGGAGCTCGCGCTGACCGGCTACCTGCTGCAGGACCTGGTGCCCGAGGTCGCCATCAGCGCCGGCGATCCACGCCTGGCTGCGCTCAGCGACGAAGCGCCCGAGCTGCTGATCGCCACCGGCTTCGTCGAGGAAACTGCCGACCACCGCTTCTGCAACAGCGCCGCGCTGCTGTCGGGCGGCAGGCTGATCGGTCTCCATCGCAAGGTGTACCTGCCGACCTACGGACTGTTCGACGAGGGTCGCTTCACGTCAGCGGGCGACTCGATCCGGACGGTCGACGTCGGCGCGCCGCTGGAACGGATCGGCCTGTCGGTGTGCGAGGACTTCTGGCACCCGAGCCTGCCGATGCTTCAGGCACAGGACGGCGCGTCGCTGCTGATCAACGTCGCCGCAGGACCCGCCCGCGCGCCCGGCAGCGCCGCGGGCGTCGCGGCCATCGCTGGCTGGCAGCGCCTGCAGCAGACGTATGCCCTGCTCGGCACCGTCGCCGTCGCGTTCTGCAACCGGGTCGGCAACGAGGAGGGGCTCACCTTCTGGGGCGGCTCACGGCTGATCGGCGCCGATGGGGCGGTCATCGCCGAGGCGCCGCTCTACGACGAGGCGCTGGTGGTCGGCGTGCTGGAGACCGACGACATCCCGGCCCAGCGCTACGCGCTGCCGCTCCTCGCCGACGAGCGGCTCGAGCTCACGGCGCGCGAGCTCGATCGGATCATCGCCGCGCGCGCGGACCTGCCAGCGTCGGAGGCGGACGCATGACCGATGCGGCCCCGCTGCCCGAGGTCGAGCCACAGCGCGCGATCGAGCTGATCGTCGGCTTCATTCGCTCACAGATGGAGCAGACCGGCTTCCGCCGGCTGGTGATCGGGCTCTCCGGAGGGGTCGACTCGGCGGTGGCCGCCTATCTGGCGACCCGTGCCATCGGCGGCGACAACCTGCTGGCCCTGCGGCTGCCGTACCGCAGCTCCTCGCCCGCCTCCGAGGCCGATGCACTGCGGGTCGTCGAGGCCCTCGGTTGCCGCAGCGAGCGAGTCGACATCTCGCCGATGGTCGACCCGATGCTCGAGCTGATCGGCGGCGGCGATGACCTTGCGCAGCGCGTGCGCCGCGGGAACGTCATGGCGCGCCAGCGCATGATCGTCCTCTACGACCGATCCGCCGCGTTCGATGCGCTCGTCGTCGGCACGTCGAACAAGACCGAGGCGCTGCTCGGCTACGGGACGCTGTACGGAGACATGGCCTGCGCCTTCGCGCCGATCGGCGACCTGTACAAGACCCAGCTGCGTGCCGTGGCGCTCGCGCTCGGCGTGCC
>DASSTC010000068.1:0-26102 GCA_035708065.1 Candidatus Limnocylindria bacterium | reverse complement strand
TGCAGGCGCGGACCTCGTCGCCGATCTCCGCCAGCAACCGCTCGCTGCCCATCGAGCCGGAGCCGTCCTCCTTACGACTGGTTGGCGCCCGCCTTCGCCATGTGGCGCTCCATCGCGGCACGCCGCGACAGGTTGACGCGGCCCATGCGGTCGATCTCGGTGACGACCACCATCAGCTCATCGCCGATGCTGACCACGTCCTCGACGCGCGGCACCCGGTAGTCGGCGAGCTGGCTGATGTGGACCAGGCCCTCCTTGCCGGGCAGGATCTCCACGAAGGCGCCGAAGTTCATGATGCGAGTCACCTTGCCGAGGTATTCCTTGCCGACCTCGACGTCCCGCGTCAGCCCCTCGATCCAGCGGACCGCCTTGTCGGAGGCCTCGCCGGACGTCGACGCGATCTGGATCGTGCCGTCGTCCTCGACGTTAATCTGCGTGCCGGTCTCGGCGGTGATCTGACGGATCACCTTGCCGCCGGCGCCGATGACGTCGCGAATCTTGTCGACCGGGATCTTCATGGTGATGATCCGCGGCGCGTACTGGCTCAGCTCACTGCGGCTGGCGCTGATCGTGGCCGTCATCTTGTCGAGGATGAACAGCCGCCCCTTGCGCGCCTGCTCGAGCGCATCGCGCAGGATCTCGGGAGTGATGCCCGCGGTCTTGATGTCCATCTGCAGCGCCGTCACGCCCTCGCTCGTGCCGGTCACCTTGAAGTCCATGTCGCCGAAAGCGTCCTCCTTGCCGGTGATGTCGGTGAGGACCGCGTAGCGGCCGGTCGCCGCATCGGTGATCAGGCCCATCGCCACACCGCCGACCGGTGCCGAGATCGGCACGCCGGCATCCATCAGCGCCAGGGTGCTGCCGCAGGTCGAGGCCATCGACGTCGACCCGTTGCTGCTCACCGCCTCGCTGACGACGCGGATGACGTACGGGAACTCCGCCTCGCTGGGCAGGACCGGGATGAGGGCTCGCTCGGCGAGCGCCCCGTGGCCGATCTCACGCCGGCCGGGGCCACGCATGAACTTCGCTTCGCCGGTGGAGTATGGCGGCATGTTGTAGTGGTGGATGTAGCGCTTCTCCGTCTCCGGGCTGATCGTGTCGAGGCGCTGCACGTCGCTCGATGGGCCGAGCGTGGCGATCGACAGCACCTGGGTCTGGCCACGGGTGAACAGGCCGGAGCCGTGGGTGCGCGGCAGGATGCCGACCTCCACGCTGATCGGCCGGATGGTGCTCGTGTCGCGGCCATCGATGCGGATCCCCTCCGACAGCACCGTTTCGCGAACGGTCGCCTTGAGCAGGACGTCCATCAGGCCGGAGCCGATGCCATGCCGGCGCCGGATGTCCTCGATGCGCTGGTTCTGCTCGCTGCGGTTGTAGCCCTCGCGCGCACGACGGATCTCGTCGGTGATGTCACCGCGGACGGCGTCCAGGCGCTGGGCCAGGCCATCGGTCAGGTTGATGAACAGGTCCGCGGTCGCCTGCGCGTCTGGCATCGCCCGGTGCGCGGCCTCGTGGTCACGGCCGAAGACGAAGCGCACCAGGTCGGCGAGCTTGTAGCTGCCGGCATCGGGATAGAGCTGGTACGCAAGCTCGAGGGTGTCGTAGATCGCGGTCGGCTCCCAGCGCACGTCGTTGGGCAGGTGCCGCAGGATGAACGGCAGGTCGAAGGTGACGTTGTGGGCAACCACCGCGGCGTCGCCGATCCATTCCACGAACTTCGGCAGCAGCTCGGCCGCCGTCGGCGCGTTGGCGACGTCCTGGTCCGAGATGCCGTGCACCTGATGGCCGACGATCGAGCGTCCCGGGTTCACCAGTGACTCGAAGCGGTCGACGACCTGTCCGCCGCGAACGCGCAGTGCGGCGAGGTCGACGATGTATCCGTTCTCCGGCTTCATGGCGGTCGTCTCGACGTCGAAGACGACGAACTCCGGTTCGCCCGAACCAAGGGCCCTGCCCAGCTTAACGACGGAGTCAGCCTTGGGGCCGAGGAACGGCATCTTCTTGGGCGTGCCGGCCGTGGCCACCAGCTTGTCCTGCAGCTCGATGCTCTTCTGCAGCTCGCGCTGTCCATACTCGATGGCATCCGCCATGGTCGCCTCGGGCAGGATCTTGGCGCCGGCCTCGACCATCATCACCGCGTCGCGGGTGCCGGCGACCACCAGGTCGAGATCGCTCTCCTCGAGCTGGCTGTAGGTCGGGTTCGTGACGAACTGGCCGTCGATGCGGCCGACGCGCACCGCCCCGGCCGGTCCCTGGAAGGGGATGCCGCTCACCGACAGGGCGGCCGAGGCGCCGTTGACGGCGAGGATGTCCGGGTCGTTCTCCTGGTCGACCGACAGCACGGTCAGCACGACCTGCACGTCGTTGCGGTAGCCCTTGGGGAACAGCGGCCGGATCGGCCGGTCGGTGAGGCGCATGGCCAGGATGGCCGCCTCCGACGGGCGCGACTCACGCTTGATGAATCCGCCCGGGATCTTCCCGGCGGCGTACATCCGCTCCTCGTAGTCGATGGTCAGCGGGAAGAAGTCGGTCCCCTCTCGGGGCTCCTTGCTGGCAACCGCGGTCGCCAGCAGCACCGTGTCGCCGTAGCGCACGAGCACCGCACCGTCGGCCTGCTCGGCCAGCTTTCCCGCTTCCAGCGAGAAGGTCTGGTGGCCGATCTCGGCCTCAACCTTGATGGACACTGATATTGATTCCTCTCTCGTTCTCTTCTTCGGCGCTCGGCGCTCTGCTCACGCCGGACCGATGCGGCGGCATCGGTGGCGGATGGCGGTCATTCGGGCGCGGCTCCGGTGGCTTCGATCAGGTGCGGGAGCCCAGGCACCGGTCATCGTCGAAATGGCGGGGAGATATGCGAGGACCCAGGAGCCTCGAACGGCACCCGGGTCGTCAGCACGGCTAGCGGCGCAGCCCCAGACGGCTGATCACCGCTCGGTAGCGGTCGACATCATTGCGCACGAGGTAGGCCAGCAGGCGTCGGCGCTGGCCGACGAGCTTCAGCAGACCACGGCGCGAGTGGTTGTCGTTCTGGTAGGTGCGCAGATGTTCGGTCAGCGACTTGATCCGCTCGGTGAGGAGTGCGATCTGCACTTCCGGGGAGCCGGTATCGCCATCATGCGTGGCGTAGTCTTCGACGATCTCGCTCTTCGCTTCCTTCGCGAGCGGCACACGTTCCTCCACATTCGTTTCCTATCGTCGGCGATCCTAGCAGAATCCGCGGTCAACCGCCATCGACCGCTTTCCGTACAGCTCAGTGGATACCTCGGCCTCAGATGCCGAGGATCGCGCGCGCCTGGCGCTCGTCGTCGCGCATCTGTCCGACGAGGGCGTCGACGCTGTCGAAGCGCTGCTCCGGGCGCAGCCGCTCGAGCAGCTCGACGGTGAGCTGCGCGTCGTACAGGTCGCCGTCGAAGTCGAGCAGGTAGACCTCGACCAGGACCGTCCCGCTGTGGTGGAAGGTCGGTCGCACGCCGATGCTCACCAGGGCGGGATGCCCCGGCCCGACGCCGCGCTCGGGAACCACGACGCGACCGACGTAGATCCCCAGCGGCGGCAGCGCTGGCAGGTAGTCGAAGGCCAGGTTCGCCGTCGGGAAGCCGAGCTCGCGGCCGCGGCGGTCACCGCTGACCACCGTCCCGCGCAGCAGCGGCGGCGCGCCAAGGAGCGCCGTTGCGCCACGGACGTCGCCGGCATCGATCGCCTGGCGGACCCGCGTCGACGACACGACCGCGCCGTCGACTTCGAGCGGCGCCGTCCGAAGAACGTCGAAGCCGCGCTGCCGGCCGAGCACCTCCAGCGCGTCGGGCGTCCCCTCGCGATCGCGACCGAAAGCGCTTTCCGGTGTCATCACCAGCCCACGAAGCTCGATCGCCGGCGCGAGCGCGTCCAGGAAGGCCTCGGCGGGCAGCTGCCGAATGCCTGCGTCAAAGCGGAGCAGGACGACGTGGTCCATCCCTTCCGCCTCGATTCGGGCGACGTTGACGTCGAGCGGCGCCAGGCGTCGCACCCGCGTCCCACGGCGCAGCACCTCGATCGGCGGCGGATCGAAGACCAGCGCGACGGCAGGCACGCCGCGCGAGCGAGCCGCATCACGGGTGGCGTCGAGCAGGTGCCGATGCCCGCGGTGCACACCGTCGAAGACGCCCATCGTCAGCACGGCCGCCCCGATGCTCGGCAGTGCGTCGAGGGCGATCGGCTGCACGGCGCCGAGCGTCACTCGACGAGCACCTTGTCGGGTTGGAGCACCCCGGCCTGAAGGGTGCCGATGCCGAGCAGCCGGTCGTCAGCCAGCACGGCGTGCCTGCCGCTCCCCGGCACCACGACCCGCAGCTGCGATCCGTTGGCGAAGCGGCGTGCGTCGTCGGCGTCGAGCCGAACCCGCGGCAGCCGCAGCAGATCGAGCACCGGCAGCATCGCCTCGCCGATCCGTCCCTCCTGCGCCAGCTCTTCGAGCCGCTCGGGCGTGAGGCCGTGTTCGACCCGCAGCCCCGCGGCCTCGGTACGACGCAGCGCAAGCAGGTAGCCGCCGCAACCAAGCCGCTCACCGACATCCCGGGCCAGGGCACGCACGTACGTGCCCGCGCCGCAGCGCAGGTCAACGGCGACGTCGAGCCGATCGTCGCCACGCTCCAGCGCCTGGAGGTCGATCGCATCGATCGTCACGCGGCGCGGCTCGAGCACGAGCGCACCGCCCGCACGCGCCGCCCGGTACGCCCGCTCCCCGGCCTGCTTGCGTGCCGAGAACGCCGGTGGGCGCTGGTCGAATGTGCCGACGAAGCGCTCCAGCGCGGCGCGCACCTCGCCATCGCCGGGCAATGGCGCGTTCACCCGCTCCACCGGCCCCTCGCCGTCGTCGGTCGCCGAGCGCCAGCCCAGCCGGATCGTGGCGTCGTAGCGTTTCGATCCGCCGGTCAGCTCCTCGCTGAGCCGGGTGGCGGCACCGACGAGGATCGGCAGGACGCCCGACGCCAGCGGGTCGAGCGTCCCGGCATGACCGATGCGCCGCGTCCCGGTCAGACGGCGCAGCAGGCCGACCATGTCGTGCGAGGTCGGCCCCACCGGCTTGTCGAGGTTAACGACTCCCAGCACCGGCCCTGTCGAGCTCCGCCTCGCACTCGGCCAGCACCCGATCGCGCGCTTCGTCGAGCGGCTGCTCGAGCGTGCAGCCCGCGGCGCGTGCGTGGCCACCGCCGCCGAACGCCCGGGTGATCACCACTGCATCCGCGCGCTCGGTGGTCCTGACGCTGACGCGCGTCGTCGTCGCATCGGCCTGCTTGAACAGCACGGTGATATCCGCGGCCTTCGTCGAGGCGAGCAGGTCGACGAACCCCTCCGAGGCGCTCGGCTCGGCGCCCGCCTGTTCCAGCATCTCGAGCGTCATGCTGGCATGCACGATCCGGCCCTCGCAGCGCTGCCCGATGCCGGCGAGCATCAGCCCCCACAGCGCCAGGGTGCTGAACGGCTTGTCGGCGTACACCGCCCGGTTGATCGCGGACAGCGGAGCGCCTGCCTCGACGAGCTCGGCGGCCACGCGCAGCGTTCGGGGAGTTGCATTCGGATGGGCGAAGGTGTGGGTGTCCTGGACGATGCCAGCCATGAGCAACGTCGCGAGCTCGCGGTCGAGCGGTACGCCGAGCGTTGGCAGCAACAGCGCCACGAGCTCGCAGGTCGCGGCCGCAGCCGGCTCGATGAAGTGCGCCTCGCCGAACCCCGGATTGCTGACGTGGTGATCGATGTTGACGATGCGGGCCCGCGACAGCCACTCGGCGTGCTCGCGCGCCACCGACCCGATCCGCGACAGGTCGCCGGCGTCGACGATCACGGCGACGTCGGGCTCGAGCTGCGGCGCCCGCGTCACCTCGTCGATGCGGGGCAGGAAGGCCAGGAACGGCGGCGGCGGGTCGCCGGACACGACCTCGGCCTGCTTCCCCAGCCGCTCTGCGGCCAGGCGGATGGCCATCGCGGCACCGAGCGTATCGGCATCCGGATTCTCGTGGCAGATCGCCGTCACGCGGCTGGCGGACAGGATCAGGTCGGCGACATCGCCCAGGCTCATCGCTCGTCCTCGATCTTTTTCAGCAGGCGCAGCACGCGATCGCCGGTCTCGATCGAGTCGTCGCGGCGCAGCATCAGCTGCGGCACGGTCCTGATCTCGAGACGCTCGGCGAGCTTGCGACGCAACCACGGGGCGGCCGCCGACAGCGCGCGCATCGTCTGCTCGCGCTCCTCCTCCGAGCCGAGCACGCTGACCCACACCCGCGCCGAGCCGAGATCGCGCGCGGTCTCGACGCTGGTGATCGTCACGAACCCCAGACGCGGATCCTTCATCTCCCGCTGCAGCAGCTCCATGAGCTCCTGGCGGATCTGGGCATCGAGGCGGTGCGTGCGCTGGGTCATGACGAACGCGGCAGCGCGGCTCAGCCGCGCTGCTCGGCCACCATCTGGAAGCACTCGATGACGTCGCCCTCGGCGATGTCGCCGCTTGACAGGCTGATGCCGCACTCGAAGCCGGCGGCCACCTCGCGGACGTCGTCCTTGAAGCGCTTCAGCGAGTCGATGCGCGTCTCCTCGACGAGCTTGCCGCCACGGAACAGCCGAGCGCCCGCCCCGCGCACCATCCGCCCATCGGTGACGTACGAGCCGGCGACGAAGCCGGCCTTGCCGGCCTTGATCACCATCCGCACCTCGGCGTGCCCCTCGACCTGCTCGATCATCTTCGGCGCCAGCATCCCGTTCAGCGCCAGACCGATGTCATCGGTCAGTTTGTAGATCACGTCGTACAGTCGAACGTCCACGCCGGACGCATCGATTGCGCGTTGCGCGCCGGGATCGGGCCGGGCGTTGAAGCCGACCACGATCGCATCCGAGGCGGATGCCAGCAGCACGTCTGACTCGTTGATGTCGCCTGCGCCCTCGCGGATGATGTTGATCCGCACCTCGGACGTGTTGAGCCGCTCCAGGGCGTGCCGGATGGCGCCGAGCGAGCCCTGGACATCGGTCTTCAGCACCACGCGCAGCTCCTTGACCTCGCTCGCCTGGATCTGGGCGCTGATGTCCTCGAGGCTGAACGCCGTCTTGCCATCGCCGCCGGCCGCATGCCGAGCAGCCGCCTCGGCCTGCTCGCGGGCCGTCTTCTCGTCGGCGACCACGCGCAGGATGTCGCCCGCCTCCGGCACCTCGTTGAGGCCCAGGATCTCGACCGCGCTGGCCGGCTCGGCCTGCTTGACGCGCTTGCCGGCGGCGTTCTGCAGGGCGCGGACGCGGCCGAAGGTGCGTCCCACCACCACGATGTCGCCGGTGCGCAGGGTGCCGGTCTGGACCAGCACGGTGGCCACCGTGCCGCGGCCCTTGTCGACCTTCGACTCGACGATCGTGCCGACCGCGGCACGCTTCGGGTTGGCCTTCAGTTCCTGCAGGTCGGCGACTAGCAGGATCATCTCCATCAACGAATCCAGGCCGATGTGCTGCTTGGCGCTCACCGGCACGGCGATCACGTCGCCGCCGTACTCCTCGATGAGCACGCCCATGTCGGCGAGCTCCTGCTTCACCCGGTCGGGATTGGCATCCGGCTTGTCGATCTTGTTGATCGCCACGATCATCGGCACGCGTGCCGCGCGCACGTGATCGATCGCCTCGCGAGTCTGCGGCATCACTCCGTCGTCGGCGGCCACCACGATGACCGCGATGTCAGTCACCTGGGCGCCGCGGGCACGCATCGCGGTGAATGCCTCGTGGCCGGGCGTGTCCAGGAAGACGATGCGCTTGTCGTTGTGGACGATCTCCGAGGCGCCGATGTGCTGGGTGATGCCGCCGCGCTCACCGGTCGCCACCTTCGTGCTGCGGATCGCGTCGAGCAGGCTTGTCTTGCCGTGGTCGACGTGGCCCATCACCGCCACGATCGGGGCGCGCGTGACCAGCTCCTCGGGATGCTCCTCGGTCCAGAGCACCGGCTTGCCGGCGCCCTCCTCGTCCGACCCCGGGGCGACGATCTCCTGCTGCGCGGCCGCCTCGGCGGCGGCGCGCTGGGTGGCGCCACTCTCGGCGACCTCGTAGCCCAGCTCGGCGGCGACCAGCGAGGCGGTGTCGAAGTCGATCGTCTGGTTGACCGTCGCGAAGATCCCGTTGCGGATCAGCTCCTTGATGATGTCCGAGGCGCTCACCGCCAGCGCGGTGGCCAGGTCCTTGACGGCGATCGAGCTCGGCAGCTCGACCGGTCCCTGCTGGCGGATGGCAGCGGCGGCGGTCTCGGTCGCGACGGCGCCGGCCGGCGGGCCGCTGCGGCGTCGCTGCGGGCGTGGCCCGCGGCGCGGTTGATATCTACGTGGCGGCATGTTTCTCCTCGATCACGAGCGCGTCCGGCTCAATCGCCGCGCCGAGCGCTCGCTGCACTGCCTCGGCCAGGCGTCGCGGCTCCCGGCAGGCAGGGTCATCACAGACATACGTTCCCCGGCCGGCGGCCCTGCCGCTCGGATCGGGAGCGACCGTCCCGTCGGCGCTGCGCACCAGCCGGGTCATCGATCGCTTGGGGCGAACCTGCCGGCAGACCGCGCAGGTTCGCATCGGGATATGGTCAGGTCGCCGCTTCGGCATCGGCGTGCGCCTCCGTCGCGGCCGCCGTGCCATCGCCTGACTCACCGCCGGCAGCAGCGGCCACGCCGGCATCCGAGCGAATGTCGATGCGCCAGCCGGTGAGCTTCGCGGCGAGGCGCGCGTTCTGCCCCTCCTTGCCGATCGCCAGGCTCAGCTGACGCTCGGGCACGACCACGTTGGCGATCTTGTGCTCCTCGTCGATGCGCACGTTGAGCACCTCCGCCGGCGACAGCGCCTCGGCGACGTACTGCGCCGGATCCTCGTGCCAGAGCACGACGTCGACTTTCTCGCCGTTCAGTTCGGCGACGATCGCCTGGATCCGGGCACCGCGCTGGCCGACGGCGGCACCCTTCGCGTCGACGCCCTGCTGCCGGCTCTCGACGGCGACCTTCGAGCGGCTGCCTGCCTCGCGGGCGATGCCGCGAATCACCACCGTGCCGTTGTAGATCTCGGGGATCTCCATCTCCATGAGCCGTCGCAGGAAGCCGCGGTGCGTGCGGCTCACGACCAGCACGGGGCCACGCGTCGTGCGACGCACCTCCAGCACGTAGACCTTCAGATGTTGACCGATGCGGTAGTGCTCGTTGGGCAACTGCTCACTGACGGCGAGCACGGCTTCGACGCCCTTGCCCATGTCGAGCACGACCGCCGACTCGGTGGTGCGATGCACCACGCCGGTCATGATCTCGCCCTCGCGGCTCGCGTACTGCCCGTAGACGACGTCGCGCTCCGCCTCGCGCAGGCGCTGGCGGTAGACCTGGCCGGCGGTCTGCGCGGCGATGCGGCCGAGCTGTGCCTGCGTGACATTCTCGGGTACGCGGACCTTGCCACCCACGCCGGTCGACGGATCGATCTTCTGGGCATCGGCGGCGGTCATCTGCAGCTCGGGGTCTTCGACCTCTTCGGGACCGGCGACCACGTCGTACTCGCGGAAGACGCTGATCTGGCCAGACTCGGGGTCGACTCGCACGACGACGTTCTCCGGCGCCTCGGCGTTGCGACGGTAGGCCGATTCGATCGCCTGCTCGAGCGTCTCGATCAGGATCTCCTTCGGCACGCCCTTCTCGGCATTCAGCTGCAGCAGGGCTCCGATGAAGTCTCGGCTCACCATCGCACCTCCGCACTTCTCAAAAACAAACGTGGGCTGGCGAACCGACCCACGTTACGACGCTTCGTATAGTTGGCTTCAGCACGGCCGGCGAAACCTTGGCGAAGTATATCAGCCGGCAGCCCCTCCTGCCACAGGAGGGGTGGCGCTAGCTGCCCGAGACGCGCTGGATGTCCTGGATCGAGATCAGGATCACGAGCGCGATCAGCACCAGGAAGCCGGTCAGGTAGATGAGCGCCTCGCGCTCGGCCGGCAGGCGCCGTCGACGGACCGCCTCGAGGACGGTGACCGCCACGCGGCCGCCGTCGAGCGGCGGGAAGGGCAGCACGTTGAGCACGGCGAGGTTGACCGACAGCAGGCCGACGAAGACGAGCTGGTCGAACAGCGATTGGTGGAGCACCTCGCCGGTCACCTGCGCAATGCCGATCGGCCCGCGCGCGTCGCCGGTGTTCGGCGCGAGCCCGACGAGTCCCGCGACCGTGCTGGCCAGTCCGCCGGGGATCTGACGTGCCAGCTCGACCGTGGTCCGAGCACCCGACGCCACGGCATCCAGCGGCGAGCTCGCGACCGGTGGCCCCATGCGCGTCTCGGCGCGCAGGCCGAAGCCGACCGCGCCGACGCCGGCTTCGCGCTGCTCCTGCGTCAGGCGGCGGGGCGTGACGGTCACGTCGAGGTCGCGTGAGCCGCGCTCCACCTGCAGCGAAACCGCCTCGCCGGCATGGGCGCCGATATAGTCGATCAGGGCGCCGGCAGTCGCGAACGAACCGTGGTCCGCCGAAGTGATGCGGTCGCCCACCTCGAGCTTGCCCTCGGCGGGGCTGTCGGGCTGGATCTCGGTGATCGTCAGGGGCAGAACGCGAATCGGCTGCGCCACGCTGAATGCGCCGGCAAAGAGCACGATCGCCAGGAGGAAGTTCATCACCACGCCGGCCAGCAGCACGGCCAGGCGCACGAGGATCGGCTTGCGGTTGAAGGCGCCGACCATGGCCTTCTCGACCGCTGCGTCGGAGAGGCCGCGCTCGCGCATCTTCTCGGCCTCGATCTCGCCATCCTCGCCGAGCATTTTCACGAAGCCGCCGAGTGGGATCCAGTTGATCGAATAGCGCGTGCCGCGCCAGGTCGTCGAGGCGATCCGCGGCGGGAAGCCGATGCCGAACTCCTGGACCGTGATCCCGGAGAGCTTGGCGACGGCGAAGTGACCGAGCTCGTGGATGACCACCAACACCACGAGGACCGCGATGAACGCCAGGATGGTGCTGATGACGTCCATCAGGCGCTGCCTTCGCCGAGCTGTCGCGCGAGCGTCGTTCGCACCTCTGCGTCGAGCGCCGCGATCTCCTCGAGCGTCGGCTCGACGTCGCTCCCCCATCGCTCGACCGCCTCGTCGATGAGGGTCCCGATCCGCGGGAACGCGATGGCGCCCGCCAGGAACGCCTCGACGGCGACCTCGTCAGCGGCATTCAGGACCGCGCCGCGATTGCCGCCCGCCTCGGCCGCCCGGCGCACCGCGTCGTACGCGGGGTAGTCTCCGGCGCTCAGCGCGGCGAACGTCAGGTCGGGCCAGTCGGCCGGCGCGGCGTGCCGCGCAGGCGACGGCGCTCGATCCGGGTACGTCAGTGCGAACTGGATCGGGAGGCGCATGTCGGGAAGGCCGAGCTGGGCCTTGAACGAGCCGTCGACGAACTCGACGAGCGAGTGCACGACGCTCTGGGGGTGGATCACGGCGGCAATCTTACTGTAGGGCACCCCGTAGAGCCATTTGGCCTCGATCGCCTCAAACGCCTTGTTCACGAGCGTCGCCGAGTCGACGGTGATCTTCGGCCCCATCCGCCACGTCGGATGGGCGAGCGCCTGTGCCGGCGTCACATCCGCCAGCTCGGCTGCCGGGCGACCGCGAAACGGCCCGCCGCTGGCAGTCAGCACGAGCCGTGCGACCGCGGCGAGATCCTCCCCGAGCAGACACTGCCACAGTGCCGAGTGCTCGCTGTCGATCGGTCGCAGCGCATCGAGCGGATCGCCGCCACGCTCGACCAGGCAGCGGGTCACCAGGTGGCCACCGGTGACCAGGGTCTCCTTGTTGGCGAGCGCCACCCGTCGGCCGCTGCGCAGCGCCGCAAGCACCGCAGCCAGCGCGCTCATCCCGGTCGTGGCGACGACGACGAGGTCCACGCCGTCGGCCGTGGCCAGCTCCTCGAGCCCGCCGTCCGCCCAGCGCGCGACGGGGACCGATGCGGGCCGCTCGCCCGGCGCCCAGGCGCGCGCCGCCGGCCAGGCCGCCAGCTGCTCCTCGAACCCGGCGGATGCGTGCCCGGCGGCGAGGCCGAGGACCGCGAACCGATCACGCTGGGCCACGACGACTTCGAGCGTCTGCCGGCCGATCGACCCGGTCGAGCCGAGCAGCGCGATGCCGGTCACAGCGTGAAGCCGGCGACCAGCAGTGCCCACCCGGCGAGCAGCGGGGCGGCGAACAGGAACGAGTCGATGCGGTCGAGGATGCCACCGTGGCCAGGGATCAGGAAGCCCGACTCCTTGCGGCCCGCGGCGCGCTTGAGCATCGATTCGGCCAGATCGCCCGCCTGCGCCCCGAGGCCCACCAGCGGACCGATGACCAGCGGCTGCCAGGCCGGCAGCCCGACCAGCGCGGCACCGATCCCGGCGGCCACGGTCGCGAGCAGCAGCCCGCCGACGAGCCCCTCGACCGTCTTCGACGGGCTGATGTGATCGATGAGGCGGCGCCGGCCCAGCCACCGCCCGCTGAGATAGGCGCCGGTGTCGTAGCCCCACACCACCAGGATCAGCATCAGGCCCCAGGCGACGCCGGAGCGCAGTCCGAGGATGCCGACCGGTGTGGCCGCCGAGCCGGTCGGTGGGCCGAGGTGCCCGACGATCACGAAGAAAGGGGTCAGGATCCCGATGTAGGCGACGCCGAACGCGGTGACCGCCCAGGTGACGAACCCGCTGCGCGGATCGGCCCGGGTGAAGCCCAGGATGCCGAGCAGCAGCAGGGCGGCGGCGTAGACCACGATCGGCAACCCCGGCGGATCGGTGATCCGCAGCAGGTCGCTGAGCTGTCCACCGACCTGTGCCTGGTTGGCGGTGATCAGGCCGCTGACGGTGACCGCCAGGCCAGCCACCAGCCCGAGGACCTGGGGTGGCTCGAAGCCGCCGGCGTCCAGCAGGGCAATGAGCTCGACCATCGCCAGAAATGCGACCAGCGCGATCATCAGCGACAGCCACGGCTCGCCGAGCAGGATCGCAGCGACCACGATCGGTCCCAGGATCGCCGCCGTGACGATGCGCGTGCCGAGCATCGGTCAGGCGCCGTAGCGGCGCTGGCGGCGCGCGAACTCGGCGAGCGCCGAGTCGAACTCGGCCGTCGAGAAGTCGGGCCACAGCGTCTCGCAGAAGACGAGCTCGGCGTAGGCGCCCTGCCACAGCAGGAAGTTGCTGGTGCGCTGCTCCGCGCCGGTGCGGATGATCAGGTCCGGGTCGGGCTGGCCGGCGGTGTACAGGTGCTGGGCGAAGCGCTCCTCGTCGACATCCGCGGCCGGCACGCCGGCGGCGATCAGCGCGCGGGCGGCGTCGACGATCTCGTTGCGCCCGGAGTAGTTGAACGCGATGTTGAGCTCCATCCGGTCGCCCGTGCGCGTGCGCTCCTCCGCATCGCGGATCGAGCGCTGCACGTCACTCGGCGCCTCGTGCAGGCGACCGATGACGTTGACTCGCACGCCCTGCTCGATGAGCTCGTCGGTGTTCTGGCGCACGGCGCCGTCGATCAGGCCGAAGAGCCCACTGACCTCCTCGTCGGAGCGGCGCCAGTTCTCGCCGCTGAAGACGTACAGCGAGAGCACCTCGATCCCCCGGTCGGGCGCGACCCGGACGATCGGCTTGATCGTCTCGACGCCCTGGATATGGCCCGCGATGCTCGGCAGGCCACGCGCCGCTGCCCAGCGGCGGTTGCCGTCCATGATGATCGCGACATGTCGCGGGTGATCACGGACCGGCAGCTCGTCAGACCTCCATCACGTCGGCTTCCTTCCGCTCGCCACGCGAATCGATCGCATCGGTGAAGCGGTCGGTCAGCTTCTGCAGCCCCTCGAGCTCGCGGCGCTCCTCGTCCTCGGAAAGATCACCGTCGCGCATTGCCTTCTTCAGCTGGTCGGCGGCATCGCGCCGCAGGTTGCGGATCTCGACCCGCGCCTCCTCCATCCGCCGGCGCACCTGCTTCACCATCTCGCGACGGCGCTCCTCGGTGAGCGGCGGGACATTGAGGCGCACCACCGTGCCGTCGACGTTGGGCATGATCCCGATGTCGCTCTTGGTGATCGCCTTCTCGATCGCCGACAGGACCGAGCGGTCCCATGGCTGAATGACGATGAGATGCGCATCGGGCGTCGAGATGCCGGCGATCTGGTTGAGTGGCGTCGGCGTGCCGTAGTACTCCACCATGAGCCGCTCGACGAGCGCCGCCGAGGCGCGACCGGTGCGGATCCCGGCGAAGTCGCGCTCCATGGCCTCCACGGCGCGCTGCATCTTCGGCTCGATGCTGGTCAGCGCTTCATGGGTCATGCGGTCACCTCCCCACCGATCAGCGTGCCGATCGGCTCGCCGCGCACGGCGCGCGCGATGTTGCCGGGCTGGGTCATGTCGAAGACGACGATCGGCATCTGGTTGTCCATCGCCAGGCTCACCGCGGTGGCGTCGAGCGCCTCGAGGCGGTTCGACAGCAGCTCGGTGTAGCCGATGCGTGCGTAGCGCTGCGCGTTCGGCTCCTTCTCCGGGTCGGCATCGTACACCCCGTCGACCCGGGTGGCCTTCAGGATCACCTCGGCGCCGATCTCGACCGCGCGCAGCGTCGCCGCGGTATCGGTCGTGAAGTACGGGTTGCCGGTGCCCGCCACCATCACCACCACGCGCCCCTTCTCGAGGTGGCGCACCGCCCGGCGGCGGATGTAGGGCTCGGCGATCTCGTTCATCGCGATGGCGCTCATCACCCGCGTCGGGCAGTCGATCTGCTCGAGCGCGTCCTGGATTGCCAGGCCGTTCATGGCGGTGGCGAGCATCCCCATGTAGTCGGCCGTCGCCCGGTCCATGCCGCGTGCCGAGGCGGCGAGGCCGCGGAAGATGTTGCCACCTCCCACGACGATCGCCACCTCGACGCCTGCCTCGCGAGCTTCGGCGACCTGCAGCGCGATGGCACGCGCCACCTCGGGGTCGATGCCGTACTGGCGGTTGCCCATCAGCGCCTCTCCCGAGAGCTTCAGCAGCACCCGGTGATAGGCCGGCCTGGACGGCGCCCCGGCATCGGTCATCTAGGCGGCCTCCGCATCCTCGGCGTCGGCGGCGGCCGCGTCGCCGACCGCCATCCGCGCGAAGCGCGCCACCCGGATGTTCTCACCGAGCAGGGCCACCTTCTCGGCGATGAGATCGCCGATCTTCTGGTCCGAGTCACGGTACGGCTGCTCCAGCAGGCAGACCGACTCGAGCCACTTGTTGAGCTTGCCCTCGACGATCATCGGCACCCGATCCGCCGGGCGCCCCTCGCGCTGCGCATCGGCCGCGAACTCGGCCCGCTGCGCCGCGATCACGTCGGCCGGCACGTCGTCACGCGAGACGTACAGCGGGGCAAGCCCGGCGACCTGCATCGCGAGGTCGCGAGCCAGCTGCTGGAAGTCGTCCGTGCGCGCCACGAAGTCGGTCTCGCAGTTCAACTCCAGCAGGACGCCCAGCCGCGATCCGTGATGGATGTAGCTGGTGACGATCCCCTCGCGCGCCGCACGACCGGCCTTCTTGGCTGCGGTGGCGAGGCCCTTCTCGCGCAGATATGCCTGCGCTCGATCGACGTCGCCGCCCGACTCCTCGAGCGCGCGCTTGCAATCCATGATGCCGGCGCCGGTCTGCTCGCGCAGCCGCTTGACATCCTCCGGCTTGACGATGGTCTGGGTCATGTTCCTTCCTGCCACCTGACCGATGACGCCCTCATGGCGTCCCTCAGGCGGACTGCTCCTCGTTCTGGTTCTCCTCGTCGTCATCGGCTTCCGCCGCACGACGAGCGCGCGCACGGCGCTCCTCATCCTCGTCGTCCTCCGGCTCGGGCTCGAAGACGAGCGCCTCGCCGGCGGCCAGCGCCGCACTGTAATCGGCCTCGCTGCCGAGTGCCGCCTCGTCGACCGGCGGCAGCGCCTCTGCCTGCTCGAACTCCTCGTCGAGCCGCGACTGGCGCTCCTGCTGGGCCTCGAGGACCGCGTCGGCCACCAGGCCGCACATCAGCTTCACCGAGCGGATCGCGTCGTCGTTGCCGGGGATCACCCAGTCGATGAGGTCCGGGTCGCAGTTCGTGTCCGTGATGGCCACGATCGGAATCTCGAGACGTCGCGCCTCGGCGACCGCGATCGACTCGCGGTGCGGGTCGACGACGAACAGCGCGCCCGGCAGGCGACGCATCCGCCGGATGCCGCCCAGCGCGTTGTTCAGCTTCTCGATCTCCTCGGTGAGCTTGCTGGCTTCCTTCTTGGTCAGCCGTTCGAACTCGCCGGCGTCGCGACGCGCCTCGAGGGCGTCGAGCCGCTGGACGCGCCGCTTGATCGTCGTGAAGTTGGTGAGCATGCCGCCCAGCCAGCGGTTGTTGACGTAGTGCTGGCCACTGCGCTCGGCCGCCTCACGCAGCGACTCCTGGGCCTGCTTCTTCGTGCCGACGAACAGGATGCTGTCGCCATGACGGATGGTGTCGCGCACAAACTCCAGGGCGGCATCGAGCCTGCTGACCGTCTGGGCCAGATCGATGATATGGATGCCGTTGCGCTCGCCGAAGATGTAGTCGCGCATCTTCGGGTTCCAGCGCCTGGTCTGGTGTCCGAAATGGACACCGGCCTCGAGCAGCTGCTTCATGGTGGCTGCAGCCATGGGGACGTGTACCTCCGGTTGTTCCTCCGCCCGCCTTCGGCTCCCGCCGGTCGACCCTGGCGACGCGAGGTCGCGCCGGGCACCGTTGACCGCGGGATCAGCGAACGTGTGTGATGGGTGAACCGCCCGATCGAACGCGCATCGCACAACGACCGATGCACACCGGGCCGAGCCTGAGTATACCACGCTTCGTGTTCAACTCCGCGTGCGTCCCCTGACGCTCGGACGCCACCGGACCCGAACAGTACCGAAGTACCAGCGACCCACCCGCTCGTACCTTGACCCCTCCGCAGCCGCCCATAGCATCGCCAACGTTCGCGGCCGCATCACGCAACGGTCGGTCGCCCACGCATGGAGGCACGATGCACAGCCGACTGAAGGGGCTCCTGGCGGCAGGGGGAATCGCTGCGGTGCTGGCCGTCGGACCGGCGATGACCCGTGAGGTCGCCGCCAGCGACACCGTCGTCGTTCGCAACGGCGACACGTTGAGCGGAATCGCTGCGGCACACGGCATGACTGTCGCGCAGCTCGCCAGCCTGAACCGGATCAGTGACCCGAACCGGATCTACGCCGGACAGACGCTGCGCCTCAAGGCGGCGCCGGCGCCCGCGGCTGCGGCCAAGGCCCGACCGTCGGCGCAACGCACACACGTCGTGCGCTACGGCGAGACGCTGACCGGCATCGCGCGCCGCTACGGGACGACGATCCAGGCCATTGTCGGGCTCAACCATCTGCCGAACGCGTCCCGGATCTTCGCCGGGCAGCGGCTGGTCGTGGCGGCCGCCGCCCCGGTCCCGCGACCCGCGGCCAAGCCGAAGCCGGCGCCAGTGCCGGCATTGCGCACCCATCGCGTCAGCTCCGGCGAGACGCTGACGTCGATCGCGCGACGCTACGGCACGAGCATCGAAGCAATCGCGAAGGTCAACGGCATGCGCAACCCGTCGTTCGTCCGCACCGGCACGGTCCTGCGGATCCCGGGCACCGCCGCGCCGGCTCCCGCCGCGACCCCGCCGAGCATGCCGGCCTCGATGCGCGCGCTGGTGACGAAGCGATCCGCGGTGCGCACCGTGATCGTCGAGGAGGCACGACGCTTCGGCGTGCCGGTCTCGTTCGCACTGGCCGTGGGCTGGCAGGAGTCCGGCTGGCAGCAGGGCGTGACGAGCTATGCCGGTGCGATCGGTGTCATGCAGCTGCTGCCGGCGACCGGCGACTGGGTGTCGGGGATGCTCGGCGCACGGGTCAACCTGCACGACACGCGGCAGAACGTGCGAGCCGGCGTGCGCCTGCTGCGCCACTACCTCGACCGCTACCACGGCGATCGTTCGCTGGTGCTGGCTGCCTACTACCAGGGTCAGACCGCGACCGACCGGCACGGCGTGTACCCGGTCTCGCGCGCCTACATCGCCTCGATCCTGTTCCTCGAACGCCTCTTCCGCTGACGTCGCTGGGCTGGTCCTGCGATGGGGCAGCCAGCCCGCCTACGAATCGATGAGCGAACGATGCAGCCGGTTTGCGGTGTCGTTCGCCATAGCTGCCGCCTGCTGGCTGGATGGACGGCCGAATGGCGTCTTCGCGTCGAAGCAAGGCCTCCACGCGCCGTTCGTTCGCCGACAGAGCCACGCTGCTGGCTCGGCGGTCGGGCCGCGGTCGGGCCGCGGTCGGGCCGCGGTCGGGCCGCGGTCGGGCCGCGGTCGGGCCGCGATCAAGCCGGTCGCGCGCCGATCACCAGCCATCCACGCCTGGGTGGCGCGTCAGCCGCCAACCGCCATCCACGTCGGGCACCACGCCGACGAGGTCAAGGCGAATTCCGGCGCGCGGCTGGCTCGACTGCGTCGCGCAGCGGCCGAGGGCGGCACGCAGGCGGCGCAGATGCGCTGGATCGACGCTCTCGAGCGGCGACCCGCTGCGCTCGGTCCGCCGCGCGCGCACCTCGACGCCGACGAGCACGCCGTGCGGATCCAGGCAGACGAGATCGAGCTCTCCCTCGGCGACGCGCCAGCGATGCTCGAGCACGATCCAGCCGTCGCGCTCCAGCCAGGCGGCGACCGCCGTCTCGGCACGCAGCCCGAGGTCGTGACGCGGGTCCGGCATCGGTCAGCAGGCTCCTTCGCGGGAGGCGAGGAAGCGGCTTCGTCAGTCGAGGAGGTCGATCTCCTCATCGGTAAGGACAGCCTCGTCCATGACGAGGTCGAGCGTCAGCTGCTCCCCGGCGAGCAGCGTTCGGATCGGCGCAAAGCTGCGGCGATGCCAGGCGCACGGACCCTCGCTCATCAGCGCGTCGTAATGGAAGCGCGTGCCGTAGCCCTTGTTGCGCCGGAAGCCGTAGGCCGGGTAGCGCTCGTCGAGCTCGTCGCAGATCCGGTCGCGGGTCACCTTGGCCACGATCGAGGCTGCGGCGATCGAGGCCGAGATGGCGTCACCGTCGATGATGGCGCGCTGGGGGAGCTCGACCTCGCGCAGCGTCAGCGCGTCGATGACGAGATGGTCGGGCGGCTCGCCGAGGCGACCGATGGCCTCGCGCATGGCAAGCTTGGTCGCCTGCAGGATATTGACCGCGTCGATGACCTCGACCTCGATGCAGCCGACGCCCACGGCATCGGCGCGGTCCAGGATGCGCTCGTACAGCGCCTCGCGGCGGGCGCGCGGCACGACCTTCGAGTCACGCAATCCCTTGATCCGATGCCGTTCGGGCAGGACCACCGCGGCGGCGACCACCGGTCCCGCCAGCGAGCCCCTCCCAACCTCGTCGAGCCCGGCGATGCGCCGGAATCCGGCCAGCCGCAGCTCGCGCTCGTGGCGCATGTGCGCGTCGCGCGGCTTCGTGCTGCGTCGACGGGGCGGACGGATGACCTCGACCGATCTCATGCGGATCGGCGAACCCGGTCAGCGGCCGGCGCGGCGCTCGCGAAGCGTGGCCGACTTGCCGACCCGGTCGCGGAGGAAGAAGAGCTGCGCTCGACGGGCAACACCGTGACGGACCACCTCGATCTTGTCGACGCGCGGCGCATGCACCATGAAGGTGCGCTCCACGCCGACGCCGCTGGCGATGCGACGCACGGTGATCGACCGGTTCAGGCCGCCGTTGCGCATGCGCATGACGGTGCCCTCGAAGACCTGGATCCGCTCCCGGTTGCCCTCGACCACCTTCACCGAGACCCGAACCGTGTCGCCGGGGGCGATCTCCGGCACGTCGGTGCGGAGCTGCTCGCGCTCGAGCTCCTTGATGGCGTTCATCCTAGGGCGTCCTCATTACTGCGGCATTACCCGCGGCTTACTCGATGGCATGACGTGCCTGCCGCTGGGGCCGATGCACACATGGGAAACGCGACCGGCGGCCGGTCGCGACGGCGGCGAGTATAGCAACCGGTGGCGTGCTGGATCAAACGCCCTCCTCGGAGCCTCGAGCGGCCGCCGACGCCAGCTCGTGGAGCGTGCGCCGGTCGTCGGCGCTCAGCTCGGCCGCGTCCAGCAGGTCCGGCCGCCGCTCCAGGGTGCGGCGCAGCGCCTCGCGACGGCGCCAGCGCTCGACCTCGCCGTGGTGACCCGACAGCAGCACCGCGGGCACCTCGAGCCCGCGGAACGTCTCCGGCCGCGTGTACTGCGGATACTCGAGCAGGCCCGATGCGAACGAGTCGCCCTCGTGCGACTCGGCCTCGATGACACCGGGCACCACTCGGGCCACGGCATCGATGAGCACCAGCGCCGGCAGCTCACCGCCGGTCAGCACGTAGTCACCGATGCTCACCTCGCGGTGCATCAACGACCGCGCGCGCTCGTCGATCCCCTCGTAGCGGCCGCAGACCAGCGCCAGGTGGCGGGCGGTCGACAGCTCGCGCGCGAGCGCATCGGTCAATCGCTCGCCGGCCGGGTCCATGAGAATCACCTGCGCGCCCGCCTCGCGCAGCGGCTCGATCGCCGCGAAGAGCGGCTCGGGGCGGATCAGCATCCCTGCTCCCCCGCCGTACGGGTAGTCGTCGACCGAGCGGTGGCGGCCGAGCCCGTGCTCGCGCAGGTCGTGGATCGCGAACTGGACGATCCCGCGCTCCGCGGCACGGCCGATCACCGACGCCGATAGCGGCGCCTCGAACAGCTCCGGGAACAGCGTCACCACCTCGAAGCGCAGGAGCGGCTCAGACATCCTCGGTCTCGTAGTCGACGACCATCCGGCCGCCCTCGAGGTCGATCTCGCGCACGACGTCACGCAGGGCCGGGACGAGCAGCTCGGCGCCGCTCTCGTCCTCCACGCGGTAGACCTCGTTCTCACCGACCCGGAAGACGCTGGTCAGCGTGCCGAGCGGCACGCCCGATGGATCGACCACCGCGAGCCCTTCGAGCTGGTGCCAGTAGTAGCTGCCCTCCGGCAGCGCGGCGGCCTCCACCTCCAGGTAGCGATCCTTCAGGGCCTCGGCGGCCTCACGGGTGCTGATCCCCTCGAGCGTGACGACCGGGATGCGCCCGCCCCATTCGACCCGCTCGACGTGCCTGGGGGTCGTCTCGCCTTCCAGGAACAGGATCGCTCCGGGCTCGAGCCGTTCCGGCCAGTCGGTGAGCAGCTCGAAGCGCATGCCGCCGTGCAGGCCCTTGGCGCCGGTGACGCGTGCCACCGCCAGCCGCTCAGTCGTTGGGGACGATCTCCAGCTCGACCCGCCGGCCGTCGCGCGCGCCCATGATCCGCAGCAGGCTGCGGATGGCGTTCGCGATGCGACCGTCGCGCCCGATCACCCGCCCCATGTCGCTCTCGTCGACGCTCAGGATCAGCTCGACCTCCTCGCCGTGGTCTTCGACCTCGACGTGGACGGCATCGGGATGATCGACCAGCGAGCGCGCAACGTAGTCCAGGAACTCCTTCACTCGGCTGCCGTCGCTTTGGCGGCCGCTGCCTTCGGCTTGCGCGTGCGCGGCTTCGGCGCCGCGGTCGCCGGTGCATCGGTCTTGGCCGAGCCGATGCCGGCCTGCCGCATGAGCTTGGCGACCGTCTCGGACGGCTGGGCGCCCTTGGCAAGCCAGGCGTTGAGCTTGTCGGCATCGATCTGGACCGTTGCCGGATCGGTCAACGGGTTGTAGAAGCCGAGGATCTCGAGCGCGCGTCCGTCGCGCGCCCGCCGGCTGTCGATGGCGATGACCCGGTACGAGGGGCGCTTGGTGGCGCCCACCCGCGTCAGTCGAATGCGTACTGCCAAAACGTGTTGTACCTCTTCTCGTCGGTTAGCGCGGTCACTCGATGATGGCGACCGCGTGGAATTCAATGCGATCCTCGCGCGCCGGCACGGTGATCCCGATGCCGGTGACGTGCTGGAGGATATCGTGCGCATCCGCCGGCAGCGCCAGATCCTGGCCAACGGCGTCGAGCAGCTTCGGCAGGTCGACCCACAGCTCGTTGCCACCGCGACCGCCTGCGACCTCGAACGTCTTCTGGTAGCTCCCCGATCCGCCGAGCGCCGGCCCGGATGCGTGCGCCGTGAGCGCTGCCGCCACGTCGTCCGGCGTCAGGCCGACGATCACGACGCCATCCTGCACCGCATACGACGCCGAGCCGGTGTCGGCCAGCGTCAACGTGGTGACCGTGACGCCGTCGCGATCCGTGCTGGCAACCTGCGCGCCGCGCTGCTGCAGCGCGTCGCGGATCCGGTCGAGCGACTGCTGCGCGGCCGTGGCATCCGACGGACGCAGGAGAAGCTGTCCCGACGGCTGCGAGCCGTTCATGCCGGCGAAGGCAACCGCCGTCTCGCGGTCGAACAGCGGCAGCAGATCGTCATCCACGCTCAGTCCCAGGCCGAAGGCGACGATCGCGCGCAGCTGCGCCAGCGACTGGGCCACCTGGTCGGTGCCCGGCCGGCGGCCGAGCTGCGCCTCCGCGTCCTCGAGCCACTGGCGCAGGCCGAACACGACCGCCTCCGCCTGAGTCGTTGCCGGCATCCAGCCGCTCAGGCTCGACGGCTCGGTCGAGAGCGCGAATCCGGCCCGGGCCGATGCACCTGCGTTCGCCTGCTCGAACGGCGCCTGCCCGAAGAGGTGCAGCCCATCCTGCTCGGCCACAAGCGCGACGCTGGCGGTGGAGAAGCCGGCCGCATCGGCAGCCGCGCCGGCGCCACCGACCAGGCGGTCAAGGTCGAGGTAAGCCGAAGCGAGGTGGTCCTCGGGCAGCCGGCTCATCGCGGCGCGGAACGCAGCCTGGGCGCCGAGGGAGGGCTTCGCCCCGGACGACGCGTCGACCGCCGCCTGCACGGAGGCGGCGTCCTGGCCAAGCACCAGCAGCGTCCCGTCGTCGAGGAACGCGTGCGCCTGGGTCTGGCCCGTGACGATCGTCGTGCCGGCGTAGGTCTGCTCGGTCGTGGACTCGTTGCGTTCCGCGGTGAGGCGTGCCAGCGCCTGCTCGGCCGCGGGACGATCCTTCACCGCGGCGACGACCAGCGTCGCGACGTCTTGGGCATTCGTTCCGCTCGGCGTGACGCCGACGGCCAGCTGATCACCGAGCCACGGCTTCAGGTCCCGCCGGTAGTCGATCCCCGAGCTGGCCAGGAACTGCTGGACCGCCTCGTCGATCTTCGAGTCGAGCGTCGCGCGGTCGCCGAACCCGGGGAGCCGGCCGAGCAGCCCGCCGAGGTTCATCTGCTGCGCGCTCGACGGCTGCAGGTAGACGTTGACGTAGATCGGGGTCTCCGCCGGGACGACCGATGCCGCGCGGTCGGTGGAGGCGCTGAAGAAGAGCAGGTAGCCGGCGACCACGGTCGCGCCGACGAGCGTCAGCAGCGTGGTGAGGGCAATGACCAGTCGATGCATGCGCTCAGCGACCGAACAGGCCGCCGAGGCCGCCGAAGCCGCCCATCCCGCCGCCGAGCTTCGGCATGCGGCCGCCGCTGAACTGCTTCATGAGCCGCTGCATATCGGCGAACTGCTTGAGCAGCCGGTTCACGTCGGCGGTCGAGGTGCCGCTGCCGAGCGCGATGCGCCGCCGCCGGCTCGCCTTGATCAGCTCGGGCTGCCGGCGCTCGGCGGGCGTCATCGAGTCGATGATCGCCTCGATGCGCTTGAGCTGCCCCTCGTCGACCGCCTGCTGCGCCGCGTTCGCCATCTGGCCGGCGCCCGGGATCATCTGCAGGACCTGGCCGATCGGCCCCATCTTCTTGATCTGCTGCAGCTGTCCGCGAAAGTCCTCGAGGGTGAAGCGCGACTCCATCATCCGCTTGGCGACGCGCTCGGCTTCGTCCTGGTCGACGTTCTCCTGGACGCGCTCGACGAGGGACAGGATGTCGCCCATCCCCAGGATGCGCTGCGCCAGCCGATCGGGATGGAACGGCTCGAGACCATCGGTCCGCTCGCCGGTTCCGATGAAGCTGATCGGCAGGCCGGTCGCCTGGCGGATGCTCAGCGCGGCGCCGCCCCGAGCGTCGCCATCCATCTTCGTGAGCACCAGGCCGGTGACGGGCAGCCGGGCATGGAATGCCTCGGCGACCTTCACCGCCTCCTGGCCGGTCATCGCGTCGACGACGAGCAGCGTCTCGGCCGGCTGCACCGCGCCGGCGATGCGCACGAGCTCCTCCATCATCGCCTCGTCGACGTGCAGGCGGCCCGCGGTGTCGAGCAGCATCACGTCGAGCCCGCGCTGGCGGGCGGCCTCCAGCCCGCTGCGGGCCACCTCGAGCGCCGGCGTGCCGACCGGGCGGCTGTGGACCTCGATGCCGATCTGGTCGCCGAGCTGCACGAGCTGGTCGACGGCCGCGGGACGGTAGACGTCGGCCGCGACAAGCAGCGGCTTGCGGCCGTCCTTGCGCAGGCGGACCGCGAGCTTCGCGGCAGTCGTGGTCTTGCCCGAGCCCTGCAGGCCGACGAGCATCACGACCGAGGGCCGGCCGCCGAGCCGGAGCTGGTGGCGCTCGCCGCCCAGGATCGCGACGAGCTCGTCGTGGACGACCTTGACGACCTGCTGCCCCGGATGCAGCCCGGTGAGCACCTCGCCGCCGAGCGCTCGCTCGCGGACGCGCGCCACGAACTCCCTGACGACCTTAAAGTTGACGTCGGCCTCGAGCAGGGCGAGCCGGATCTCGCGCAACGCGACGTCGAGGTCGGCCTCGGTGATCTTCGACTTCCCACGCAGGCGTTCGGTGACGCTCTGCAGGCGCGCGGACAGAGATTCGAACATGGACTCAGACGGTGCGGGGCTTGGTGTCAGGTGCCGGCGCGCGAGGCGCGGGAGCGGCCAATGCTACTACCCGCCGGCGTGTAAGGGCAACGCGGCTCAGGCGGCGAACAGCCAGTCGACGTAGGCGGCCGCGTCGAACGGCGCCAGGCCGTCGAGCTCCTCGCCCACGCCGGCGAAGACGATCGGCACGCCGAGCCGGTCGGCGACGGCCACCGCGACGCCGCCCTTGGCGCTGCCGTCGAGCTTGGTGAGCACGATCCCGGTGACGCCAGCCTGGGCGCTGAAGCCCTCGGCCTGCGACAGGCCGTTCTGCCCCGTCGTCGCGTCGAGCACGAGGAACACGTGGCGCGGCTGGCCGTCAACCTGGCGCGCGATGACCTTGCGCATCTTGGCGAGCTCCGCCATGAGCTGCGTCTTGTTCTGCAGGCGACCCGCGGTGTCGACCAGCACGGCTTCGGTCCCGCGCGACTGCGCCGCGGTCATCGCGTCGAAGGCGACGGCGCCCGGGTCGGCCCCCGCGCGCTGTGCCACCACCGGCGCGCCGATCTGCTCCCCCCAGATGCGCAGCTGCTCGATCGCCGCGGCGCGGAACGTGTCTCCCGCCGCGAGCAGAACGCTGTGTCCCTGACCCTTCAGCCGCGCCGCCAGCTTCGCGATGCTCGTCGTCTTGCCGCTGCCATTGACCCCGACGAACAGGATCACCGAGGGTGCGGGCCCCAGTTCGAATCGGCCCGATCCGACCCGCTCCAGCCGTTCGCGCACCTCGTTGGCCAGCGCGCCTCGCACGTCCTCGCCGGTCGCCTGCCCGCCGCGGCGACGCAGGCGCTCGCGGGCGGCATCGACGAGCTCCATCGTCGTGGTGGCACCCACGTCTGCCGCGATCAGCGCCTCCTCGACCTCGTCCCAGGTCGCCTCGCTGGCCGGAACGCCGACGCCCAGGATCGAGCGCAGCCGCGCGCCGAAGCCACTCGGCCGGGCGCGCAGGCCCATGCCCGACGCCTCGCGCGACGGCCGTGCGACGGTGGCGGCGGGAACGAGCGTCTCGGGCGTCGGAACCGGTGCCGGCGGCAACGCGGGGTCGGCCGGCTGCTCGGCGGCCGGCTCGTCGGAAGTCGGCTGCTGGCGTCGCCGCCAGAACATCAGGCGCTCACCTCGACCGGCACGTCGGCGAGCCGCAGTGACAGGATGCGGCTCACGGCGGCATCGGTCATGGTCACCCCGTAGATCGTGTCGGCGACTTCGATCGTCGCCCGGTTGTGGGTGATGACCACGAAGTCGGTGGATTCGCTGAGCTTGCGCAGCGCGTCGGCGAAGCGGCCGATGTTCGCCTCGTCGAGCGCGGCGTCGACCTCGTCGAGGATG
>DASSTC010000067.1:0-12398 GCA_035708065.1 Candidatus Limnocylindria bacterium | reverse complement strand
GGACCGACTCTGGCCCTCCCTCGACCACCTTCTCGAGGCGCGCGCGCCGCTCGCGCAGCGGCGCGTCACGCAGGTCAGCATCGGCATCGGCCAGCAGGTCGAAGGCGACGAAGGAGGCGGGCGTCTCGGCAGCCAGCATCTTTACCCTGGACGCCGCGGGGTGGATGCGCAGCAACAGCGACTCGAACTGCAGCTCGCCGTCGCGAGCGATGACGATCTCGCCGTCGAGCACGAAGCGCGGATGCGGCACCGCCAGAAGGGGCTCGGTGAGCTCCGGGAAGTATCGGTCCAGCGGCTTCAGGTCGCGTGATTGGAGGTAGAGCCGGTCGCCGTCGCGGAAGACGATCGAGCGGAAGCCGTCCCACTTCGGCTCATAGATCCAGCCGCCGCCGTCGGGGATCGTCGGGGCCGACTTGGCCAGCATCGGTTCAATCGGCGGCTCGATGGGAAACGCCATGGCCTGATGATAGGCGCGCGGCCTGCACTGCCGGCCGGTTGGCGGCGCTCGCGTATTCACCCCGGAATGTGGGCGAGCGCTGGCCGCCTGATTCAGCAATGCATGGGCGCCAACGGGAAGCCATCCTCGCGTCCACGTACATTCACCTGGAAATCCGGGGTCTCCCCCGGAGATGGAGGCAGCATGAGCGTCGAGATCCAGTTCCTGGGTGCGGTCGGCACCGTCACCGGTTCGCAGTTCCTGGTCACCGTGGGCGACCGACGAATCCTCGTCGACTGCGGCATGTTCCAGGGCTCGCCCGACGAGATCGCACGCAACCGGATCCCGTTCGCCTTCGAGGCCGATGCCCTCGACGCGCTGCTCCTGACGCACGCCCACCTCGACCACTGCGGGCGCATCCCGGCACTGGTGAAGGCCGGATATCGCGGCCCGATCTACGCGACCGGCGGCACCCTGGACATCGGCGAGATCGTGCTGCGCGACTCGGCCAAGCTCCAGGAGGAGGCAGAGAATCGTTGGCGCCGGCGTCACCCGGTCGAGGAGGCGGCTGTCGAGGAGGCCGACGAGGCGGCCGAGGCCGAGCGCGAGCAGCCGATGCCCGAGCGCATGCGCAAGGCGAAGCCCGAGGCGCGTGCTGAGAGCCGCGAGGCGATCTACCGGATGGAAGACGTCGAGCAGACGGTCACCCAGTTCAAGACGGTCGAGTACGAGTCGCCCTTCCAGGTGACCGATGGCGTCCGCGCGACGTTCCACGACGCAGGCCATATCCTCGGCTCGGCGATCATTGAAGTCGAGCTCAACGATGGTGACGAGCACCGCACCGTCGTCTTCTCCGGCGACCTTGGCCGCGAGCACACGCCGATCCTGCGCGACCCGACACCGATCAGCCACGCGGACTACGTCCTCGTCGAGTCGACGTACGGCAACCGCGAGCACGCGCCCCAGGAACAGGCCACCAACGACCTGGTGCAGGCCATCTCGGAGGTCGCCGATGACCGCGGCGTCCTGCTCGTGCCGTCCTTCGCCGTCGGCCGCACCCAGGAGCTGGTCTGGGTCCTCGACGAGCTCCTGCGCCAGGGCCGCATCCCGCACCTGCCGCTCTTCCTCGACTCGCCGATGGCCTCGCGCGCGACCGACGTGTACCTGCGCCACCCCGAGGAGTACGACGAGGAGACCTCCCGGCTGCTGCATTCGGGCGAATCGCCGATCGAGTACCCGGGCGAGACGTACACCAACAGCGTCGAGCAGTCGAAGTCGATCCCCCACCAGCCGCGGCCGATCATCGTCGTCGCGTCGTCGGGGATGCTCACCGGCGGACGCATCATTCACCACCTCAAGGACTTCCTGCCCGATCCGAACTGCACGCTGCTGTTCATCGGCTACCAGGGAGAGGGGACGTTGGGACGGCACATCCAGGACGGTGGCAAGACGGCCCGCCTCGACGGTCAGGAGTACGACGTCCGTTGCCGCGTGCGCTCGATCTCGGGGTTCAGCGCCCACGCCGACGAGCACGAGCTCGCCGCCTGGCTGCGCCACTTCGGCTCGGCCGGCTCACGCCCGAACGGTGAGCCGAAGCAGGTCTTCATCGTCCACGGCGACCCGGATGCCGCCGAGGCCTTGGCCAAGACGGTGCGCGAGGAGCTGGGGATGAACGCCCACGTGCCGCAGTACGAGGAGCGCGTCACCCTGGACTGACCGAAGCGAGCGGCGGGCCGGAGTGCCGCGCCGCAGCGACACCGCAGTACCGGCCCCGTACCTTCGCGGCATGCCTGCTGCACTGCGGCGACGCGTGTTGACGCTCGAACGCCGCCCGATGGCCCGCCTTCGTACGACGATCGCGCGCGTCGGGACCCGGCGACTTCGCTGGGCGGCCTACACCATCCTCGGGCTGACCTGGGTGGTGCTCATCGGCGTGATGCTCTGGCGCGGCAGCGCCGCCGGCGTCGACGCGCTGGCGTACTGGCTCGGGACGCGGACCTGGATGGCCGGGGGCGACCCGTACGTCGGCACCTGCCCGCTGTGCTACGCCTACGCGCCGTGGGCCGTGCCGCTCTTCGCGCCATGGGCGCTGCTGCCGTGGGAGATCGCCTATGCGCTATGGCGGGTCATCACCGTGGCCGGCCTCGCCTGGACGACGATCTGGGCGGCGCGACGGCGGCCGGTGCTCACCGCGTTGCTCTTCGCCGCGCTGAGCGTGCCGATGGGGATCAACCTCGACACCGGCAACGTGACGCTGCTGCTCGTGCTGCTGCTGTGGGGCGCGCGACGCATCGGTCCGGTCGCAGTCGGTACCGCCTGGGGGTTCGCGACCGGACTGAAGTGGGTGACCGCACCGCTCTGGCTGCTGCTCTCGGCGAACGCCCGGCGGGCGGGTCTTGCAGCCCTGGCGCTGACCGCGCTGGCTGACCTGGTCCTGTGGACGGGCACGCTCCGCCAGGTGCTGACGGTCGCGCACATGGACCGGCCGTTCCCGTTCGACTACCTCGTCCTGCTCTGGGCTGCGGTGCCGTGGCTGTGGACCGATGCCACCATTCCGCGCCGCTTCGTCGTCGCGGCACGAACCCGGTGGGCAACGCTCCAGCGCAGTCGTCGCGCACGCCGGACCGCACCGGGCGTGTGGACGCGCGGTGGATAACTGGCGACCCGTCGCGGAAGTTGGTGGAGAAACCCACTAGCCAGGCGGCATCGGGCGACCTATCGTTAACGGCGTCCCGAAGGGGCCAATTCGACTCAGAGATTGCATCAAGGGTCGGGGCGGTTCCTTCGGGGCGTTTCTGTGTCCAGGAGCCGTTGCGGTTCCGCAATTTCGATCAAGCGCACGGGCCGCATGATCCGCACGATGTGCGCATGAGCGCTGCAACGGACACCTTCGCGGCCTTCGTCGACGTTCTGGCCGATGCGCTGGACGACGACGACGCCACGGGCGACGCCCTTGCCTCGCGGCTCTACCTGTCGCGGTTCCACTTCGATCGGGTGATCACCGCCGTCGCCGGGGAGCCACCGGCGGCCTTCCGGCGCCGCATCCTGCTCGAGCGCGCGGCCTACCGGCTGGTCACGACGCGACGCACCATCTTGGACGTGGCGGTCGAGGCCGGGTATGCCTCGCACGAAGCGTTCACCCGTGCGTTCGCGCGTCACTACCGCGCGACGCCACGCGACTGGCGACGACGGCCCGGCCAGATCCAGATCGAAGCGCCAAGCGACGTCCACTTCCAACCACCCGGCAGCCTGCGGCTGCCGGCAGCCAGGAGAACAACCGCCATGGACCTGTTGAAGAAGATGGTCGAGCACCACGTCTGGCTCCTCGGCCAGATGATCGACCGCGCCGAGCGCCTGAGCGACGACCAGCTCGACCGACCGATCGAGCTGTCGGTCGACGAGGAGCAGCAGACGCTGCGCTCGCTGCTGTCACGCCTGGTCGGGCAGATGGACATGTGGAACGCGGCGCTCGCCAGCCGCGACTACGACTGGTCGGTCGAGGAGCACGAGAGCGTGGCCAGCCTGCGCCGTCGCCTGGCATCGGCCGGCCCGACGTTCCTGGAGCACGTCCGCTCGGCGGTCGACGACAACCGACTGGACGAGACGTTCGTCGACGCGCTGTGCGAGCCCGCCGAGGTGTTCACCTACGGCGGAATGATCGCCCACGTGCTGACGTTCGCTGCCCATCGGCGCACGCTGGTCGTGCTGGCACTCGACAACGCCGGCATCGGCGACCTGGGCTGGGGCGACCCGATGAAGTGGGTCGCCGAGCCGGCCGCTTGAGGCCCCTACTGAGGCTGGAGCAGCCAGCCTCGGTAGCTGGGTCGGAAGCCCAGCTCGCGCAGCTCGTCGGCGAGGGACGACTCGGCCACCGGGAGGCGGTCGATGCGTTCCAGGCGGAGCTCGCGCATCGGTCCGGTGGGAGCCAACAGCTGCGGGATGGCGGCCAGCGCGAGGCGACGAACCTCCGCATCGTCGAGGGCCGGCAGCGTGAGCAGGCCGCGGCCGCCGCGCTCGACGTACAGCGCCAGCGCGCCGTTGACCAGGATGACGTACGCGCCAGGCACCCGTTGGAGCGGTAGCCGCTCCTCGTCGCCGGGCCGCGGCCACGAGAGAACGGCGCCGTACGGCTGCGCCGGGTCTGTCGCGGCCAGGACCAGCACCGAGGCGTCGTCGTCCCGCGCGGCACGCAGGCGGTCGACTGCGCCGGGCAGCGCGAACTGCGCAGCACCCAGCCCGTCGACGAAGTAGCCGCGCCGCACCCGGCCGGCCTCCTCCATCGCGCGAAGCACCGGATAGACCGATGCAAAGCCGCCGGCGATCCCCTCGCCGAGCACCGCTTCACGGGTCACCACGCCGTGACGCTCGAGGAGCGCGACCGCGGTAGCGTGCGTCCGCTCGGTGGCGCTGCGCGCCTCGCCGACGAGGTCGGCGACCAGCGACCAGCGGCCGGCGGCGCGTGGCGGACCGAGCGCCAGCAGCCGCGCCGACCGACGTGTGGAGCGTGACTTCGAGCGCGGCAGCGACAGCGCGCGCAGTGGCGCGAACGTGTCGTTGGTGATCTCGCCGGCCCAGACGAGGTCCCACAGCGCATCGAGCAGCTCATCCTCCGGAACGTCGGCAGTCGCGCTCCGCAGCTGCGGGAAGAACGTGGCGCCTCGGCGCTGGAGGTGCGTACGGATGCGGTCGTGCAGCTCCCCGTCGGGCCGGTCGATGCCCTCGAACGCGCCCGCCGAGGCGAGCAGCTCGGCGCGCTCGCGGCGGTACAGCGCCACGCGACCGTCATCCCGGCCGAGCGATCCGCGGCCGATCCACACCACTTCGCCGGCGGCACCGAGCTCGTCGAGCAGCCGAGGGGTGTAGTCCCTGACGCGGGCGCGCAGCACGTCTCGCTCGAGCGCCGAGATCGGGATCGGGTAGCCCTCGAGCTGCGCCACGACCTCCAGCAACCGGTCGTGGCCGGTCGCCCGTGCGCCGATCCCCTGCCAGGCCGGCAGGAAGCGCGCGAGCGTCTCGACCGGCACCGGCTCGACCTCGCGGCGCAACCGAGCCAGCGAGCGGCGACGGAGCGAGCGCACGACCTCGGGATCGGCGAATTCGTGCTCCACCCCGCCGGGCCGGAACGCCCCCTCGAGCAGCGAGCCGGCGTCGACCAGCGCGCGCAGGTGCTGCTCGAGCGTGGCAGTGCTGATCCCCCAGCGAGCGGATGGCGCCGCGGAGGTGAACGGCGCGTGGGTCCGCGCCCAGCGCAGCAGCAGCGCGTCGAGCGGCGCATCGCTTGCGGCCAGCCAGACCTCGGCAATGCCGGGCGGCGGGCTGACGCCCAGCGCATCGCGGTAGCGAGCGACGTCCTCGATCGCGATCCAGCGCTCCTCCCCGGCGATGCGCACGGTCACCGCACGCCGATCGCGCGCCAAATCCGCCAAGGCGGCAGCCCCGTCGAGCTCGGCGCGTGCCGCCACCTCGTCCTCGCGGAGGTCGCCCAGACGCCGAAGCAGATCGTGGACGCCGTCGACCGTTCGCGCGCGGCGGCCACCGGTCAGCGCCTGCAGCTCCAGCTCGAGGTCCGCAACGGCATCGGCGTCGAGCAGCTCACGCAGCTCGTCGGCGCCGAGCAGCTCGGCGAGGCGCTCCCGGTCCAGGGCAAGGGCCTGCGCCCGCCGCTCGGCCAGCGGCGCGTCGCCCTCGTACATGAAGTTGCCGACGTAGTCGAACAGCAGCGATCCGGCGAAGGGCGACGCCGACGCGGTCTCGACCGACACGACCCGGATCCGTCGCGCGCGGATGTCGCCCAGCAGCGCGCGCAGCGCCGGCATGTCGAAGACGTCGCGCAGCACCTCGCGATACGTCTCGAGGATGATCGGGAACGAGCCGTAGCGCGACGCGACCGACAGCAGGTCGGCCGACTTCTGGCGCTGCATCCAGAGTGGCGTACGCTGGCCGGGCCGCCGGCGTGGCAGCAGCAGCGCGCGCGCCGCGTTCTCGCGGAAGCGGGCCGCGAACAGCGCCGAGCCTCCCAGCGCGTCCATGAGCTGCGACTCGACGTCGTCGGGGTCGAGCAGGACATCGTCCTCCAGGCGGGCCGCATCGGCCTCCGGCAGGCGAATGACGATGCCGTCGTCCGACCACAGCGTCTGCACGTCCGGACCGCGATCGCGCAGCCGCGCCTCGATGGCCATCGCCCACGGCGCGTGCACCCGCCCGCCGAAGGGCGACAGGATGCAGACCCGCCAGTCGCCGAGCTCGTCGCGGAAGCGCTCGACGACGATCGTGCGGTCAGTCGGCAGCGCCCCGGTCGCATCGCGCTGCTCGCCGAGGTACCGGACCAGGTTCGTGGCGGCCAGTGGGTCGAGGTCACTGTCGTGCTGCAGGCGCTCGGCGGCGTCATCGGCCCCCTCGAGCTCGCGGACGAATGCGCCGATGGCCCGGCCGAGCTCCGCCGGTCGACCGATCGCGTCGCCGTGCCAGAACGGCATCTTGCCCGGCTCGCCGGGCGCCGGCGTGACGATCACCCGGTCGGGCTTGATCTCCTCGATGCGCCAGGTGGATGCGCCGAGCATGAACGTCTCACCCTCGCGCGACTCGTAGACCATCTCCTCGTCGAGCTCGCCCACCCGGCGTCCTCCGCGGCCGGAACCGTCGTCGGGCAGGAAGACGCCGTAGAGGCCACGATCCGGGATCGTGCCGCCACTCGTGATCGCCACGACGCGGGCGTCGTTGCGCGCGCTCACCTCGTCCGTCGTGCGATCCCAGACGACGCGCGGCTTGAGATCGGCGAACTCGTCCGACGGGTAGCGGCCGGCCAGCATGTCGAGCACGCCGGTGAGCTGCTCGCGTGACAGGTCCCGGAAGTTCTCGGCCCGGGTGACGGTCGCATACAGCTGGTCGACGGTCCGCTTCTCGAGCGCGGTCATCGCCACCAGCTGCTGGGCGAGGACGTCGAGCGGGTTGCGCGGGATCCTCGTCTCCTCGATCGCGCCGGCATGCATCCGCTCGGTCACCACCGCCGACTCGAGCAGGTCGCCCCGGAACTTCGGGAAGATCTTGCCGGTGGACGGCTCACCCACCTGGTGTCCGGCGCGACCGATGCGCTGCAGCCCAGCCGCCACGCTCGGCGGCGACTCGACCTGCACGACCAGGTCGATGGCGCCCATGTCGATGCCCAGCTCCAGGCTGCTGGTGGCGACCAGCGCCGGCAGCCGTCCGGCCTTCAGGGCCTCCTCGATCTGCAGCCGCTGCTCGCGGGCGATCGAGCCGTGATGCGCCCGCACCAGCTCTTCCTCGGCCAGCTCGTTGAGCCGTTGCGCCAGCCGCTCGGCGAGTCGCCGCGAGTTCACGAAGATCAGGGTCGACCGATGCGAACGGATCAGCTCCAGCAGCCGCGGATGCATGCTCGGCCAGATCGAATGCCTGCCGTCGGGCCCCGCCGCACTGCCGGACGGCTGCTCCTCGTCGTCGAGCCGCTCTCCCATCCGGCTCATGTCCTCGACCGGCACGATGACCTCCAGGTCGAGCTCTTTGCGCGCACCGGCATCGACGATCGTGACCTCGCGGCCGACGCCGCCCAGGAACGAGCCGATGGCGCTCAGCGGTCGCTGCGTTGCCGATAGGCCGATGCGCTGCGGATCGGCATCGGTCAGGTCGGACAGCCGCTCGAGACTCAGCGCCAGGTGCGCGCCGCGCTTCGTGCCGGCGAGGGCGTGCACCTCGTCGACGATGACGTGCTCGACGCCGCGCAGGATCTCCCGCGCCTGGCTGGTCAACAGCAGGTACAGGCTCTCAGGGGTGGTGACCAGGATGTCGGGCGGCTCCCTGGTGAGCTGCCGGCGCGCATCCGCCGGCGTGTCGCCCGTCCGGGACGCGACGCGCACCTCCGGGACCGCCACGCCCTTGCGCTCGGCGGTGCGCCGGATCCCGGCCAGTGGGGCGCGCAGGTTGCGCTCGACGTCATAGGCGAGCGCCTTGAGCGGCGAGACGTACAGCACCCGCGTACGCCGCTGCCTGTTGGCGGGCGGCTGCTCGACGAACAACCGGTCGAGGCACCACAGGAAGGCCGCCAGGGTCTTGCCGCTTCCCGTGGGCGCATGCAGCAGGACATTCGAGCCGTTGGCGATCGCCGGCCAGCCGAGCTGCTGGGCGCGCGTCGGCTCGGCAAACGCCTCGCGGAACCAATCGCGGGTCGGCTGCGAGAAGACGGTCAGCGGATCGGACGAGCGAGTGGCAGCCACGGCATCGGTCAGTCTATCGATCAGCCTCCCGTAGAACAAGCGTTCTGTTTCTGGCGATTGCGGCCCATGGCCCGCGACCGCTTGCTATGGTGGGTCGCGTGGATGGTGTTACCGCCGGGTAAGACGAGGAGCGACATGGAACGAGCGACAGAGGATGACGATCGGCTGCGGACGCGGCCGTCGGAGCGGTTCGCGGGCAGCGAGCACCTGTTCGACCTCAACGCGGAGGCGGAGAAGCTGCTGCGCGAGCCGGGAGGCGCGCGCAACGGGCATCGCCAGATCACCCTGTTCCGGCGTGGCGGCATCACCCTCGTGTTGTTCGTGTTCGAGGAGGACGGCTACCTGGTCGATCACCAGGCGGACGGCTACGTGACGGTGCAGGTCATCACGGGCGAGATCCGCATGACGACCGATCGCGGCGACCACGCGATGCCCCAGGGTAGCCTGCTGTTGCTCGAACCCGGGATCCGACACGACGTTCGCGCCGTCTCCGCGAGTCGCATGCTTCTCACCGTGCGTCTCGATCCGGCGGAGGACACGCGTCAGTCCTGACGCGCTGCCCTGACGGTCCGATCAGTCGGCCGATGCCTTCCGCGCGGTGGCCACCGCCTCCCGAACGGCCGGAACGATCTCGTCGGCAAAGCGCTCGACGTCGCGCGTGCCGGCGTCCGGCGGCGCGAACAGGAACGAGTCGATGCCCAGCCGCAATGCCCATCCGGTCAGCGTCTCGATCCACAGGTCGACCGGCCCGACCAGCGGTTGGTCGCCGACGCGGCCGTCGGTGATCACGCCGCCCAAGTTGTACACGCGGCGGATGGACGCCGGATCACGACCGGCACGCATCGCCGCCTCGTCCAGGCGCGCGGACACGGCGCCGAAGCGTTCGGGGCCCAGGTAGCCGAGTGACGGCACCCACCCGTCGCCATGTCGCGCGATCAGCTCGAGGCCGCGCCGCCGGTAGACGCCCAGCCACAGCTCGACCGGCTGCTCCGGCACGGGTCCGGCCGGATAGCCGGGCACCGGGTAGTGCGGACCGGGACCACGGACCACGCGCTCGCCGCCGAGTGCGGCGCGGATGACCGGGAGCGCCTCCTCGAGCGCGTCGACCGACGCCCTCGCACTGCGTACCGGGCCGCCCATCCCGGCAACCGCGTTCCAGAACGTGCCGGCGCCGATGCCGAGGTCGAATCGGCCGCCGCTCATGATCGCGAGGCTGGCGGCGGCCTTGGCGATCATCACCGGTCCACGCAGCGGCAGGTTGGCGACGTCGGGGAAGAACCGGATGCGGTTGGTGCGAGCGGCGAGGTCCGCGATCAGCGCGAAGGTGTCGAGGAATCGTCGCTGGTATGGATGGTCCTGGATGCCGATGAGGTCCAGCCCGCCGCGTTCGGCGGCGAGCACCTGCTCCACGACCCGTGGATAGTCGGCCGCGCTGGGCGTGACGAAGACGCCGAATCTGAGTGCCGGTCTGCCCATCAGCCCATGGTAGGCGCGACTCGTTCCGGCGACCGAAATGGGCGGCCGAGGGAGCCGTCGCTGCAGTGATCGCGCCTCGATCGTAGATTGGGGTCTAGCAGAGGAGGCGACCGAGTGAACGAAACGCGACGCGCAGACTGGGATCCCCGGGAGGCATCGGTCCTGGAGGACCAGCGGCAGGCGTACGACGAGATGCGCGAACGATGCCCCGTCGCGTACAGCGAGTTCATGGGCTGGTCGGTGTTCCGTCACGAGGACGTCGTCAACGTGCTGGCCGACACGGCGACCTACAGCAGCGCGTCGCGGCACCTGGCGATTCCGAACGGCATGGATCCGCCTGAGCACGCCGCGCACCGGGCGGCCCTCGCGCCCAACTTCGCCGAGGAGCGGATGCAGGCACTCGAGCAGCCGTGCCGCCGGATCGCGGACGACCTGCTGGGACCGATGCTTCGCGAGGGCGAGGTCGAGCTCGTCGAACGCTTTGCGACGCCCCTCGCCCTGCGGACGCTGTGCGTCCTGCTCGGCTGGTCGCAGGAGCAGTGGGAGTGCCTGGGCGGCTGGACGCACGGCAACCAGCAGGCGGCGTTCAGCCGCGACCGCGCCGCGGGCCGTGCGCTCGCGATCCTGCTCTCCGAGCACGTCAAGACGAACCTGGAGAAGCACCGCGCCGCCGGCGAATCGGACGACGTGACCGATGCGCTGCTCGCGACGGCGGTCGACGGCACACGGCTCGACGACGACGCGATCATCAGCGTGCTGCGCAACTGGATCGCCGGCGAGGGAACCGTTGCCGGCGGGCTGAGCCTGGTGGTGCTGCATCTCGCCCGCCAGCCCGAGCTCCAGGATCGGCTGCGCAGGGATCCGTCGTTGATCCCGGCGGCCATCGAGGAGCTGCTGCGCTTCGACGATCCGCTGGTCGCCAACCGGCGCACGACGACGCGCGACGTCGAGATCGGCGGTCGTTCGATCGGCGCCGGCGAAAACCTGACCCTGATGTGGATTGCCGCGAACCGCGACCCACGCGCTTTCGACGACCCGGACAGGATCGACCTCGAGCGCCCGACCCAAGCCGGCCTGGTGTGGGGCAAGGGCATCCACTTCTGCCTCGGGGCGCCGCTGGCGCGGCTGGAGATCCGCGTGGCCCTCGAACAGCTGCTGGCGCGCACCCGGCGCTTCGAGGTCGCCGGCACGCCACGACGCGCGGTCTACCCCAGCGACGGCCTTGCGACGCTCACCATCCGGCTCGGCTGACGGGGTCGATGCGCCGACCGTCTGGACGATCGGGCACGGCACACGAAGCATCGACGAGCTGGCCGGGCTGCTCCACGAGGCCGGCGTCGAGACGCTGATCGACGTCCGGCGCTTCCCGACCGGCAAACGCCAGCCACACCTGTCCGGCGAGGCGCTGGCCGAGTCGATGCCCGCCACAGGGATTGCCTACGAGTGGTGGGGGGAGGCGCTCGGCGGCCGGCGGACACCGTCGCCGGACGCGCGGGCCAGCACGGGCTGGCGGAACCCGGCGTTCGCCGGCTACGCGGAGTACATGGCCACGCCGGCATTTCGCGACGGGCTGGCGCTGCTCGAGGAACGGGCACGCGCCGGCGAGCGGCTGGCAATCATGTGTGCCGAGACGGTCTGGTGGCGATGCCACCGGCGCCTGGTCGCCGACGCGCTGGTGCGTGATGGTTTCGCGGTCGAGCACCTGATCGAGCGGGCGCCGGGCCGGCCGCACCCGGCGAGGTAGGGTTCAGCGCCTGGGGTTGGCCCGCCAGATCGACCAGTTGAGGGCGGTCGCGAAGCCGACCCAGCCGAGGTACGGCAGCAGCATCAGGCCGGCGATGAGCCGCACGCGGGCGAACGCAACCACGGTGGCGAGGATCGCGAACCAGGTCGCGACGATCTCGACGAGGGCCAGGTCGATGCGCCGCAGGCCGAAGAAGATCGGCGTCCACGCCGCATTGAGCGCGAGCTGAATGCCGAACAGCGTGAGCGCGCCGCGCGAGGACCGCGGGGCTGCATCGGTCCGCCAGGCGGCGATCGCCATCAGCAGGTAGAGCACCGACCAGACCGGCCCGAACAGCCAGGCGGGTGGCGCCCACGACGGGCGTCGCAGGCTGCGATACCACTGCGGCGCGGTGAACGGCACGCCGATGGCGGCGGGCATGAACGAAACGACGATCCATCCGGCGAGACGGGCAAGCGAGGTCATGGCGAAACACCGATGCAAGTCGCGCACCGCGAGGCCGTCACCGCGCACC
>DASSTC010000066.1:0-13147 GCA_035708065.1 Candidatus Limnocylindria bacterium | reverse complement strand
CTGGTCCGTCGCGGCGAGATCGGGCGGCGCGGGCAGTTCGGCAGCACTCGGATCCATCGCTCGCGCCAGCGCCTCGGCGATCCCAGCGGCCGGGAAGCCGCCGCGCCGTGGTCGTGGAGCACGCTCCGCCTCGGCGTCTTCGGGACGTTCGACCAAGCCAACCGGCTCCGCCTCGGAGGGTGGCTCTTCCTCCACAGATCGCTCAGCTTCCGCGGCAACCGGCTCGGATTCCGGGGCATCGGCCGCGACGTCCACGTCGGTCTCGGGCTCGGACGGTGGCTCTTCGGGGGCCGGTTCTTCCGCGACGCCTTGTGCTTCGGATGCAGCCTCGGCTTCGGCGAGCTGCGCCTCGATCTCGGCAATGCTCGGCTCGTCGCTCGCCGCGGTGGTCTCGTCGCGGGTCAGCACTGCGTCGTCGGTCGCCTCGGCTTCGGCGAGCAGTGCCTCGGCAGAGGCGACCACAGCGTCGTCGGCGGCCTCCGCATCGGTCAGGGGCATCGAGGCTTCGGTCGCCGCCGCGGCTTCGTTGCTCGTCTCATCCGGCGTCAGGTCGGCCAGCGTCTCGGCCTCGAACGTCGGAGCCGGCGCATGCCATTCGACGACGGACGGCGCGGCGGACGTCCCGAGCCGCAGGTCGACGCGCGTCTCGAGCGCCTCGATGCGACCGCGCAGCGCGGCAACCTCGCCACGCGACTCACCGAGGGCAAGCAGCGCCTGGCCGTAGCGTTCGGTGAGGTTGCGGAACTCGTTCAACAGCTCGCGGAAGGGGCTCGCCTCGAAGCCGGGGTCCGTCTCGGTCTCGGCGCGCAGAGCGGCGGGCGGGCGGGGCTGCAGGTAGACGCGCAGCTCGCCATCGTCCTCCTGGGTCCCAAGGATGACGCCGCGAGCAACGAGCTCGCGGACGCGTCGCTTCGGGACTCCGAGGACCTCGGCCGCCTCTTCGATCGAGTAGCCATCCACGGGGTCGATAGCGTAGCGCCTTGCGCAGCCGATGGCACGCATTCCAGCCACGTTGATCGCGGCTCGATCGGTATGATCGCGGTTCCATGACGACTTCCGTTCACGTCCCGACGCTGCCCGGGCACGACTTCAACCTTCCCCCGGGACTCGAGGGTCTCGGCGAGCTTGCCTACAACCTGTGGTGGAGCTGGACCCCGAGCGCGGGTTCGCTGTTCGCCCGCATCGACTCGGCGGCGTGGACCCGCCACCGCAACCCCATCCCCGTGCTGCGCGACGTGCAGGCCAGTCGCTGGGCCGAGCTCGAGGCCGACGAGGACTTCATGGTCGACGCCTCACGGCTGCTCGACGAGTTCCAGCGCTATCTCGACAACGGCTCGGACAGCTGGTACCGCACCTCGGCGGGCCGCCAGCTCCCCGGTCCGATCGCGTACTTCTGCGCCGAGTACGGCATCCACGAGTCGATGCAGATCTACTCCGGCGGCCTCGGTATCCTGGCCGGCGACCACTGCAAATCGGCATCCGATGCGGCGCTCCCGTTCGTCGCGGTCGGCCTCTTCTACCGCAATGGCTACTTCCGCCAGCAGATCGACGCCGATGGACACCAGGAGCACGCGCAACCCGACTTGGATCCCGCGTCGCTCCCGTTGCGCCGGGCGCGCGCTCGCGACGGTTCGCCACTCGAGGTCAAGGTCGACTTCCCGGGCCGTACCGTCCACGCGGCGGTGTGGGTGGCGCAGGTCGGCCGCGTCCCGCTGCTGCTGCTCGACACCGACACCGCGTCGAACGATCCCGCCGATCGACCGATCACCCACATCCTCTACGTCCGTGGCCGGGAGATGCGCCTCGCCCAGGAGATCGTGTTGGGCATGGGCGGCGTTCGCGCTTTGGCGGCACTCGGCATCGACCCGGCCGGCTGGCACCTCAACGAGGGCCACTCGGCGTTCCTAATCCTCGAGCGCGCCCGCCGGCCGATCGCCGACGGCACCCCGCCGGCCGAGGCGCTGCGCGACGTCGGCCGCAACGCGGTGTTCACCATCCACACCCCGGTGCCCGCGGGCAACGAAGTCTTCGAGCGGTCGCTCATCGCCACCCACCTCGCCCCATGGCTCAGCGCCACCGGGATGCCGGTGGAGCAGCTGCTCGAGCTCGGCCGTGGGCGCACCGACGACCCGAACGCGCCGTTCGACATGACCGCCTTCGTGCTGCGCCACGCCGTCGACGCGAACGCGGTGAGCAAGCTTCACGCGCGGACCGCCACCGAGACGTGGGAACCGGTCGCCGGCCATCCGATCATGGCCATCACCAATGGCGTGCACGTCGCCACCTGGCTCGGCGGGCGGATGCGCGGCGTCCTCGAACCGGCCATCGGCGTGTCGCTCGGCAGCGACCTGGCGGGACCGGAGCCGTTCGAGGGTATCGCCGCCGTGAGTGACGACGACCTGTGGGCCGCCCATCGACAGCAGAAGCGCGAGCTGATCCGCTTCATGCAGGGCCGCCTCAGCCGCCAGTTCGCGCGCCACGGCGAGTCGCCGGAGACGCTGCGCCGGCTGCAGGCCGCATTCGACACGAAGGCCCTGACGATCGGCTTCGCCCGACGCTTCGCCACGTACAAGCGCGCCGACCTGCTGTTCCACGACGAGGAGCGGCTGGCCGCGTTGCTCGAGAATGCCGAGCGCCCCATGCAGGTCGTGCTCGCCGGCAAGGCGCACCCCGCCGATCGGCCGGGACAGCAGGTCATCCAGCGCATCTTCACGCTGTCGCGGTCCGAGCGGCTGCGCGGCCGGGTGTTCATCCTCGAGGACTACGACATCCGCATCGCGCGCTTCCTGGTTGCCGGCGTCGACATCTGGCTCAACAACCCACGCCGGCCGCTCGAGGCAAGTGGCACCTCGGGCATGAAGGCGGCGATGAACGGCATCCCCAGCGTGAGCATCCTCGACGGCTGGTGGGACGAGGGCTACAACGGCCGGAACGGCTGGGCCATCGGCGGTCGCGACGCATCCGACGACGATGCTGCGCAGGACTTCGCCGACTCGGCGGAGCTGTATCGGCTGCTCGAGGAGGAGATCGTGCCGCGCTTCTTCGAGCGCGACGAGTCGGGCGTGCCGCGCGGGTGGTTGCAGACCATGCGCGCATCGGTCGACAGCTCGATCTGGCAGTTCAGCACAGCCCGCATGGTGATGGAGTACGTGGATCGGCTGTATCTGCCAGCGGTCCGATCCGGGGAGCTCGCGGCCACCGGCTGAGCGACGCGACGGCGGCGAGGCCGCCTAGGGCAGGTACGCCCGTGGGTTCTGCCAGACGCCGTGGTCGTTCACGCCGAAGTGGACGTGGCAGCCGGTCGAGTTGCCCGTCGATCCCTCGTAGCCGATGACCTGGCCGACCGTCACCGCCTGCCCGGGATGCACGATCACCCGCGGCTGCATGTGCCAGTACAGCGTCATCACGCCGCCCCCGTGGTCGATGATCACGCCGTAGGCCGTGTCGAACGGCCATGACGGCTGACCAGACGCGGCAACCACGCCGGTGGCGGCCGCCACGATCGGCGCACCGCAGCCGCTGGCCATGTCCAGGCCGGTGTGGAAGTGCGCGTAGTAGGTACCGTTGTAGGTGTAACCCGGCTCGAGCACGAAGCTGGTCGGACCCCATTCCTGGGTGACCCGGGGCCCCGCCTCGGGCCAGCGGAAGCCGCGCGCGCTGATCTGCTGCGACTTCTTGCGGGCTTCCTCGGCGGCGCGACGCTTGGCCTCCTCGATCGCCTTCTGACGCGCGGCGGCCTCCGCCTGCAGGCGCGCCACCAGGGCATCGGTCTGTCTGGCGGCCTTTTCGTTGGCCGCGATCTGCGCCTCGACGTTGCCCTTCGCCTCGAGCGCGGCATTGAGCGCCGCTTCCTGCTCTCGGCGCTTCTGGTCCGCGGCGGCCTGCAGGCGCGCCAGCTCCTTGCTCGTCGCGTCGAGCTCGGCCTGGCGGTCCTCGAGCAGCGCCTGCTGCTCCTGGGCAGCCTCCCGCGCATCGGCCAGCTGGGCTCGACCCTCGCGCAGCGTCTCCTGCTTCGTCTGGAGCTGCTCGCGCAGACCGCGGATCTCGTCGGCGAGCTGCTGATCCTGCGCCGACATGTCGAGCATCCAGCTCACCTGGGTCGACGCGTCGTCGAGCGAGTCGGCGGAGATCAGGATCTCGAGCAGCGAGGTCTGGCTCTGCTCATAGGCCGCGCGCAGGTGATCCTGCAGGAGCGACTCGCGCGTGCGGAGCTCATTCGTCTGGGTGGCGATGTCGTCGGCGACCTGCACCAGCTGGGCATCGAGCGTGGCGATCCGCGCGCGCAGGTCCTCGAGCTGGGCCTTGATCTGCGCGACCTCTTCGCGCACCTGGGCGAGCAGCGTCTTGACGTGCTCGTACTGCGCGGTCACCTGGGCGAGCTCCGCCTTGGCCACGTCGAGCTTGTCGGCGAGGCGCGCGGAGGTTGCCTTGAGCTCGGCGAGCTTGGCGCGCTGCTGGCTGAGCGTCTCACGCAGCTGCGACTGCTGCTGCTTGGCTTCGCTCAGCGGGTCCGCGGCCCGGGCCGGGCTGCGGGAGGGGGTGGAGGAGAGGATCGTGCCGACCGCCAACAGGGCGACGAGCGTGGCGGCCAGTCGGTTCCTTCGCCTCATGCGGCGCGTGCCGAAGGGTTGAACAAGGTGCTGTGTGCCCCAGCTGCGAGTGTTCGATTCCCATGCTACCGGCGGTTTCCGCCGTGTAACGGCCCCGAAGGTACTACACCGTACTACATCGCATCGTCCGTTTCGACGACGTTGGCACGGGCGACCTCGGCGCCGAGCAGCAGCACGATGCTCGCGAAATAGAGGAACACCAGCAGCGAGATGCCGGTCGAGATCGGCCCGAACGCCGAGTCGTAGTGCGCGATCCGGGTGGCGTAGATCGTGAAGCCCCAGCGCAGGATGCCCCAGAGCAGCGTCGCCAGCAGCGCGCCCGGCCACACCTCGCCGAACGTCACGCGACGGTTCGGCACCACGCGGTAGAGCAGCAGGAAGGCGAAGAAGACGAGGACCAGCGGCAGGAGCAGGCCGACCAGGTACAGCGCGGTATCGCCACCGGGCACCGCGGCGACGACATCGGCGGCCATGGACTGCACGATCCCGGCAGCCAGACCGATGAGCACGGCCGCCACGGCCAGCACGCCGGTGATCGCCATCAGCAGCACGCCGAGCAGCTTGTCCTGCAAAAATGGCCGCGGCTCGGTGTGCTCGAACGCCCGTGAGACGCCTCGGCTCAGCGCCGAGAAGACGCCGAGCGCGCCCCACACCAGCAGCACCAGGCCCGCGATGCCGATGCCGCCGCGCGACTCGATGATGTTGTCGAGCACGTTGCCGATGGTTTCGGCGTTGAGCGGAGTCGCCTGCTGGATCTGGTCGAGCACGAACTGGCGGGCATCGCCGTGCCCCAGGATGACGCTGAAGCTGACCACGCCGAGGACCAGCAGCTGGAAGAGCGACAGGATCGCGAAGTAGGCCATGCTGCCGGCGTACTGCAGGCCGTCGTGCTTCATGAAGCCGACCAGCGCGTGCCGCGCCACGCGCGTGCTGCGGTGGCGCAGGCTCCATCGGTCCAACGCGGCGAAGACCTGCTTGGCTCGGTCGATCATCGTTGCGCCTCGAGTCGCAAGGCTCGTGCCCCCTCGGATTCGCAGGCTACCCTGTGACGATGCCGACCGAGAAGGAGCTCCTCGTCCTCGATGGGCACGAGGTCACCATCAGCAACCCGGCGAAGGTCTACTTCCCCGATGCCGGCATCACCAAGGGCGACCTGGTGCGCTACTACCTGGCGGTCGCCGACGGCGCGCTTCGCGGCGTTCGCGACCGGCCGATGGCGCTCAAGCGCTTCGTGGACGGCATCACCGGCGAGGCGTTCTTCCAGAAGCGCGCTCCGAAGACGGTGCCACCCTTCGTGAGCACGGTCGAGCTGTCGTTCCCCTCCGGGCGCACCGCCGACGAGGTCGTGGTCGGGAACGTCGCCGCGCTGGCATGGGTCGTCAACCTGGGCTGCGTCGACCTCAACCCGCACCCGGTGCGCGCCGACGACCTGGAGCATCCTGACGAGCTGCGCGTCGACCTCGATCCCGGCCCGGGCGTGCCCTGGGAGGACGTGCGCCAGGTCGCGCTGGTCGTGCGCTCGGTGCTCGAGGATCACGGCCTGGTCGGCTGGCCGAAGACATCGGGCTCGCGCGGCATCCACGTCTACGCGCGGATCTCGCGGCAGTGGACCTTCTCCGAGGTTCGCCGCGCCGCCTTGGCACTGGCCCGCGAGGTCGAGCGCCGGGCCCCGGCGATCTCGACCAGCAAGTGGTGGAAGGAAGAGCGACACGGCGTCTTCATCGACTACAACCAGAACGCCAAGGACCGCACCGTCGCCTCCGCCTACTCGGTCCGCCCGGTGCCCGATGCCCGTGTGTCGGCTCCCCTGCGATGGGACGAGGTGCCCGATGCCGAGCTCGGCGACTTCACGCTGCGCAGCATGCCGGACCGATACGCCCGCCTGGGCGATGTCGGTGCCGGTATCGACGACGCCGTCGGCTCGCTCGATGGCTTGCTCGAGTTGTCGGCGCGCGACGAAGCTTCAGGCATGGGTGACGCGCCCTGGCCGCCGCAGTACGCCAAGCAGCCCGGCGAGCCGCCACGCGTCCAGCCCTCGCGCGCCCGTCGCGCCGATGCGCGGCCGCCCGTGGACCCGACCGCGCCGCGTGGCCGCGCCGGCTCGGTCGCACCCGCGACGGCGTCAGGCTCGATGCGTCGCTCGGACGGCAGCGTCTCGCCGACCGGCCGCCGGCGCTCGTCGCAGCCGTTGATCGTGGTCGCCCAGGCGAAGTCCAAGGACGATGCACTGGCCGGCCTGGAGCGCTGGAAGGAGCGCCATCCGGGCGCCGCTGCGCACCTGGCGGTCGACGACGTGCTGGTCGACGGGATGCGCGGCCGCTCGTCGCTCTGGTACCGCCTCCGCGTCAACCTGCGGCATGTCCCCGACGCGGATCGGCCGGCGGAGGAAGCGCCGGACCCCGACTACGATCCGGCAGTCGAATGGCTCGGGGAGGGCGGCGGCGCGGGTTCCGCCGAGTGACAACCCACACTTCTATGTTTGGCGCATCTGGCGTGAGAAGCGCTGGCGGCAGAACTCACGGTTCGTGCTGACGACGGAAATCGCGCCGAAACCGTCGCATGTAGAACTCCCAGCAATATTCCTCTTCCCGGCGTCTTGTCACACCTCGTGCCGCGCAGGCGTCGTGTGCGCGATGATCGGGTCCTTGGGAGTCGTGAACGAAGCGGCCGGCATCCCGCGCGTCGACCTTGCCACCCTCGACGCGGCATTCTCGGCGCTGCGCCCCCGACTGACCCGCTTGACCGGCTCGTTGGTCGGCGCCGCCGAGGCCGATGACGTCGTCCAAGACGTCTACCTGGTCGCTCGGCAACGCATCGGTCAGCTCACCGACCCCGCCGCACTCGACGGCTGGCTGAGGCGCATCGCCGTGAATCGCTGCTACGACCACCGACGCCGCGAGCGCCGGCTCGCGGATCGGCTGCCCTTGTTGGTGCGGACCTCGCCCTCCACGCGCGACATGGGGCTCGCCGAGCTGGTGGAGCGCCTGCCGCACCGTCAGCGGACGATCGTCGTGCTCCACTATGCCTACGGCTACGGTCTCCAGGAGATCGCCGAGCTGCTGGGGCTGACGCACGTGAACGTCCGGACGATCATTGCCAGGGCACGGCAACGACTGCTCGCCGATTGGCTGGAGGGAGACCGGTGAGCTGTCGCTGGACCGATGAGATCGTGGCTGGCCTGGCCGGCCCAGATGCACCAGGCATCGACCGCGAGCAACGCCGGCACCTCGACCACTGCGGCCCCTGCCAGGCAGCGGTTCATCGTGCGGATCGGCTCGACCGTGAGCTGGAGGCCGAGCTCCGCACGCTGCACACCGAGGAGCTGCCTCGGTCAGTTCTGTCAGCGCCAGCATTCGAGCGGGGTGCGCCAACCTGGCGACGCCCCATCGCCATCCTGGCCGGAACCGCGACGATTGCGGTTACGGCAGCGCTGGCGGGCATCGCCCTCGTGCCGAACCGGCCAGCCTCGCATGTGCCGATCGGCGGATCGGGATCACCGACCACGGCCGTTTCGCCGACCGTCAGCGCGGCGCCTGAACCCTCCGGCTCGCCGCCGGCGAGCAGCCCCGCGCCGACGTCGGCACCGGCCGGCGGCCAACTGCTGGCCGGTGCGATCGCGGCGGTCGTCGACGAGCCGCTCGTCGTCCGCACGACGCCGGGGACCGGCAATGCGGCGTCGATCACGGCGGATCGGCTATGGAAGGGACAGCGCGTCCGCCTACTGGAAGGTCCGGTCGAAGCCGACGGATATCCGTGGTGGCGCGTGCGCATCGGTGAGATCGAGGGCTGGGTGGCCACCCAGGAGAAGGATGGCTCGACGTCGTGGATCGCACCGATCAGCAACGGCGAAATCGTCTACGCGTCGGCCGATCAGAACCTGCGCGTCATCGACGCCACCGGCGGTGAGTCGAAGCCATTCCTGAACGAGCCGCTCACGTCGCTGCGACCGGTGGTCAGCTGTGGCAGCTCGGTGCGATTGACATGGGCACCGGACGGATCGTTCGCGATCGTGGCGGACGCGCCCGCTTGTGAAACCTCGCTCTACCGGGTCGCGGCCGATGGGTCCGCAGCTCGATTTCTCGCAGACGGCGCCAATCCGACGATCAGCGGTGACGGCACGCGGATCGCGTTTGGACAGAACGTCTATGCCTTTGGATGCACGCCCTGCCCCGTCGAGCCACCCAAGAGCTGGGATATCGAGACCATGGCGACCGACGGGAAGACCCCACCGCAGCCCATCACCATCACTGGACCCAGTTTCATCGCCACTCATCCGAGCTGGTCGCCCGACGGCCGGGCGGTCGCGTATGGAGGGATGCCTGGATCTGGAGAGGGCTCGGGCATTTACGTGACCGAAGCTACGTCGACGCGGCGCCTGACCGACGGAGCGACGCCGAGCTGGTCTCCGGACGGCCGATGGATCGTGTTCGAGCGGCCGACCTCGAACGGATCAGGTACCCAGCTGTTCCGCATCCGTCCCGACGGCACCGGCCTGCAGCTGCTCGGGCTCGGCTATGGCTCGACGGTGGCCTTCTCACCGGACGGCACCGAGCTCGCTGTGATCGCCGAGCGCGACGTCGAACACCGCTTCCTATCTGTCGGACCCTTCGGCTCACGTCTCGCCGACGGCGCAATCGTCGACGAAGCCCTGGATGCGGCATGGTCGCCTGACGGACAACGCCTGGCATGGTCGGTAGCCGATGCGAACGCCCTCCGCATCTGGGTCGGCAACCCCGACGGATCGGACGCACAGCCTGTTGCCGATGGCATGGCGCCGAGCTGGCGTCCGGTGATCGCTCCGGCTCCTCACTGACTCCCGGGCGTGTGACGGGTCGTCAGGGCTGGTCGAGCCGTTGGCGCAGCCGATCCCGAATGGCGGGCCACTCGTCACGCAGGATCGAGTAGTAGACCGTGTCGCGGATGAAGCCGTCGGGCATGCGCAGGTGCCGGCGCAGCACGCCCTCGCGCACGCCGCCCAACCGTTCGATGGCCCGCTGAGAGCGCTCGTTGCGCCCGTCGGTCTTCAGGGCGACGCGGCCGGCCCCAAGCTCGTCGAAAGCGTACGACAGCTGGAGCAGCTTCGCCTCGCTGTTGAGCGCCGTTCGCCAGCGCGACGGCGCCAGCCAGGTCCAGCCGATCTCAACGCGTTCCGACGGCACGTCGATGTCGCCGAAGCGCGTCGAGCCGACGGCGCGGCCGGACGCGAGCTCGACCGTCGCCCAGGCGACGTACTGGCCGCGCGCCACGCCATCGGCCGCCTCCGAGAACCAGGCATCCCAGCCGTGCGCCGCGATGTTGGTGAACATGTAGCGCAGCGCCTCGGGATCCTCTTCCGCGGCCGCCTCGAGGTCGGTCCGATGGCGCTCACCCAGCGGCTCGAGCCGCACCCATCGGCCGGCCAGGACGACCGGCTGCGGCGTCTTCAACCGGGCGTGCCGACCGCCGCCTCCACCCAGCCGGGGATTTCGCGGCGCAGCGTGGCAAGCGGCAGCGAGCCGTGGCCGAGGACCTCGTCGTGGAACGCGCGCAGGTCGAATCGGTCGCCCATCAGGCGCGACACCTCGGCGCGGGCGCGCTCGATCTCGCGCTGGCCCATCTTGTACGACAGCGCCTGGCCGGGCCAGACGGTGTATCGGTCCACCTCGATCGCGGCGTCGACCATCGGCAGCCAGCCGCGCTGGTGCATGAACTCGATCGCCCGCTCGCGCGGCCAGCCGAAGGCGTGCAGCCCCGAGTCGACGACCAGCCGCGAGGCGCGGAATGCCTGCGACTCGAGCATGCCGATCCGCTCCAGGTCGTTGCGATAGAGGCCCATCTCGTCGGCCAGCCGCTCGGTGTACAGGCCCCAGCCCTCCGGATACGCGACGCCGACCATCCGCGAGCCGAGCGTGCGGAAGCGCGGCAGCCCCTCGAGCTCCTGCTCGATGCCGATCTGGAAATGGTGCCCCGGCGTCGACTCGTGGAACGTGATCGAAGCGACCTTGTGGAGCTGCCGCTCCTCGGGCTGGTAGGTGTTCAGGTAGTACTGCCCCGGCCGGCTGCCATCGAGTGCCGGAGGCATGTAGAAGGCCGGAGGCGACTCCCGCTCGCGATACGGCTCGACGGCCAGGACGACGCAGTCGGCCTTCGGCAGGCGACCGAAGTATCGCGGCGCGGTCGCGTAGGCGCGCGCCGTCGCCTCCGCCGCGATCTCGATGATGCGAGCCGGGTCGGAGGTGTGGTTGTCGGGGTCGCCGGACAGGAACGCCGCCAGCGAGACCCGGTCGTCGTGCCCGAGCCGTCGAGCGATCTCGTCCATCTCGGCCTCGATCTGCTCGAGGTCCGCGAGGCCGAACTCGTGCACCTCCTCCGGCGTCGCGGCCACCGTCGTCTGCATCCGGATGGCGAGCCGGTACGCGTCCGCGCCGTCCGGCGTGCTGCCCAGCCCCGGCTCGGATCGGGCGTGCGCCTCGTACTCGTCGGCGAGGTAGTCGCGGAACCGCTGCAGCGCCGGGTAGATCGTCGACTCCACCGCCGCACGCACCTCCGCGCGGGCCGCATCGTCGGCAACGCGCGCCTGGGTCAGGGACGGCGACTCGTCGACCGGCGTGGCCAGCATCCGCTCGACCTGTTCGATCGCGCGCCGCACCGGCACCGCCGCGGCGGTACGCCCATCGGCCACCCCTTCGCGCAGCGTCGCGATCGTCTGGTCGATGGCGGTGGGGAAGGCGGCGTAGCGCGCGAGCAGCTTCTGCAGCCGCTCGGGGCTGTCGGCGGCCTGGTACTGGGCGACCATCGGCGGCAGCGTCTGCACCCCGCCGATGTGATCAACCGCCAGCTGGTAGAGCTTGCGGTCGAGCGCCTCGAGGTTGTTGCGCGCCATGATGAGCAGCATGTCGGCGGTGATCACCTGCTCGGTGTCGAGCGCCGAGGTGTCGATCTCGTCCAGCGCGGCGAGCACCTCGCGATATGCCGTCGCCTCCGCCTCGCGCCCGGCCGCGCCGAAGTCGCCCAGCCGGTCGTCATAGCGGTCGTCGCCGAGGAGCGTCGCCTCGAGCGGGTTACGTTCGAGGACGCCCTCCCAGAATCGATCGGCGAGCTGATTGACGGCGTCGTTCGGCGCCACGTTCGGGTCTGCGGGCACGCGCGGATCTCCTCGTTGCGACATCGGTTTTTCGGCAGCCAAGTCTAGACCGATGCGCCGCGCGCCACGTCACCCGAGCCGGCGAATGACCTTCGCCGGGCTGCCGGCGACGACGGTGCGCGGCTCGACGTCGCGGGTCACCACCGCGCCCGCGCCGACGACGGCGTCTTCCCCGATCCGGACCCCCGGCATGACCAGCGCTGCGGCGCCGAGCCAGGCACCGTCCCCGATCGAGATCGGCAGACCCGATTCGAGCCACGCCCGCCGCCGGGTTGCGTCGAGAGGGTGCGTGGCGGTGAGCAGCTGCACGTTCGGCCCGATCAGCACCTCATCGCCGATATCGATCGGCCGCACGTCGAGGAAGATGCCGCCGTAGTTCACGAAGCTGCGCGACCCGATGCGCACGTTGTAGCCGTAGTCGCAGCGGAACGGGGTCTCGATCGTGGTGTCGTCGCCGATCGCGGCGAGCAGAGCGCGCAACAGCGCAGTGCGCCGCTCCGGCTCGGCGGCCGAGGTGCCGTTGATCTGCTCGAGGGCCAGCTGGCAGCGTTGCCGCTCGGCGATCAGCTCCGGATCGTCGGCGCGGTAGAGCTCGCCGGCGAGCATCAGCCGCTTCTGGTCACGAGGCGCCGCGTCGCGCACGCCGCTCAGCCGCCGAACAGGTCGGAGAGCAGGGCCGGCGGTGTCTCCTCCAGCTGGTCGTAGCGGCACGACTCCGGCGAGCGGTCGGGGCGCCAGCGCTTAAACGTGGACGCGTGCCGGAATCGGTCGCCCTGCAGGTGGTCGAAGGCGACTTCGCACACGAGCTCGGGGCGCAGGGGCTGCCAGGACAGGTCCTTGCCCCGGTTCCAGCGCGACGTCGCGCCGGGCAGGCGCTGGCCGGTCGCTTCGGCCTCCATCGAAGCCTCGGCCCACGACGCCCACGGATGGCCCTCGAGCGCGTTCTCGCGGTACGGCTCCAGGAAGCCGACGAGCTCACGGCGTTTCTCGTTGGTGAACGATGACGTCACGCCGACGTGCTGCAGCTGGCCGGCGTCGTTCCACAGGCCCAGCAGCAGCGAGCCGACCATCGTGCCCGGGCCGTTCTTGTGCCAGCGGAAGCCGGCCACCACGCAGTCGGCGGTCCGCAGGTGCTTGATCTTGACCATCGCCCGCTCCCCGGGCTGGTAGCGCAGGTCGTCGCGCTTGGCCACCACCCCGTCGAGGCCCGCCCCCTCGAAGACCTCGAACCAGCGCTGTGCGGTCTCGACCGAATCGGTGGCCGGCGTGAGCAGGACCGACTCTGGCCCTCCCTCGACCACCTTCTCGAGGCGCGCGCGCCGCTCGCGCAGCGGCGCGTCACGCAGGTCAGCATCGGCATCGGCCAGCAGGTCGAAGGCGACGAAGGAGGCGGGCGTCTCGGCAGCCAGCATCT
>DASSTC010000065.1:0-4260 GCA_035708065.1 Candidatus Limnocylindria bacterium | reverse complement strand
TGAAGCGCACGCTCGACGGGTTCGCCGTGTTCGAGCGCCCGCGGCGCGTGGCGCTGCTGCCGCGACTGCTGACCGAGGAGGCGGGTGAGCTGACCCCGTCGATGAAGACCAAGAACCGGGTGGTGCTCGCCAACTGGCCCGCTAAGGTCGGCGAGCTGTTCGAGGAGTCGGTCGCGGAGGGCTGAGCCGGAGTTTGCGGACGAGCGCATGCTCGCGGCTGCCCGGCGTGATGCGCCAGCGGCATACAAATCGGCAGGACCGATGCTTCTCGCCGCTTCCGATGCCCCCTGGAGCATGAACGGCCGCACGAGTCGTCCGTCACGCGACGTTCCATGCCTCCCATGCATGAGCGCCATGGACAACAGCGCGCACGGTTAACGGCACGGCGCACCGATAACGCCAACTACCGGTGGGCATCGGTCCCGCGGTACCATCTATGCCATGAACGACGTGTACATCCTCTCCGCTGCCAGGACGCCGATCGGCAAGTTCGGCGGCGGGCTTTCGACCGTGCCCGCGCCCGAGCTCGGAGCGGTCGCCATCCGGGCCGCGGTCGAGCGTGCCGGCATTGCGCCCGAGCGCGTCGACGAGACGATCATGGGCGAGGTGCTGCAGGCGGGTGTCGGCCAGGCGCCGGCGCGCCAGGCGTCCATGAAGGCCGGGCTGCCCGAGGGCGTTGGCGCGACGACGATCAACAAGGTCTGTGGCTCCGGCCTGAAGGCAGTGATGATGGGCAGCGCCGCGATCCGCGCGGGCGACGCCGACCTGATCGTGGCGGGCGGCATGGAGAACATGAACCTCGGCCCGTACCTGCTGCCCGGCGCACGGACCGGTTACCGGCTCGGCGATCAGAAGGTCGTCGACTCGACCGTCCACGACGGGCTGTGGTGCTCGGCCTGCGACGTCCACATGGGCCTGCACGCCGAGCGGGTGGCGGGCAAGCACGGCATCACCCGCCAGGCGCAGGACGAGTTCGCGCTGCGATCGCACCAGCGCGCCATCGCGGCGCAGGAGTCCGGCGCGTTCGACGAGGAGATCGTGCCGGTCGAGGTCCCCGGCAAGAAGGGTCCGACCACGGTGAGCCGCGACGAGGCGCCGCGCGCCGATACGAGCGCCGAGGCGCTCGGCAGGCTGAAGCCGGCATTCCAGCCCGATGGCGGCACGGTCACTGCGGGCAACGCCCCGGGGATCACCGACGGTGCGTCCGCGCTGGTGATCGCCAGCGAGCAGGCGGTCGAACGTGAGGGCGCAACGCCCATGGCGCGCATCACCGGCTACGCCCAGGCGGACGTCGCCCCCGAGTGGCTGTTCGAGGCGCCGATCCACGGCGTGCGGCGGCTGCTCGACAAGGTCGGCGCGACGCTCGACGACTTCGACCTGATCGAGATCAACGAGGCGTTCGCTGCGCAGGTGCTGACCGATGGCAACGAGCTCGGCTTCGACTGGGACAAGGTCAACGTCAACGGCGGCGCCATCGCGCTCGGCCATCCGATCGGTGCCTCGGGTGCGCGGGTGCTCACCACGCTGCTCTATGCGCTGAAGCGCCGCGGTGGCCGGCGCGGCCTGGCGACGCTGTGCCTGGGCGGCGGCGGAGCGGTGGCGCTCGCGGTCGAGATGGTCTAGGCACAGGCACGCCCGGTGCCCTGCCTATAATCAGGTCGTACCCCGCGCCGCGGCCAGCTTCCGCCTGAGATGGCGTGCAGAGGCGCCCCGGCGCCGACGTGAGGAGGCAGAACACCATCCCCATGGCCAGCCAGAACCCGGTCAAGGAGCAGGCACCCAACATCTGGTCCGTCGCTCAGCAGCAATTCGATGCCGCGGCGGACGCACTCGATCTCGAGGACGGCCTGCGCCGGGTGCTGCGCGTCCCGAAGCGGCAGCTCACCGTCAACTTTCCGGTGACCATGGACGATGGCCACGTCGAGGTGTTCACCGGCTACCGCGTCCAGCACAACCTGTCGCGCGGCCCCGCCAAGGGCGGCATCCGCTTCCACCAGAACGTCGATCTCGACGAGGTCCGCGCGCTGGCGATGTGGATGACCTGGAAGTGCGCGGTCGTCAACGTGCCATTCGGTGGCGGCAAGGGCGGCGTGATCGTCGATCCTCGCAAGCTGACGCTCCACGAGCTCGAGGGGCTGACCCGCCGCTTCACGACCGAGATCAGCCCGCTGATCGGGCCCGACCGTGATATCCCGGCGCCCGACGTGAACACGAACGCCCAGGTGATGGCCTGGATGATGGATACCTACTCGATGCACCACGGCTACACGATCAGCGGCGTGGTCACCGGCAAACCGATCAGCATCGGCGGCTCGCAGGGCCGTGCCGACGCGACCGGTCGCGGCATCGTCTTCTGCGCGGCTCGCGCGGCCGAGCACATCGGCATGCCCTTTGAGGGCGCGACGGTCGCGGTGCAGGGCTTCGGCAACGTCGGCGAGGCGGCCACACGCCTGGCGCATCAGCACGGCGCCAAGATCGTGGCGGTGGTCGACGTCAACGGCGGGGCGTATCGGCGCGAGGGGATGGACCCGGCGCAGCTGAAGCTCCACCTGCAGGAGACCGGCTCGACGCAGGGCACGCCCGGTACGGAGCCGATCACCAATGCCGAGCTCATCGGCCTCGACTGCGACATCCTGATCCTGGCCGCGCTCGAGAACCAGGTGACGGCCGAGAACGCGCACACCGTGAAGGCACGGATCATGGCCGAGGGGGCCAACGGGCCGACCACGCCGGAAGCCGACAAGATCCTCGACGCGAACGGCGTGGTGGTGATCCCCGACATCCTGTGCAATGCCGGCGGCGTGGTGGTCAGCTACTTCGAGTGGGTGCAGGACATGCAGTCCTTCTTCTGGACCGAGGACCGCATCAACGAGAGCCTGCAGCAGATCATGGGCACGGCGTTCGACAGCGTGCAGCGCTCCAGCGACGAGCACGAGGTCGACATGCGGATGGCTGCCTACATGCTCGCCGTCTCCCGCGTCGCCGAGGCGACTCGCCTGCGCGGCCTCTACCCGTAAGACCGATGCGGGCGGCGCCGTCGCTGCCCGCCCCGCCCGAGAGGAACCAGCAGATGCTCGACCACGAAGAGCGCTTCCTGTTCCGCGAGGAGATCCTGAACATGTCGAACGCGCTCGCCGATCCGGGCGCGCTCGACAACGTCGAGGACCTGCTGGCCGAGGTGACCACCAGCCCGCGCTTCGACTCGGACGTCTTCACCCTCGAGCGCTCGCTGCAGGTCATGCTCGGCTCGCGCGCCGGGTCGACGCTGGTCGGGCTGCTCACCGTCAACCGCGAGGTCTTCGAGGAGCTCGGCGAGATGGGGCTCTCGCCGGAGGTGCACGAGCGGCTCGTGTCCTGGCGCGCCCGGTTCGGCCTGGCGATCGACAACGCGCTGAACTTCCTGAACAACCCCGACGGGATCCAGGGCCACAACTTCGGCACGCAGCTGTCGCACGGCGACGGCGGGACGACGCTGCAGGGCCGCCTGACGCTGGTGCGCTACAACAACGAGCCGCAGTTCTTCATCGCCGATGCCGACGTGCTGCTGGCCGTGGCGGCGGACATGATGGAGCGACTTGGCGAGCACCTCGAGCCGGACATGGTCGAGACGGACCTGCTCGGCCGGCTGCGCGAAGGGGTCGAGCTCATCGAGCGGCGCACCCGCCCGAAGTGAGCGAGGCGCCGCAGCGCATCTTCCTGGCGGCGACCGGGCAGAACCGCGGCAAGACGACGGTCTCGCTGGGGCTGATCGCCGCGGTGCTCAGCCGTGGGCATCGGCTCGGGTTCCTCAAGCCGGTGGGGCAGCGCTACCTCGTCGTCGACGGCACGCGCGCCGACGAGGACGCGGTCCTGGTACGCGACGTCTTCGGCCTGACCGATGCGCTCAACGACATGTCGCCGGTGACCCTGCCGCGCCATTTCACCACGGACTTCGTGATGGGCCGTATCACTGGCGACCTGGCACGCGACGTGACCGATGCCTATGACCGCGTCGCGGAGGGCAAGGACCTGGTGATCATCGAGGGGACCGGCCACGCGGGGGTCGGCGCCGTCGTCGGCCTGTCGAACGCACGGGCCGCGGCGATGCTCGATGCCCCGGTGATCATCGTCTCGGAGGGCGGCGTCGGCCGGCCGATCGACGAGATCGCGCTCAATTGCGCGCTCTTCGCCAGGCACGGCGTCCGCGTCGCGGGCGCGATCGTCAACAAGGTCGACGTTGGTGCGCGGCCCGAGCTGCGCGAGGTGCTCGAACGTGGCCTG
>DASSTC010000064.1:0-3410 GCA_035708065.1 Candidatus Limnocylindria bacterium | reverse complement strand
CGGATATGCGAGGCACGGAACGGGTCGAACGGGTGCGGGATGCTGACCAGGCCGCCCTGCGCGTGGATGGTGTCGGCCGTTGCATCGGCCGAGAGGCCCCGCGGGATCGTTCGGGTCAGGAACAGGCCGACGACCTCGCCGTCGGCGGTGCTGACCTCCTCGCCCAGGATGACGGTCAGCCGATCCTCCAGTCCCAGCTCGGCAACCTTGTCGCGCACGGCGACCGCGCCCTCGACGTTGTTGTGGTTGGTGACCGCGACGTGCGTCAGGCCACGGTTGATCGCCACCCGCACGAACTTCTCCTCGGACAGGATCGAGTCACGGCTGAAGCGGGTGTGAATGTGGAAGTCGGCGAACACGCGCTGCGTCGGCGGCTCGCCGCCGGTCTTCTCCTTCGCCTGACTGACCGATGCCACGCGCGCCGCTACCGGCGCCACGGCGCTCAGGTGCAACGTGAGGCTGGGCTGCCGCTGCATCGGTTTGTGGAGGTCACGACGCTCATGAGGCGTTCACCAGGCTCTTGCGGAACGTTCCGAAGTGCTCCAACGCAAGGCCGGTGCCGACCGCCACGGAGTTCAGCGCGTTCTCGGCCACGTGGCAGGGGATGCCGGTGACCTGGGTGAGCAGCGTGTCGAGGTTGCGCAGCAGGGAGCCGCCGCCGGACATGACCATGCCCTTGTCGATGATGTCCGAGCTGAGCTCCGGCGGGGTCTGCTCGAGGACGTTGCGCACCGCGGTGACGATCTGCTGGATCGGCTGCTCGATCGCCTCGGTGGCCTCGGCGGACGTGATCGGGATGGTTCGTGGGAGGCCGGCGATCATGTCGCGGCCCTTGACTTCCATGCTGAGGGGCTCATCGAGCGGCAGCGCCGATCCGATCTCGATCTTCACCTCCTCGGCGGTGCGGTCGCCGATCATGAGGTTGTACTTGCGGCGGATGTAGTTGGCGATCGCCTCGTCGAATCGGTTGCCGCCGACGCGGACGGAGTCGGAGACGACGATGCCGCCCAAGGCGATGACCGCGATCTCGCTCGTCCCGCCGCCGATGTCGATGATCATGTTGCCGCTCGGGCCGGAGATCGGGACGTTCGCGCCGATGGCGGCCGCCAACGGCTCCTCGATGAGGAATGCCTCCTTGGCGCCGGCCTTGAGGGCGGCGTCGCGCACGGCACGCTTCTCGACCGAGGTCACGCCGGAAGGGACGCTGATCATGACATCGGGCTTGAACAGGCGAACGCGCGCGACCTTGTTGAGGACGTACCGCAGCATCGCCTCGGTGATGAGGTAGTCGGCGATGACGCCGTCGCGCATCGGGCGGATGGCCCTGACGTTGCCGGGGGTTCTCCCGATCATTTCGCGGGCCTCTTCGCCGACGGCGACGAGCCGGTTGTCGTCGTCCGAGATCGCCACGACGCTCGGCTCGTTGAGGACGACACCCTTGCCTTTGACGTAGACGAGGATGTTGGCGGTGCCGAGGTCGATGCCGATCTTCATTGGCGCAATGTCACTCGAACGAGGTTCCGGGGAGGCTTCGGCAGTATACCGATGCGCAGTGTTGGTGCGGACCGGCACCATCGTCCTGGGTGGGGGAGGGCGGGGAGGGACGTGCGAGCGACTTGGTCCGAGACCATCGCCGCCTGCCCGAGTCGTCACCTGACGTCCTTAGTCGCGCAAGCCAGCTGCGCGCGCCGACAGGCGGCGCTGTGGCCGCCTGCTTGTGCGTAGGCGCGCGCCTCGCGCCCGCTCCCGGGCAACGCCGAGCCGGTTAGCGCGAACCACGCCGGCAGATGACGAGTCGAACGTAAGGCGGCGGTAACCAGCCGGTAACGGCGCTGCTGCGATCATCGGCCGATGCTTGATGGAGAGCTCGGACGGGTCGCGCGCGCGATCCGGCGCCGCAGGCGGTGGCGCCAGGAAGATGTCGCGCGGGCAGCTGGGATGCATCGGTCGACGATCTCGATCCTTGAGCGTGGCGGTGGTGGCCGGCTGACCATCAAGGTCGTGCGTCGCATCTTCGACTCGCTCGGCGCGCGACTGGACGTGCGCGCGTTGTGGAACGGTCCGCAGCTCGACCGCCTGCTCGATGAACGGCATGCCGCTTTGGCTGCCGCTTGGAAGGCCAGGCTCGAGCGATGGGGATGGGTCGTCCGCGCCGAGGTCAGCTACAGCAGGTACGGCGAACGCGGCCGGATCGACCTGCTCGGCTGGCATGCCGTCCTTCGAGTGCTGGTCGTGATCGAGGTCAAGACCGCGATGGTCGACGCGCAGGGACTCCTTGGGCCGCTCGACGTGAAGACGCGGCTGGCGCGGTGGATCGCCGCCGAGCTCGGTTGGGCGCAGCCGCGCCTGGTGCTGCCGATCATTGTGTTTCGCGAGGAGTCGACCACGCGTCGCCGTGTGGCGGCCCTGGCGCCGCTCTTCGCCTCGTTCGATCTGCGCGGACGAAGCGCGATCGGCTGGCTGCATGCGCCGAAGCTTGTGGGGGCGCCGACGGGACTCCTCGTGTTCTCCGACCTGTCATATGCCGGCGAGAGTCGCGTTAAGGCAGTCGCGCCCGAGCGCGTGCGCCCACAACCCAGTGTCGCGAGCACGATTTCCCGGCGCCAGGGACCGCGCGCGCCATCTCCACTGGGTTAGCGCGAATGAGAGCGACGGGTGACGGGTCGGTGGCCGAACGCCAATGACCGCTGAGCCGCAGCGCGGCATGTGGCCTACCATCGGTGCATGGCCGAGGGGGACACGATCTATCGCATCGCCGACGTGCTGCGTCGCGCGCTGCTCGGCGCCCGCATCACCGACGCGCGTGCGCAGGCACGACCCGGTCTGCGCCGCGTGCCGGACCTCGCGCTGCTCGTCGGATCGGTCGTGGCCAGCGTCGAGGCGCGCGGCAAGCACCTGCTCATCGGATTCGACAACGGGCTGACGCTGCGCACCCACCTGCGGATGCGGGGCGCGTGGCATCGGTATCGCGTGGGCGAGCACTGGAACCGGCCCGCCAGCCAGGCGAGCGCGGTGCTCGAGACCCCGACGACGGTTGCGGTCTGCTTCGACGCGCCGGAGGTCGAGCTCATGACCGATGCGCAGGTCGCCCGCCACCCGCAGCTGATGGCGCTCGGGCCGGACCTGCTGTCGCGCTCGTTCGACGCCGAGGAGGCCGCGCGGCGCCTCACCTCCGATGCTCGTCGTCCGATCGGCGAGGCGCTGCTCGATCAGCGCCTGATGGCCGGGGTGGGGAACGTCTACAAGAGCGAGATCTGCTTCATCGAGGGCGTGAGCCCGTGGCGGACAGTTGGCGAGCTGGATCCCGCGGCCGTTGCGGGGCTCGTCGCGACGGCGCACCGGCTGCTGGGGGCGAACCTCGGCGGCGGCGCGCGGGTGACCACCGGGGAGCGGCGCCCGGGTCGTGAGCT
>DASSTC010000063.1:0-48592 GCA_035708065.1 Candidatus Limnocylindria bacterium | reverse complement strand
CATGGAACTCGGCCACGCCACGCCTCCGTACGTACCGTCAACCGCTTGGTTGCTGCGCATCCTAGGCCGCTCGGTGCGTCCGCGCAACAAGTTATCCACAATCGGTCAGGACCGATGCGTTTCGTGGCCTCCGAGCAGGGTGAGCTCCGACCGGACGCCGGCCAGACGCTCGTCGGCGGCGAGCAGCGTGGCGAGGTCGGCATCCAGCACGGCCAGATCGGCGACCGCTCCGGGCTGCAGATGTCCCTCGTCGCTGCGCCCCAAACCGGCCGCTGGCCCGAGTGTGTAGGCCGACAGCGCCGCGGCGAAGGTCAGCGATTCCTCGGGATGCCAGTCATCGGCCTCGTCGGGGTATCTCCGATGGACGGCGGCGAACATGCCGAGCCAGGGATCGGGCGGCTCGATCGGCGCGTCGGAGCCGAACGCCAGGCGCGCGCCGGCAGCTGCCAGCGAGCGCCAGGCGTAGGCGTTGTCCGTGCGACCGGCCCAGCACGCCTCGATGGCGGTGCGATCCGACGGGCAATGAAGCGGCTGCATCGACGCCGTCACGTCAAGCTGGGCGAATCGCACGCGGTCCTGCGGCCGGCTGAGCTGGACGTGCTCGATCCGGTTCGGCGGCGTGCCCGCGCGCCGCGCGCCGGCACGCTGGTACGCGTCGAGCACCTCGGCGATAGCACGGTCCCCGATGGCATGGATCGCCAGGCTGATCCCCGCCTGGCGTCCGGCGGCCATGAGACCGTCGAGGTCGTCGCCGCTGACCCGCATGATCCCGCGATCGCCGCTGGCGCACGAGTACGGCTCGAAGAGCGCCGCGGTCCGCGAGCCGAGCGCGCCGTCGGAGTAGACCTTGGCCCAGCCGACGCGTCGCGTGGCGTCGAGCGCCGTGCCGCTGCGCAGCTCGAGGGCGGCAGCCGCGCCGATGGCATCGGCCGGCAGATCGATCGTCAGCCGCAGCCGGTCGTCGGTGGCGGCGGACGCCAGGTTCGAGAACGAGTCACCGAGCGTCGCAAAGGGACCGATGCCATGGCGCGCGGTGTAGTCGCCCGCATCGGTCGCGCCGGTGAGGCCCATCGCCGCGAGCTCGTCGATCTGCTCGCGCAGCGGCTCGGCGAGGGCAGGACCCGCAAGCTGGACTGCTGCGGCGTCGATGATGCTCATTGCGCGCTCGCGGGCGACGCCATTCGGCTCGCCGTCTGTGCCGCGTTCGAAGCGACCCCCGAGCGGATCGTCACTGGTGGCCGACACGCCGGCCAGGCGGCGCGCCGCGGCCGATGCCCACACCGAATGGCCGTCGTGGCTGGTGAGCATCGCCGGGCGCTCGCCGACCGCCCCCTCGAGCGCTTCGAGCGCCGTCTGATCGAGATGCTCCTCCCGCCAGCCGCGTCCGAAGAGCCATGCATCCGGCGCGAGCGGCCGCGCGGCCTCGCCCACCCGCCGCACGACCTCGCCGAACGAGTCCGCATCGGCCAGTGGGACCGAACGCCGGGCGCGCGCCAGGCCCACGAGGTGAAGGTGGAAATCGTGGAGCCCCGGGACGACGGCGCTGCCGCGCGCGTCGACGAGCCGGTGGCCGGCTGCGGCGGCGTCGGTCACGTCGCCTCGCGAGCCGGCGCTGACCACGCGCCCGTCGAGGATGCCGATCGCCTCGACGACCTCCAGGCCGTCGGGCCGGGCGATGCTGACGATCTCGCCCAGGATCACCAGCGAGGCGCGTGCCCTCATCGGTCCACTCGTCCGGAGCGGGCGGTCTTGGCGAACTCGGCGGTCGGGGTGCCGAAGGCGATCCGCAGCAGCGCGGCGGGAACGACCACCAGCCAGTGCGACAGGAAGAGCGAGCCGCGGGTCGCACGACCGAGCAGGGGCAGTCCGCGAACGCCGTCGGCCGCGAGCCCGGCGATCGCCAGCATGAACGTTCCGATCCCGTAGCCGAGGAAGAGCGAGACCGGCACGGTCCAGTCGGCCGGTTGCGGCAGCGCCACCGTCAGCAGCGCCGCTGCGATGGTGGTCGCGAACAGCGGCGGGATGACGAACTCGCCGACGAATGCGAGGAAGTCGAGCTTCCTGCCGATCGGCAACCGGCTGCCGACCAGCGCCGGGCCGTGCTCCATCAGCCGCCGCAGGCTGCCCTCCGCCCAGCGCAGCCGCTGCCGCCAGAGTGCCGCCAGCGACTCGACCGCCTCCTCCCCGACCGATGCCTCCGGTGCGAGGGCCACGTCGTCACCGTGCCGCACCAGGCGGGTGGACAGGTCGAGGTCCTCGGTCAACGCGTGGGGCGCCCAGCCGCCCGCGCGCTCGAGGGCCGCGCGTCGCACGAACATCCCGTTGCCGCGCAGCTCGGCGGTGCCATCGGTCGCCCAGCGGCCGCACTGGCTGGCGAGATCCATGAGCTGCTCGTCGGCCTGCGCGCCGGTGAGCCAGCTGGCGCGCTCGTTGAGCTCGCGGCGCTGGACCTGAAGTGCGGCTGCCCGCGGGTCGCGTTGCCAGGCGCGCATCGAGCGCTCCAGGAAGTCGGGTGCGACCCGCGTGTCGGCGTCGAGCACGGCCACGATCTCGCCGCGCACGAACGGCTCGCTGAAGGCGAGTGCCGCACCCTTGGTCCGGGGCCGCTCGTTCGGGTCGCGTCGCACGACGCGAAGGTCCGGGGCATCGGTCGACAGCGCTCGGGCGAGCTCGCCGGTGCCATCGCGGGATCCGTCGTCGACGACGAGCAGGTCGAAGCGGGGTGCGCCGCGGGCGTGGTAGCGCTGCGCGAGAACGTCGCGCACCACCCGCTCGATCACGCCGGCCTCGTCGTGCGCCGGCACGACGACCGTGACCCACGGCAGCCCGGGCGCATCGCCGGTGGTCACCGGTGGGCTGGAGCGGGCCGCGAGATGTGCCGCACGGATGGTTCGCCAGCCGTGCCAGGCGAGATAGCCGACGTAGACCATCGACACGGCGATCGCAGCCTGCAGCAGCCGCGCGACGATCGTGTACGAGATCGCCAGCCAGGCGACGATCGCCGAGATCAGCAGCACTCCCCCGGCGATCAGCCTACTCCCCATCCGTGGCCAGCGAGGTGTCCCGGCGTGGCGTGCGACGTCGCCGCCGATGACCGCCGGTCGGGCGCGGCGCATCGTGGCGGTGCAGCCCGGCGGCCGCGTTGTGCCGCCACGACATCGTCCCCGCGATGAGCGTCGCGATGCCGAGGATGGCCATCACCACCGGGATCCCGGCGCCGGGGAAGATGATGTTCAGGATGTCGGCCGCCGCGGGCGCAACGATGACCGGCAGGAACGAGGCGATGCTCAGCAGGGTGTTGAGGATGCCGAAGATCCGTCCGCGGACGTCGGAGGGCAGCTCCTCCTGGAGGGCGGTCTGTGACGGAATGGCGACGAAGGCGTACTCGACGCCGGCGGTCAGCGCGATGACGACCACGACCGCGATGAGCGACACGATGGGGCTCAGCAGCTGCGGCAGGTTGTCGGCCAGCGGATGCACCGCCGGGGCGACGAAGCCGGTGATCGGCTTGACGATCGCGAGCGCAATGAGCGTGACGCCCATCGCCAGCAGGCCGATGTCGATGATGAGCCGACGCGGAATCTTGCGCGCGTATGCGTTGAGAAACAGGATGCCGATCACCGCGCCGAGGCCGGCGGGTCCCATGACGAAGAAGAAGTCCTTCGCCGACAGGCGCAGGATGTCGGTCGCGAAGCCCGGGCCGATGGCGCCCATCACTCCGATCAGCGACGCCGCGATGCCCAGGTAGGTCAGCGACCAGGCGATGCGCGGGGTGTCGCGGACGAAGGCGATCCCCTCGCGCAGCTGGCTGACCAGCTCCCGTGCCGCGCGTCCCGCCTCATCGGTGGCGGCCGGACGCTGCGCTTCCGGGCGGACCGCGGGCAGCGGGATGATCACCGCGGCCGCCAGGCCGAACATGATCGCCACCACCACGTAGACCGCCGTCGCCCCGGCGGTCGTCAGCAGCAGCGGGCCGAGGAAGCCGAAGCCGAGGGCGAACGTGGCGTTGATCGTCAGCACGAACACCGAGTTGGCAGCCATGAGATGGTGTCGATCGACGATCCGCGGCAGGCTCGTCAGCTCCGCCGGGGCGAAGAACGCGGTCACCGTGGCGATCAACAGGTTGATCAGCAGCAGCAGCGGGACGTTGGCCGTGGCGGGGTCGCTGCCGACGATGATGAACAGCACGACGCCGATGCCGCGCAGGACGTTGCTGGCGAGCATGATCAGCCGCGCGTCGGCGTGCTCCACGATGACGCCGGCGATCGTCGAGAAGAGGACCGCCGGGATGAGGAACGTCAGGATCAGGACCGCGTTGGCGGTGAGCGAGCCGGTGGCCTCCACCACGACCGCGATGAGCGCGGCGAGGACCATGTTGCTTGCCAGCTGGCTGAGCACCTGCGCCGACCACAGGGCGACGAAGCCGCGATTCTTGAAGACGTTCCCGGCACCGCTCAGGTCGGCAGCGGCCATGTCCGGCGGCAGCTCGGCGTGGGACATCGGTCTAGGAGGGACCCTCGCTGCCGCGGGCCAGGTAGCCGGTGAAGCGGCGCTCGACTGCCAGCCGGTCGAGCAGGACGCGGTGACCGCAGCTCTCGCAGACGAGGCCGATGTCCGCGCCGAGGCGCACGACCTCCCACGCATGGCCGCCGCATGGGTGCGCTTTGCGCAGCGTGATCCGGTCGCCCATCCGCAGCTCCAGGTAGGCCAAGCTCACGCGCCTTCCTCGCGGCCCGTGACGCCGGTGAAATTGAAGCGCCCGATGCGCAGCGCCGGAACTCGCGCATTGATCCCCGAGTATTCGGCCGCGATGAGCCGGGTCTGCGACGAGATCGCGTCGATCGTGCTGAACGCCTCGGGGATCGACTGGGTGAAGCGGAAGTTGCGCAGCGGCCGGACGATGCGGCCGTGCTCGATGAGGAACGTGCCGTCCTTGGTCATCCCGGTCAGGATCGCCTTCTTGGGATGCACGATGTTCACGTAGTGGAAGCGGGTCACCCAGATGCCGCGCTCCGTGTTGGCCAGCATGGCTTCCTTGCTGCTCGAGCCGGGCGCCATGAACAGGTTCCAGCTGATCGGGCCCCATGGGTTCGGCGACGGGAGCGCGTGGCCGGTGGAGGTCGTGGCGGCGCGCTGCGCGGTGGCCGCGTCGTGGACCACGCCGGTGGCGATGCCCTCGGTGACCAGGTCGACGCGCTGCTTGACGACCCCCTCGAAGTCGATGGCCGAGGGCAGGCCGCTGGGATCCTGGCCATCGTCCCAGATCGACACGTTGGGGCCCATCACCCGCTGGCCGAGCTCCATGAACGAACGGCCCTCCTGCAGGGCGAGTGCCGAGAAGCCGTCGAACGACAGGTATTCGAGCAGCGTGGCGACGGCGTACTCCTCAAGGATGACCTCGTACTCGCCTGGCTCGAGGTCGCCGGCGTCCGCGGAGCGGAGGGCCTTGTCGGCGGCTTCCTCGCCCACGGCGCTGGCATCGATGGCTCGCACGTCGCCGCTCGCCGCCTGTGCATAGCCCGATGCGCCACGCTCCCCCATCATCACGGTGATGAGCTTCGCCTGGGTCGTGGTGTGCGCGCCGCGAACGCCGTTCGAGTTGGCGACGGCAACCGTCGAGGTCTCGGTCGAGAACGCGCCACTGACGTTCAGCCCGCTCGATTCGCCGGCCGCGATCACCGCCCGGGCCCCCGCCGCACGCAGATCCGGGTCCGCCTGGTCGGTCGCCGGCACGTAGCCGAGCATGCCGTCGATCTGGCCGTCACGTTCCGGCAGCGCCGCCTGTTCGGGATTTGGCGCCGCGTGCTCGCGGATCGTCGCGGCACGCGCGACGACCTCGCGCAGACCCTCGGCGTCGAGCCGGTTGGTGGACGCCACACCGGTCCGCCCGGCGTCGACGAGCCTCACGCGCAACGAGGCGTCGTGGCCCGAGACGTTCTGATGGATCCGGCAATTCGCGAACCGGGTCAGCGCCTGGTCGCGGGCGGTGTACAGCACCTCTGCCTGCCCGGAGGGCGAGCGCTGCAGCGCGCGGGTGAGCAGCTCGTCGACGCGCTCGTGATCGTGGATCTCCGCTACCACCGTCCGACCCCGACCTGCACGTTGCGAAAGCGTGCCGGCGCGGCGCCGTGGCCGACGTGGCCGGTCTGCATCGGCTCACCCTTGCCGCAGTTCGGCACTCCCCAGATCGTGTACGCCTCCGGACCGCAGATCGCGTCGCAGCTTCCCCAGAAGGTGGGCGTGATGCCGGTGTACGTCGGGTTGCGCACCATCTGAGTCAGCTTCCCGTTGCGGATGAGCCAGCCGACCTGCGTGCCGAACTGGAAGTTGAGGCGCCGATCATCGATGCTCCAGCTCTTGTTGGTCACCACCAGGATGCCGTCCCTGGTGTCGGCCACCAGATCGTCCAGGCTGCCCGCGTCGCCCGGGCGCAGATTGATGTTCGTCATGCGGATGATCGGGATGCGGTCCCAGCTCCACGCGCGGCTGCTGCCCATGCTCTGCTGGCCGATGATCGGCGCCGTCTCGCGGCTGGTCAGGTAGCCGACGAATCGTCCGCCAGACACGATCGGGACGTTCTGTGCCGGCACACCTTCGTCGTCGTAGCCGAACGTGCCGAGTCCGCCGGGGGCGGTCGCGTCGGCGTCGATGTTCACCAGCTCGCTGCCGTACTGCAGGTTGCCCAGCTTGTCGGTGGTCAGGAAGCTCGTGCCGGCGAAGCTCGCCTCGTAGCCGAGCACGCGGTCGAGCTCGATGGGATGGCCGCAGGACTCGTGGACCTGCAGCCCGAGCTGGCTGGCGTCGACGATGAGCGTCATCTCGCCGGACGGGCACTGCGGCGCGTCGAGCAGGGCGACCGCCTCCTCGGCGATCGCGCGCGCGCGCCCGGCGAGGTCCATGGCTCGCACGGCCTCGAAGCCGCCGGTGACGACCTGTCCGCCGGACGAGTTCGGGTAGCTGCGCGACTGCGACTCGCTCTCGTTGAAGGCCGTGGCGTCGATCCCGGCGCCCGCCTCCACGATCTCCTGCTCGATCCGCGCGCCCTGGCTCGAGGCGAACGTCTTGCGCTCGCGTCCCGACTCGATGCTGCCCTGGCGCACCGCTACGCCGGGAACGGCCGCCATCTCGGCATCGGCGTCGAACAGCAGCTTCAGCTTCTCGCCCAGCGAAACGGAGAACGGGTCCTCGCTGAATGGGGTGGCGTAGTGGCCGACCTGCGGCGGCGACTCGTCGAGCAGAACCGGCTCGCCGCGGGCAAGCCCGCTGGCGCGTGCGATGGCCAGTGCCTGGCGAGTGACCCGCTCGACCTCTTCGGGCTCGAGCAGCGCGCTGGCTGAGAAGCCCCAGGCTCCGTCGACCAGCACCCGGACGCCGAAGCCTTCCGAGCGCTCGGAGTTGGCGGCCTCCAGCGCGCCGTTCTTGACCGTCAACGTCTCGGCGTCCCTCTCGACGATCCGGACATCCGCGTACGCCGCGCCGGCGCGCTGCGCGGCGTCGAGGGCGCGATCGATGAGCTCGTTCACCTGCTCACTGTATCGGCATGGCGACCGTCGGTGCGAGGTCGACGCGCGTGGCGGGGACGACGAGCGTGCCACCGTCCGCCGCCTTGCGCTCCTCCACCTCGATCGTGGCGCTCACGAACTGCTCGAGCTGCGCGACGATGCCGCCCGGCCGATTCAGTGCCGCGAACAGGCCGTCGGGGCTGCCGATGGCCGTGATCGTGAAGCTGCGGCCGATCTCCACCCCATCGATCTGGAGGGCCCGGGCGCCCTGCACCGCCACCGAGCGAGCGGTGATTCGCACGTCGTCGACCGCGATTGCCTCGGCCGATGCGTTGCGCAGCTCGTTGACCAGGTCGTTGACCGCGATTGCGTCCAGCGATCCGTCGACGCGGACGAGGACGCCCTGGCCTTCGACCGCGGTGAGCCCCGCAAAGGCGGTGATCCGCCGCAGGTCCTCGCCCTGCAGCGTCAGCGTGCTGTCGCCTTGCGACTCGCCGAGCCGGTACGAGCGCAGCTGCTCGTTGAGGTCGGCAAGGCCGGCACTCAGCTGCTGATTGCGGCTCGACAGCGTGTCGATCAGCGTCGAGAGCTCCTCCGGCGACAGTGTCGACAGCTCGCGCGGACGGGCCTGGGAGCGCAGCTGTCCGACCAGCAGCAGGCCGATGAGCAGCGCGACGCCGAACAGGCTGACCTGGGCGAGGCGTCGGCTCACGGCTTCTGCTCCACGGGCACGCCCCACTTGAAGGCGGTGTTGCCGACATAGGCGGCGAGCTTCAGGTCATCGGCCGTCGCCGTGGCGAACTCGAGTCCGAAGCTGCTGATGCGCTGGGAGACGCGCGACAGGTAGGCAGGATTGTTCTGGAACCGCTCGAGCAGTCCGTCCGATCCGATTGCCTCGATGCGGAAGACCGGGCTCAGGAACGCGGTGTTGACCAGCACCGAAGACCCGACGCCGTAGATCGAGGTGGTCGCCGCCAGTCGCTCCCCGTTGATGCTGATCGCCTCCGCGCCCGATGCCCACAGCGCGGCCACGATGTCGCGCAGGTCGTCGACGAGCACGATGTAGTTCGACGGGTTGTCGCCGGGTGGCACGATCCGCTTCGAATCGGCGATCTCGATCACCACCCCTGGGCCGTGCACGGCGGTGAGGGCCGCGGCCAGCCGCGCCGCGTCGAGCTGCCGCTGCATCGCGTCGCGCGCCGACTGAGACCCGGCGGCGCGCGTCTGGAAGTCCTGGACCTTCGTCTCGGCGTCGGCGATCCCGGCACGCAGCTGCTTCTGCTCGGCCTCGAGCGCCGACACCTGCCGCGACAGGACCTCCTGTGCCGAGGTGGTGAACTCCTGGCGTCCCAGCGACCCGTTCCACTGGGCGGCAGCCACGAAGCCGACGACGGTGAGGGCGGCGGCGAGGCTCAGCGCCCACTGGGGCCGGATGTGCGTGGCGCTGAGCAATCGCCGCTTGGTGCCGGCGTGCGCGATGCGCATCAGCCGCCGCCGGCCGCGTGCCGGGAGACCCGTCGCGCGACGTACAGGCCGCCGGCAACGAGCAGCACCAGCGGCACGACGATGAGCCACTCGCTCCAGCCGCCGTCGCCCGACGGCCCTGGCGCCGGCTGGCCGGGACGCGCCGTCGGTCCGCCGCTCGCCTGCGGTGCGCCCGAGGCGAGGCTCCCATCCGGTCGGCGCACGTTCGACGGCAGCAGCGGGTCGGGTTCGACCGGTTGTGGCTCGTCGGCGCCGAACGACTCGAAGTAGTCGGCGTACAGCTGATCGGCCGATTCTCCGGTGGCGGCCCGCAGGGCGTCGGCATCGGTCGCGCCGTCGCGATAGGCCGATGCCAGGCGCGAGATCGCCTCCCGGCCATGCTGCTGAATGATGAGGTCGATCATCGTGGCGCCCTCCGCGTAGGCCAGCCGCGCCGGCGTGTCGCCGATCGGGAACTGCTGCGAGATGGCCTCGAAGGCGAGGAGCCCGTTCCCGACCTGCGATTCGACCAGCGAGCGCTCGGCCCGGGCGTCCTGCTGCTCCGACCAGGTCGCGAAGCCCTCGTTGAGCCAGCGCGCCGGCTGGTGATACGCGTTGCTCGTCGCGTCGTGAAAGACGACGTGGGTCGTCTCGTGGGTCACCACGCTGTCGAGGTACGACTGGGGATTGCCCTGGAGGTACATGAACACGGTCCGCAGCTCGGGATAGGCCGCCGCGCCGGTCCACTCGCGGGCGCCGGGACCGAGCGCGCCGAAGAACTGATCCTGCGTCTCGTAGACGAAGATGTCGAGCGGCGCGTCGAGCTGGTGCCCCAGCAGCTGCTCGGCGCGCGCCGCGGCGTCGGCTGTCAGATCCCCGAAGTGGCGCGCGTGGTCCTGCGCGCCGCCCACCCAGTGCAGCACGGCGTCGCCCATCGTCGCGGTCTGCCAGTCGAGCCCCGGTCGGTCGTCGTCGTAGACCAGCGTTCCCCGCGAGCTTTCCACGGTCCTGCCATCCCGCGTTCCGCGCCAGCGGTACTCGATTCGCGTGTTGGGCGTCACATAGTCGGCCGCAGCGTCCCAGCGATAGCTGGCGGTATTGCCTGTGGCGCTCACCGGCGCGACGAACGTCGCGTTGCTTCCCTCGAAGTCGAGCAGCAGCTGCAGATCGGCGGGCGCGCCCCCGTTGAGCGCAACGCTGAACGTCATGTCGCGGCCGTACGTCGCATCGGCCGTTGACCGGCCGAACCCGGAGAAGCCCTGGACCGATGCCGGCCGAACCGCCACCAGCCCGCCGGTGAGGAACACCGCCAAGACGAGCCGCCCGATCAGCCGTCCCACGACAGCCTCCCGAAATCGAGCAGGCCGATCGTCAGGTTCCCGAGGCCGCGCAGCCCGCCGGCGGTGAGCCACCAGCTCTCGTCGTACGACCACGGGATCAGCGGCGCCTGGTCGTCGACGCGCTGCTCCACCGCCGCGTAGGCGCGCCCCTCCCCGCTGGGATCCTCGGTGGCGGCCGCGCGCTCGAGCAGGTCGACGAAGGTCGGGTCCTGCCAGTGGCCATAGTTGCTGGCCGCATCCGGCAGCAGCAGCAGGGAGTAGAGCGCATACGGGGACGGGTAGTCCGCGATCCAGTTGATCGTGAAGATCTGCGGCGTGTTCCGCTCCACGTCGGTCAGGTAGACCTGAAAGTCCATCGTCTCGACGTCGACCTTGACGCCGAGCGCCTCCGCCCAGGCGGCGGCTGCAGGGCCGGCATCCAGCGCCGTGGCGTTTACGGTGAGCGTGCCGAGCTTCGAGCGGTCGGCGTAGCCGGCCTCGTCGAGCAGGCGGCGGGCCTCGGCGACGTCGGCCGGCGCCTCGGCAAGAGGCTCGGCCGGCTGGAGCGCCGGCGGCACGATGCTCGTCGCCGGAAGCGCAGCGGTTCCGGCCGCCAGCTCCACCAGCTTCGGACGATCGAGGGCCAGGACGAATGCCCGTCGCACGCGGGCGTCGTCGAATGGCGGCCTGGTCGTGTCGAAGCCGAAGTACTGGACGTCGAGCGCGGCGGCGCGGTGCAGATGGCGGCCGAGCTCGCGGTCGTAGGCGATCCAGCCGGCATCGGCCGCCGAGACGCCCGTGAGGTCGAGGGAACCGTCGGCGAACGCCGAGACCGGGTCGCCATCGATGTCGGTGACCCAACGAACCTCGTCGATGGGCGGCGGACCGGCGACATAGTGTGGGTTGGCGCGCAGCACCAGGTCCTTGCCGTCGAGCCGCTCGGCCGCATAAGGGCCGGACCCGACGAAGTGGTCGACGCGCTGCCAGTCGGCGGTGGTGCCGGCGTTGCGCGGCACGACGAACGTCGCGGGCGTGGCGGTGATGGCCGTGAAATAGCCGGCCGGATGCCGGAGCTTGACGACCAGGGTTGCCGCATCGGGCGCCTGGATGGCGACCTCGTCCTCCGAGCCGCCGGCCAGGCGCTCCGCCGCGCCGTTGATGAGGCTCAGCACGTCGGGCGCGGTGGCATGCGTCGCCGGATCGAGAAGGCGCAGCCACGAGCGGCGCACGTCGGCTGCCTCGATGGGGCTGCCGTCCGAGAAGGTCAGCCCACGGCGCAGGTGGAACGTGTAGGTCAGACCGTCGCCGCTGATCTGCCACGATTCGGCCAGCGACGGGTATGGCTCACCGTTCTCGTCGAGCCGCGTCAGCCCGGCGTACAGCTGCAGCAGCAGCTGGACGTCCGACGCATCGGCGATGAAGGCTGGGTCGAGCGCGCCGATCTCACCGCCGAGGTAGCGCAGCGGCTTATCGGCCGCCCGCACTCGTGCGGTCGGCGTGCTCGTCGCAGCCAGCAGGACGGCCACCGCGACCAGCGCGATCACCCGTCGCGCAGCCGCGATCGGCATGGTCACGCGGAACGCTGTGAGGGATGGTGGGATCGTGCCGCCGACCGGCTCGGCAGGCCTCTCCCCCTCGGGTCGCGGTGCACGGCCGGTAGTATACGGTCGTCGTGCAGTACGTCCATGAGCACAAGTTTCGGCCGCAGCCGGCCGGGTCGCTGACGCTTCGCCAGTTCGTCGAATCCCTGCGGCGCTGGACGCCGGAGATGCGCCAGGTGGCACAGATCGCGCTCACTCGCAGCGAGTCGGAGCGACGCAGCTACCTGCAGGGGTTCCATGCCCGGCATCACGAGCGCGAGCCGCAGGCGATCGACTCCTTCGTCCGGTGGGCGTACTCCGATCCGCGGCTCGATGACGTGCCGGCGCTGCTCGCCGAGCTCGACCGCCCGGCGAGCGACTACGACGGCGCGCTCGAGCACGAGGCGGACGTCCTGGTGCGGATGCGCGCCGAGGGCAAAGGTCCGGCCCAGCGCGTCCACGACTACCTGACCCTGCTCGAGATCGAGGGCAGCGAGCCGGTCCGCGCCGGAATCGCTCGCCTGCTGCCGCCCGGAACGCCGGAGGCGGCCGTGGTGGCCACCATCCGCCAGATGCGGCGCCGCTGGCTCGAGCTCTACGGCGACGACCCGTTCTTCGCGGAGTAGACCAGCTCGCGCAGCCGCACGGCATCACGCGGCGCATGCCCGCCGACGTCGTTGTTGAAGTACGCCCAGCAGGGCAGCCCCTCGTCCGCCCACGCCACCAGCCGCCCGGCCCACGCCTCCAGCTGGGCGTCCGGATAGCGGCCGCCGTACCGCTGGCCGGCCCCGTGGAAGCGGACGTAGACCAGCGGGCCGACGGGGGTCGGTGCCGTCACCGCCGAACCGCGCATGTCGTGCAGGCACAGCGCCACCGCGTGCTCACGCAGCAGCGAACGCACCGTCTCGTCGTACCAGCTCGCGTCGCGGAACTCGATCGCCTGCGCGCGGTCGGCGGGCACCGCACCCAGGAAGGTCGCCAGCCGCTCGACGTCGCGGCGCCAGTGCGGCGGCAGCTGGTAGAGCATCGGCCCGAGATGCTCGCCCAGGCGGGTGGCACGTGACCAGAGCAGCTGCAGCGGGTCCGCCGGATCGTGAAGCTTGCGCAGGTGCGTGAGGTAGCGCGACGCCTTGACGGCGAAACGAAAGCCGCTCGGTGCGCGACGAGCCCACGAGGCGAACGCATCAATCGATGGCAGCCGGTAGAAGCTGTTGTTGAGCTCGACGGTGTCGAATCGAGCGGCATAGAACTCCAGCCAGCGATCCTGCGCCAGGTCGGCCGGATAGAAGTCGCCGCGCCAGTGGCGGTACTGCCACCCGGAGCAGCCGATGCGGATCTCCGCCGCCATGCCGACCCGCGCTCAGATCGCGCTGCGCAGCACCCGTCGCAGGCGCAGGAGTGAGCCGACGTAGAGCACCACGCCGATCAGCGCCAGCGCGCCGAGCATCCACAGGTCCCCGATGCCGCCACGCAGCATCGACTCCTGGAGCGTGTCGATGCCATGGGTGACCGGCAGGATGTAGGCGAGGTAGCGCACCGGCTGGATGAACTCCTCGACGGGAAGCACGAAGCCCGAGAAGAAGACCGATGCCAGCAGGACGAGCATCGACAGCTGCACGGCCTGCCGCTCCGAGTCGGCGATGAGCGAGATGAGCAGGCCGACTCCGAGCGAGGCGAACGTGAGCAGCAGTACGATCCCGGCGAAGGGCAGCACGCCACCCAGCATCGGCACCCCGAGCACGAGCACCAGCAGCGCGGCCACCAGGGCCGAGATGACGAGGCTGAACAGCGCGTAGGCCACGTACTTCCCGATCAGCAGCTCCATCGAGTTGAGCGGCGAGACGCGGAAGCGATCCATCTGTCCGCCCAGGCGCTCGCGCACCATCGACAGCGCCGTGAGGGTCACGGCCAGGTGCTGCAGCACCAGGGCGAAGACCGCAGGCCCGAAGAAGTCGAGGACGTCGGGCTTGCTGGGCGCCAGGTTCTGCGTCTCCGCTTTCGTCGGCTCGGCGATCACCTCGGGCGGGATCTGCTCGACGTCCGCGCCTTCGGCGGCGGCGGCCTTGAACCCCTCGTCGGCGGCCTGGCGGATGATCTCGGCGTTCAGCTCATGGACGAGCGTGTTCACCGCGACCTGCGCCAACCCGTCCGCTACGGGGTCGACCTCGTTCCACGACACGTGGAGCACCGACTGCTTGCCGGCCCTGAGCTGCTGGGCGGCATTGTTCGGCGCAGCCACCACGAAGTCGACCTGCCGCTTGCGCAGCCGCTCGATGGCAGCCTGCTCGTCATGACTGACGCGAACGATGTTCAGGCGCCCCTCGGTCAGGTTCTCGTAGTAGCCCGGATCGGTCGGCAGCTTCGAGTCGGCCGGCGTCACGACCTCGGTCACGAACGGGTCGCGATAGCCGCGGTAGCCGATGCCGAAGATGGCCATGATCAGGAATGGGCCGAAGATCAGACTGGCCACCGCTCCCGGGCGCCGGATCAGCTCGCGCAGCTCCTTGCCGATGAACGAGCTGATGCGCACGATGCTCTTGAAAAAACCGCTCATGCTCCGCCGCCCGGTTCGGTCTTCTCGCCGGCAAGCGCCTGCATGGCGCGCTCATCGGCGCCGACCAGCGCCGCGAACGCATCGTCGTAGCTCGGCTGGTATTCCTCGACCGATGCAACGGCGACCCCCTGCTGGCGCAGCGTTTCGATGATGGCCGGCGATGACTTGCCGGCATCGGCCGTCACCACCGTCAGCCGCCGCGGCGAGTCCTGGCGCACCGAGGTGAGGTGCGCGACCCCGGCAAGCATCTCCGGATCGACCGCGCGCTCGGTGTGAACCTGCAGCACATCGCCGCCGAAGGCGCGGCGGCGCAGTGCCTCGGGCTCGTCGAAGGCGACGAGGTGGCCGCGCGCCAGCAGCACGACCCGGTCGCAGTACTCCGCGTCGCTGACGTACTGGGTGGTGACCAGCAGCGTCCGTCCCTCGTCGGCCAGGCCCCGCAGCGAGCTCCAGATCGACTGGCGCAGCACCGGGTCGATGCCGGCAGTCGGCTCGTCGAGGAAGAGCACCGTCGGGTCATGGACGAGGGCACACGCCAGCTCCAGGCGGCGCTGCATTCCCCCCGACAGGTCGCGCGCCAGCCGGTCACGCGCATCCCACAGGTCGACCGTCTCGAGCGCACGCCGAACGACCGGGCCACGCTTCCACCAGTACGTGCCGAACAGCCCGGCGACGAAGTTGATGTTCTCCCCGGCGGTGAGGTCGTCGTACAGCGAGAAGAGCTGGGGCATGTAGGCGATCTGCTCGCGGGCCTTGCGGCTGAATCGCGCCGGCACCTCGCCGAGCACGCGAATCTCGCCGAATGTCGGATTCAGCATGCCGGTTGCCATGCGCACCGCCGTGGTCTTGCCCGATCCGGACGGTCCGATCACGCCGAGGATCGCGCCGGCCGGGATCGCCAGGCTCAGGTCGTCGACCGCGGTCAGCCCGTTGAAGCGGCGTGTGACGTGCTCCAGCTCGACGACCGGTCGGTCACTCGGCGATGGAGTGCTCGGTTGTTGCATCACCGCGCCTCATGGCAAGCCGCATGCCGCGGGCACGCCGGTTGCTTGCCGTGCGGGCATGCGACCGATCTGGAAGGGCGCGATCAGCTTCGGGCTGGTCACGATCCCGGTGAAGCTCTACGCGGCCACCGAGCAGAAGGACATCCGCTTCCACCTCCTCCACAAGGAGGATGGCGGCCGGATCGAGATGAAGCGGGTCTGCACGCTCGATGGCAAGGAGGTCGCCTGGGACGACCTCGTGCGCGGCTACGAGATCTCCAAGGGCGAGTACGTCATCCTCGACCCCGAGGAGATCGAGGAGGCGAAGCCCGAGAGCGCCACGACGATCGAGATCGGCGATTTCGTGGAGATGGACGAGATCGACCCGATCTACTTCGAGAAGACGTACTTCCTGGAGCCGACCGACGTCGGCGCGAAGCCGTTCACCCTGCTGAAGCGAGCGCTCGAGGAGAGCGGCCGCGTTGCGGTGGCCCGGGTGGTGATCCGCACCAAGGAGCGGCTCGCCACGATGCGCAGCTACGACGGCACGCTCGTGCTCGAAACGATGTTCTGGCCCGATGAGATCCGCTCGACGGGGATGCTCGACCTTCCCGAGGGGAAGCAGGCGACCATCCGTCCCAAGGAGCTGCAGATGGCCGAGTCGCTGGTGGACAGCCTCTCCGGCAAGTTCGATCCGGAGGCGTTCCATGACGAGTACCGGGTGGCGCTCGAGAAGCTCATCGAGCAGAAGATGAAGGGCGAGGCGCGTTCGGCCAAACGCCGCAGACCGGAGCCGAAGGTGATCGATCTGATGGACGCCCTCCGCGCCAGCATCGAGTCGACGCGCGAGGGGAAGGCGAAGAAGCCCTCACGGGCGAAGTCGCGGCGGAAGGGCTCCAAGCAGGCGGCGTAGCGCCTGAGAGCGCGCAACCGAGCAAGCGCCCGCGGGCACGGCACGTGCTTCGTGGTGGGCTCCATGAGCGCGAGTGTGCTGGTGATCGACGACAACGCCGAGCTGCTGGCACTGTACGAATCGGTCCTCGGCTGGAACGGATACCGGGCAATCTGCCTGGAGGAGCCACCACTCTCGCTGGAGGTGGTGAACGAGACGCGGCCGGACGCCGTCATCCTCGACCTGCACTTCGGCGGACAGCAGTTCGAGGGCTGGCGTTTCCTCCAGCTCCTGCGGGCCGATCCGTCACGAGCGGAGCTGCCGGTGATCGTCTGCACCGCCGGTCTCGCCGAGGTGCGTGACGCCGAGGAATGGCTCCGCCGGCACAACGTCTGGGTGCTGACCAAGCCGTTCGTGATCAACGATCTCGAGCGCGTGCTCCGCGAGGCGATCCCGGCGTCCCACCAGGCCGTCGGCCGCTAGATCCGGCTGTCTGCCCGACGCACGTCGTCATCGCTGACGTCGTCTCCACGCCGATGCCCGCGTGGCCAGGCATCATCCCGGCCCTGCACACGCGCGTCCTCGGCGCCGACGCCCGACGACTGGCTGTCCTCACCCGCCACCCGCTCGTCGTGCGGCTGAACGCCGCCCGGGATCGTCTCGGCGGCAAATTCCGGCTCGTGGCCGATGTAGGCCCCGGCGTCCGGCTCGTCCGGCGGCGCGTGGTGCGGCCCGGAGTTCGTTGGTTGCTGGTCGTTCATGCCGCTGCAGACCGCACGCGGCGTGCCGCACCGGTTCGGCGCAAGCCATACTCGCCCGATGCAGCGGGAGCGCTTGCCGATCCTGGTCACCGGCAGCAGCGGCCTGATCGGCAGCGCGGTGATGCGTCGACTGGCCCAGCGCTACGAGGTCGTCGGGTTTTCACGGCACCGCCATCCTGATCTGCCGGGCAGCTGGATCGGCGTCGACATGGCCGACGATCGAAGCGTGGCCAGCGCGCTGGACGAACTGCACGCAGCTCACGGCAGTCGGCTCGCATCGGTCATCCACCTGGCCGCGTACTACGACTTCTCCGGCGCGCCGAGCCCGCTCTACCAGTCGGTGACGGTCGACGGGACGCGCCGCCTGCTCGACGGCCTGCACGCGCGGTTCGAGGTCGAGCAGCTCGTCTTCTCCAGCAGCATGCTCGTCCAGGCACCGTCACCTGGGCCGGGGTACCGCATCGACGAAAACGATCCCCTGTCGGAAACCTGGGACTACCCGCGCTCAAAGGTGAGGACGGAGCGGCTGATCCGCGAGCGTCGCGGCACGATCCCGGCGGTCATCGAGCGGATCGCCGGGATCTACGACGGCTGGTGCCACTCCATCCCGATCTCGCACCAGATCGCACGGATCTTCGAGCGAGACCCTGAGAGCTACCTGTTTCCTGGCGATCCGGACCACGGGCAGGCGTTCGTGCACGTCGGGGACTGCGTCGACGCCATCGAGGCCGCCGTCGAGCGTCGCACGGCGCTGCCGGACGAGCTGACGGTCCTCATCGGTGAGCCGATCACCCTCGGCTACGACGAGCTGCAGGACGAGATCGGCCGGCTGCTGTACGGCGAGAGCGACTGGCCGACCGTGCAGATCCCGAAGGTCGTGGCCCGGGCCGGCGCCTGGGTGCTCGAGAACGCCCCGGGACTCCCGGAGCAGTTCATCAAGCCGTGGATGATCGAGATCGCCGACGACCACTACGAGCTCGACCTGCATCGGGCGAACGAGATCCTGGGCTGGCGCGCGCATCACCGTCTGGCGGCCGTGCTGCCGGAGATGATCGGCAACCTGCTGCGCGACCCGCTCCGGTGGTACCGCGAGAACGATCTCGATCCCGGCCGCATCCCACGTGACCGGCGGCGGGCGACGCACACACGCTGAAAGGCACAGCGTCTGCACCCGCCCAAGACATGCAGACATCACATGATCAGACGCCGGTCGTCGTCGTCACCGGGGCGTCCGCCGGCGTCGGCCGAGCGGTGGCTCGTGCCTACGGCCGGCGCCGTGCGAAGGTCGGCCTCGTCGCCCGAGGGGTTGACGGCCTGAACGGCGCCAGGCGCGAGATCGAGGAAAGCGGCGGCCAGGCGCTGGCACTGCCGCTCGACGTGGCCGATGCCGGCGCCGTCGAGCAGGCGGCGGAGGAGGTCGAGCGGCAGCTCGGACCGATCGACACCTGGGTCAACATGGCGATGGCATCGGTCTTCTCGCCGGTCAAGGACATGCAGCCGGACGAGTACAAGCGCGTCACCGAGGTCACCTACCTCGGCTACGTCTATGGCACGCTGGCGGCGCTCAAGCGGATGCTGCCGCGTGACCACGGCACGATCGTGCAGGTGAGCTCCGCCCTGGCGTATCGGTCCATCCCGCTCCAATCGGCGTACTGCGCCAGCAAGCACGCCATCAAGGGCTTCACCGAGTCGCTGCGCACCGAGCTGCTCCACGACCACAGCAACGTGAAGGTCACCATGGCGCACCTGCCCGCCGTGAACACGCCGCAGTTCAACTGGGTGAAGAGCCGGCTGCCCCACAAGCCGCAGCCGGTGCCGCCCATTTTCCAGCCCGAGGTCGCCGCCGAAGGAATCCTGTTTGCCGCCGACCAGGCCGGCAAGCGCCGCGACCTGATCATCGGCTGGCCTTCGTGGAAGGCGATCTGGGGCGAGAAGTTCGTGGCCGGCTACATCGATCGCGTGCTGGCGCGCGACGGCTACAGCGCGCAGCAGTACGACGGCACGGTGAGCACCGATCGACAGAACAACCTGTGGGAACCGGTCGCGGGCGACTGGGGCGCGCACGGTGACTTCGACGATCGGGCGCACGATTCGAGCTGGCAGCTGTGGGTCGAGATGCATCGGGGCCTGCTGACGGCAGCCGGCGCAGGTGTGGCCACGCTCGCCGCACTCGGCGCCGTGGCGCTGCGCCGCCACTGACGGCCTGAGGAGGTCGATTCGGTTCGGCGGCTGGCGCTCGGCCCTCGACGGAGCAGGCGCACGCGGCGTCGCGTGCCTGCGCACGTATACTCGATGCGCCCCGAATGCGCCGCGGATTGCCGCGCGCGCCCAGCGACGAGGTATCGCCATCCGCCGCCAGCTTCGCCCCCTGATCACGCTGCTCGGCCTCGTGCTGTGGCTGTCGGTCCCGCAGATCGCCAGCGCGCACGCCGAGCTCGTCTCGTCGACGCCCGCCGCGAACGCCAGCCTTCGAGAGTCGCCGGCGCAGCTGTCGATGACGTTCACCGAGCCGGTCGATCCGACGACGGCATCGGTGCAGCTGCTCGACGAGAACCAGGCCGCCGTGAACGGCCTCGGTCAAGTCCAGGCGCCCGGTGACGCGACGACCGCGACCGTCGCGCTGCCCAAGCTCGACCCGGGCGTGTACACCGTCAGCTATCGCGTCACTTCGGCGACCGACGGACACGTCACGGCGGGCATCTTCGCGTTCCAGATCGATCCGACCGGCACGCAGCCGGCGCCGACGGGAACCGCCTCGAGCAGCTCCCCGTCGTCCGATCCCGCGACCATTGCCGCGCGCTGGGTCGCCCTGGTCGCGGCGCTCGTGCTGTTCGGCACCGCACTCTTCTGGCTCGTCTCCGGACGCCCGGCCATGCGCAGCGCGGGTACCGGTGACCTCGGTGGCCGCGCGGTGTGGGCAGCGCTCGCCGGCCTGGCCGCCCTCGCCGTCGGCGGCCTGGCCATCTACCTGACGCTCGCCGCGCTGCCGTTCACCAACGCGCCTGCGGCCGAGGCAGGCGGTCACGGCGGCCATCCGCTGGCGACCGGACCGTTCCCGCTCGACTTCGCCGCGCCCTTCGGCACGACCGCCTTCGCCAACGCCATGCGGCTCGCGCTCGTCGGCGGCGGCGCGGCCTTCCTGGTCGCCACCGGGCGCTACTTCTTCGCCGATGACGCGGTGCGCCACGGAAGACGTCTGGAGCGCTTCGCCGCCCCGTTCCTGGTCGTGGTGGCCGCTGCGGCCGCAGCGTCGCTGCTCGGATCAAGCCTCGCCGGACACGCGGCCTCGCTCGGCGGCCCGCTGTTCGGCGCCTTCGACTGGCTGCACCTGCTCGCGGTAGGCGCCTGGCTCGGCACGCTCCCCGGCCTGATGCTGCTCGCCTGGCTGTCGCGGCCGGGCGAGCGACGGGCGTGCGTCGTCAATGCGCTGCAGCGTCACTCGCGCGTGGCCCTGGTTGCGGCCCCGATCGTGGCGCTGACCGGGATCGCGAACTCGCCGATCGTCCTCGGCTCGTCGCGCGACCTGGTGAGCAGCGCGTATGGCAACCTCGTCGTCGCCAAGGCGCTGCTCTTCAGCGTGGCGGTGGCCATCGGCTCGGCCAACTTCTTCCTCGTCAAGCGCGGCGCGTCCCGGCGCACGCTGCAGCTGGCCATCGGCGAGATCCTGATCGGCGGCCTCGCCGTCGTCGTGGCAGCGACTATGGTCACCATCCAGCCGGCGGTCAGCCGCCTGCCGATCCTGTCCACCTCATCGATCGGCACGGCGCACCTGTACGGCAGCGCGGGAACCGCCACGGTGCACGCCGCGATCAACCTGCCGTCGCCCGGTGACCAGCAGTACGAGGTCTCGGTCGCCGACGCGGAAACCGGCGCCTACCTCGATGACGTGCAGAAGGTCTTCCTGGTCTTCACCCCGCCGGCGACGAGCAACCTGCCGTCGGAGCGCGTCGAGCTCAAAGCCGAGCCCGCGCCCGGTCTGTGGTCGACCGCCGGCGCGTACACGCCGATCGTCGGCGACTGGAAGATCGACGTCGTCGTCCGGCGCACCGGCCAGCTCGACGCGTCGGCCGGCTTCGAGCTGCCGGTGCAGCAGCCGTTGCCGCCGCAGCGCGTCCCGCCTCCAGACGATGGCATCCGCGTCCCGGCACCGATCGCCGCGCTGTGGCTGATCCTGCCCGACGGAGCCGCCGGATGGCTGGTGATCGTCGGCCTGCTCGGCGTGGTCGTCGCCCTCGGGTTCGTCGAGCGACAGCGGCAGCGCAGCGGCGCGCCGAGACGGCGGTGGCTGGTCGGGCTGCGGGTCGCGGTGGTGGTCGTCACGCTCGTCGCGGGGCTCGGCGTCGGATCGCGAGCCGTCGTCGAGGCGGCCAACCAGCCACCGGCCGCCGCCACCGCGTCGAACCCGATTGCCGCGAACCTCGACTCGGCGCTGCGCGGCCGGGACGTGTACATGGCCAACTGCGCGAGCTGCCACGGCAGCGATGGTGACGGCAACGGCCCCACCGCGGTCGGCATGCTTCCGGCGCCCGGGCCGTTGGGCTCCGCTGTTCGTGGCTCGAGTGACGGCCAGCTGTCGTACGTCATCACCAACGGCGTCTCGGGCACGCGGATGCCCGGCTTTGCCACGATCCTGTCGGAGAACGACCGTTGGGACCTGGTCAACTACCTGCGTGCCACCTTCCACCGCTGATCATGGGCGGGCGGGTCGCGGCGCGGTCTGCCACACTTTGAGGCAGTCCACTGCGACGCAACCCTCAAAGGAGCTCTGACCTGCCGATGCGAACTCGCCTGATTGCCGCCCTCACCCTTGCGACCGCCCTGCTGGCGCTTCCAGGCATCGCCGCAGCACACGCCCCCCTCACGAGCAGCGCGCCGAAGGACGGCGAGCGGCTCGACACCGCACCGACCAAGGTGACCCTCACCTTCGGCGGCGAGCTCGATCCGGACGGCAGCTCGTTCAAGGTGACCGATGCGCACGGGACGACGATCGCCACCGGCAGCGTCGACCTGACGGTTGCCGACCGCAACGTGATGACGGCCGACGTCTCGATCGGTGATCCGGGGATTTACACGGTCGACTACACGTCGAAGTCGATCGACGGGGCGGTCCTCGAAGGGACCTACAGCTTCGGCTTCCAGACGGATGCCACCATTCCGCCCGCGACCGGCGGTGACGACCACGACCATGACGCGCCGGACACCGCCATCACCACGCCGGCGGGCAGCGGCTGGCTGGCGCTCGTCGGCCTCCTGTTCCTGGGAGGCGGCCTGGCGCTCGCCACCCGGCGCATCACGCGCCGCTAGGGCTTTGCGCATACGCCTGGCGGCCGCGGCGCTGCTCGTGGTGATCACGGCGGCCCTGGCCGGCTGCGTCGATCAGCCGGACCTGCCGCCCGACTGCGGGCAGGCCAACGCCACCCGCGCGGCGACGCTGACCGCCACCGGACTGGAGCCGCGCGACATCGGCGTCTGCCGCGGGCAGCAGGTCGAGCTGAGCGTTCAGATCCAGGCGGACGGCGTGCTGCACATCCACGGCTACGATGCCGAGGCCAAGGAGGTCCGCGTCGGGCAGGACGTCACCTTCGACTTCACCGCCGACCGCGTCGGGCAGTTCGTCATCGAGCTGCACACCGCCGACGGCGGAGGCGTGAGCGCCGGGGTGTTCACCGTCCATGAGCGCTAGCCGCCGTCCGGCGGCTTGGCTCGTCGCGCTCGCGGCGGTCGCGGCTGCCCTTGGCGCGCCGCTGCCGGTGGTCGCGCATGCCATCGGTGGCACGTTCCAGCTGCCCGTCCCGCTGCCGCTCTACCTGGTGGCGGCCGCGGTGGTGGTCGCGGCGTCGTTCGGGATCACGGCGGTCGTGCTTCGCCCCGGGCCGGCAGCGACCTCCTATCCAGTCCGACCGATCGACCCCGGCATGGGACGCGTTGCATCGGTCGTGCTGGCGGTGCTCGGCCTTGCATGGTGGGCCTGGGCGCTGTCGACGGCGTTCGCCATCGAGGGCAGCAGCATCCCGGGCGTGCTGTTCTGGATCGTGCTGTGGGTCGGGCTGCCGATCGTCAGCGCGCTCGCCGGCAACCCGTGGCCGTCGTTCAGCCCGTTTCGCACGTTGTTCGGCCTGCTCGAGCGGGGTGCCGCTGCGGTCGGCGTGGAGCGGCTCGACCTCGGAGTCCCCTACCCACCGTCGCTGGCACGCTGGCCGGCCGTCGCGCTGCTGTTCGCCGGCGTCTGGGCGGAGCTGGTGCTGCCCGGCTCGTCGGCGGCAACCACCGTGGGCGGGCTGCTCGCCGGCTACACGCTGCTGACGCTCGTCGGGATGATCGTCTTCGGCGACGTGGCCTGGCTGCGCAACGCCGAGCTCTTCGAGCTGCTGCTCGGCTGGTTCGGACGGATCGGGCCGGTCGGGCGGCGAACGATCGACACGGACGTGTGCGACGGCTGCGGCGAACGCTGCGACCCGCAGCGCTGCATCGACTGCCCCGAGTGCGCGGTCGTGGCCGACCCCGGCGAGCGCCGGACGGAGCTGCGACCGTGGTTCGCCGGCCTGACGGAACTGCACCGGCCGGGCTGGTCGGATGTCGCGTTCATCGTGCTGGCCCTCGCCGGCGTCACGTTCGACGGGCTGCGCGAGACCGGCGTGTGGGTGACGTTCCTGGATGTGGTCGGCGGCCCGTTGACCCAGGCGCTCGGCAGCGGCGCCGGCGATCTGCTCACCGGCACGCTGGGACTGCTGCTGACCTGGCTGCTCTTCCTGGCGGCGTTCGTGGTCGCCGCGCGCCTGACACGCGCCACATCGCGCCGACCGGACTTGGCGTCGTTCGAGGCATCGAGCGCCGCGTACGCCACGACGCTGCTGCCGATCGCGGCCGGCTACTTCGTGGCGCATTACCTGACGTTGGTCGTGCAGGGTGCCGTCTGGCTGCCGGAGCTCGTCGTCAACCCCGCCGCCGCCGTCGCGCCGGCGCTCGACTGGATCCCGATCGCCTTCGTCTGGTACCTGTCGGTCGGGGCCATCGTGATCGGGCACGTAGCGGCGATCGTGCTGGCGCATCGCCTGGCGCTCCGCGACGTACCGCGCAACCGCTTCCTGGCGGGCGCCCCGCTGGTGGCGCTGATGGTCGGCTACACGGTGCTCAGCCTGTGGATCATCGCTCAACCGATCACGCTGCCCCCGACCTGAGCGCACGTTAGCATCGGCGCCGTGGAATCGGTCAGCATCGGCCTGGCGTTCGTGGCGGGCGTGGTGAGCTTTGCCTCGCCATGCGTGCTGGCGCTCGTGCCGGTCTATCTCGCCTTCCTGGGCGAGACCGCGGCGGGCGGCCCATCCGCAGCCACGGCCACCCTCCGCACCGCGGTGCTCGCGCAGGCGCTGCTGTTCGTCGCGGGATTTACGCTCGTGTTCGTCCTGTTCGGCACGTCGGTCGGCCTGCTGGGCAGCGCGCTGTTCCGCGTCGACGCCATCCGCCAGGTCGCCGGGGTGCTCGTCATCGCGCTGGGCGTGGCGACGACCGGCGTGTTCGGCCGCGTCTTCGACCGGTTCAGCCCGGCGGTCGAGACGTCGTCACTGCCGGCGGCGCGCTCGGCGCGCTCGGTGGCGCTCGGCGCGCTCGTGGCCGTAGGCTGGACGCCGTGCATCGGTCCGGTGCTCGGCGCGATCCTGACCATGGGCTTCTCCAGCCAGAGCGCCGGGATCGCCGCGGTCCTGCTGCTCGCCTACTCGGCCGGCCTCGCCGCGCCATTCCTGGCAGCCGCGCTCGCCCTGCCCCGCGTGCGGCCCCTGTTCGAGGGTCTGCGCCGCCACCAGCGCATCGTCGAGGTCGTGGCCGGGCTGTTCATCATCGGCATCGGCCTGCTGATCCTGACGAACGCGTTCGCGCGCCTCGCCGGGCTGTTCACCTTCGTCCTGTGAGCCGACGACTTGACAGCCCGCGGTAGCCTTCGCTTCCACACCGGCCCCGGTGCCAGAACCCCAGGTGCCCCACAAACGAGGGCTGTCCGATGCTCGTCTTCCGCGACGTGTCGACGATCGCTGGGCTGGTGCTGCTATTGCTCGTCACGCTCGCGGTGCTGCGGGCGACGCAGCGGAGCTGATGGCGCCCGCGGAGGGATTCGAACCCCCGACGCCCGCCTTAGGACGGCGGCGCTCTATCCACTGAGCTACGCGGGCGGCGCTCGGGCGATCCTACCGTATCATCGGCGCCATGCCGAAGCGGGTCGTCCTCTATGAGCGCCCCGGTTGCCACCTGTGCGAGGACGCAGCGGGGCTGCTCGACCAGATCGTCGGGCCGGACCGATACGAGCGGGTCGACGTCGACACCGATGACGACCTCCTGGTCCGATACGGGCATCGGATCCCGGTCGTGACCGTTGATGGCGCGGAGCGGCTCGAGCTGATCATCGGCTCGCCCGAGGTCCGCGCGCTCAAGGCCGAGCTCGACCGATGATCGGTGCGGCACATCGCCGCCGCTCCGGCCGGGGCAGCCTCGCCTGGCTTGTGCTCATCGTCGCGGTCGGGCTGCTGCTCCTCGGCCTTGCGCTGCTGCCGCTCGCGAAGCCCGATGCCGCGGGTCGCGAGGGGAGCCTGGTCGGCCATGCGGCTCCTTCGCTGGCGGCAGTCGCGCTCGATGGACGCACCTACTCCCTGGCCGACGGCCGCGGGCGGATCACGTGGGTGAACTTCTGGGCGACCAGCTGCGAGCCGTGCCGCACCGAGATGCCCGCCATGCAGCGCCTGGCCGACGCCTACGCAGATCGCCTGCTGGTGCTGGGCGTCGACTGGGGCGAGTCGCGGGCATCGGTCAGCGATTTCGCCGGCCGCTACGCCCTGCGCTACCCGATCCTGCTGGATCCGAAGCTCGACAACTTCTACCGATGGTCGTCGCGCGATGGCCTGCCACGGCACTACTTCGTCGACGGCCGGGGAACGGTCGTGCGCGAGGTGATCGGGCCGCTCGCCCCGGCGCAGATGGCGACGATCCTCGACGAGCTGATCGGCCCCGCCTGAGCCAGGCAGGGCCGATCCGTCATGTCAGGTCGCTACTGGGCGACGACCTTGCCGTTCATCGTCGGGTGGATGGTGCACTCGAAGTAGTGCTCGCCCGCCTCGAGAGCCGGCACGTCGTAGGTCACCGTCTTGTTCTGCTCGCTCACCGGATCACCGGTAAAGATGTTCTTTCCCTTGCTCGAGCTGTCCCAGATCGCCACGTCATGCGGCGCGGTGTCCTTGTTGGTGAACTCGATCTTGAACGCCTGGCCGGCAGGCACCTCGATGCAGGTCGTGTCGAATGCCAGGTTCTCGGCGCTCATCTTGACGACGCCGTTCTCGGCCTTCGTGCAGCTGGCCGCCGCGCCGCTGGCCGTTGCGCTCGGAGAAGCGCTGCTGCTGCAGGCGGCCAGCAGCAGGGCGCTGGCGGCGAAGACGATCATCGCGCCGCGCATCGGGCGCAGCGAAGCGAGACTGTGGAACAAATCGGGAGTCCTTTCGTCGGTCATGGCTGTTGCCGTGGCATCCTCGATCCTAGCCGGTTCGCTGGGAAGCTGCTGAGACGGCCACGGTGCGCGCCTACTCCCTGACCCGAAACCCCTTCTCGGTGCGCTCGATCTGAATCGGCAGGCCACCCGGGTCGTGCGTGAAGTAGCACCACCAGCCTTCCGCGGCGGCGCGGCTCACCAGCGAGCTGCGGCTCTCGACCGCGTCGACCGGGTAGTCGTCGAAGGCGCTTGTCCAGCGCACCGGGATCTGCCACCGGGTCGGGATCAGGTCGCCGAAGAAGATGGCGCGCTCACGCGGGTCGCCGGCCCGTCCCCCGCCCGAGGCCGAGCCGATGAGCACCGCCTGCGAGCCGCGGGTATGCCCGCCGGTCGGCACGACCGAGACCCCCGTGACGAGCTCGACCTCGCCGTTGACCTCGGCGAGCTGACCGGCGGCGCGCACGGCATCAAGCTGTTCGACCTCCATGATGCCCTGCACGCGCAGCTCATCGGAGTGCGCCGCCTCGGACTCGTCGCGCTGCACGACGTAGCGCGCGCGACGGAAGAACGGGCGCCCTCCGCCGTCGACCATCCCGCCGGCGTGGTCGTAGTGCAGGTGGCTGACGACCACGAAGTCGATCGCATCGGGGTCCTCCCCCACCTCGCGCAGCGCGACCGTCGGGTCGCCGCCCTCGATGCCCTTGATGTCGCGGTCCTTGTCGGACATCCGCACGCCGGTGCCCGTCTCCACCAGGATCCGCTTGCCGCCGGCCTCGATGAGCAGCAGGTTGAGCCGGCACAGCAGCCGGCCGCGCTCGTCGATCTGCGCGAAGTCACCGAAGCGCATCCAGAGCGGTCGAGGAACGACCCCGAAAAAGCTGCCGGCATCGGGCCGGAACCAGCCGGCGCGCAGGACCCGCACGCGAACGCCACCAGCGAAGGCGCGGGCATCGGCCTGCGGGGTGATCTCGTACAGCGGTTCGGGCACGTGAACCTCGGCGGGGCTACGGCTGGCGGACGACGCGCCCGCGCTCGAAGTCGCGATGGTACAGGCTGGCGGTGGGGTCGGTCTGGCCGCGATAGCGCGAGCCGAGGCGCGCGTCGCCGTAGGCGACCTCCACCGCCGAGCTCAGCCGCTGGAAGCTGATCTGCCCGATCTTCATCCCGTCGTAGAGCTTGATCGGCAGGTTGGCGACGTTGCTCAGCTCGAGGGTCAAGGTGCCCTCCCAGCCTGGATCGACGTAGCCGGCCGTCGAGTGGATCAGCAGGCCAAGCCGTCCAAGCGAGGAGCGGCCCTCGAGTCGCGCCACGATGTCGTCCGGCAGGCCGACCCGCTCGTACGTCCCGCCGAGCACGAACTCGCCGGGATGAAGGATGAACGGGTCGTCACCGGCGATCTCGACGAGCTCGGTGAGGTCGGGCTGCTCGGTGCGCGGATCGATGACCGCTGTCCGATTGTTGCGGAAGACGCGGAAGCGGTTGCCGAGGTGCAGGTCCACGCTCGCCGGCTGGACCGCCTCCGGCTGGAACGGCTCGATCGTGATCCGGCCGGCCTCGATCTGCTCTCGGATGTCGCGGTCCGACAGGATCACTCGTCGGCGCTTCCCTGGCGTTGCTTGATCAGCCGATCCACCTCGCGCTTCAGTGTCGAGATGTCCTCGTACGAATGGTAGACCGATGCGAACCGGATGTAGGCCAGCTGGTCGAGGTCTCGCAGCGCATCGGTCGCCAGGCCGCCGATCTCCTTGGCCGTCACCTCGGCTTCGCCGCGTGCGCGCAGGCCGCTCTCGATGTCGTCGACGGCCTGCTCGACGCGGTCGAGGGTCACCGGACGCTTCTCGAGCGCCTTCAGCAGCCCGGCGCGCAGCTTCTCGCGGTCGAAGTCCTGCCGGCTGCCGTCACGCTTGACGACGGTCAGGCGCGCGCCCTCCGGTCGCTCGTAGGTCGTGAACCGGTACGCGCACGCCTCGCATTCGCGGCGTCGGCGGATCGTGCTGCCGCTCTCGAGGTCGCGCGAGTCGATGACACGGGTGCCGTCGTCGTTGCATCGTGGACAGCGCATGCAATCTCCCGTTCCGGACTACACCAAGGATAGTGTCGCGGAAGATCATACCACAACATCTTGTGGTGGCTGTCGCTTGTGCCTAAGGTTCGACCGGCTGCTGGTAGCGATACGTAAAGAGATATGAACCGTCTTCGGAGACTGCGACAACCGAACATGGGCTTGTGACCATGATCGGCGGAGCGTCGGCGGGACCAGCCGGAAGCGGGTGCGGGACATCCTCGACGTAGACCGCCACGAGGTAAACAGGCGCCTTGTCAGACACCTCTGGCTGTCCTTGCAGCAGGCCGAATTTCACTTGCTTCGAGTCACCGGTCGGAAACTCCGCATGCGCAACGCTCTGCGCTCTCGCCAGACCACCAGCATCGGCGGGAAGCTCGGCAACAAGGTGCAATCCGCCTTGCCCGAGATACTTTTCAGCCAAGCAGTCAACCTGATCGCCTCGCGCGCCGGACGCGGCGAGTGCGCCGGCTACCACGATGACGACTACGCCGGCGAAGATGTGCGACCGCTTCACGAGCAATCGCCCCGTTTGTCCGCAGTCACGAGGTCCCTTTGCGGATTCATCCCGCCGCGAGCATTGCTGGAATACCACTTGGTGTTGTCTGAGGTTCCCACGAGATTCGGCGAGTAGTTTTGCCACGATCCCGCTAGGCGCCTCTCCATATTGTGGTACGACATCCAAGCGTGGGCACCATAGTCACCTGGCATTTGGTTCACAAGGTTCGTGATTTCGCTCGCGATCTCCCCCTGGTCAGGGTTGAAGGCCGCAGGCGTCGACTTGATCTGGGTGCCGCGGTTTCGGAAGTAGAAGGCGTTGTTCGTGTAGGTCACATAGTACTGGGAGTAGGTGTTGTCGGGATTCGGGTTCCATTCAAAGATGGGGTAGCCGGTACCGTTCCAATATTGGACGAACACCTTGCGGTAATTCGTTGACCACTCGTACCAACCGACCTGTGCGAATTGCGATACTCCAGCTTTGGATAGCATCACCCACGCTGAAGTCGCGCGTGTTCGGAACGGCTCAAAAGGAACGAACGGGCGGTACTCAAGAACATCGGCGCGCACTCCATCGATCGATGCATAGTTCGTAACCAAGGCGTTACGCGAACCAGTTGCCATCCTGGTTGACTGACGAATGGGGATCACAGCCGGCGGCGGCCGCTGCGCCAGGTCGGCCAATCCCGATGAGGAGAGCGAACGCTAGACCCGACACTAGTCCACGCACGTGCCGCCTCGGAACTTTGCGTTGAAGTAGCGGAACGATAGCACTCGGTGTCAAGGGAGAGATGCCGCGCTACCCCGGATCGGTCGCTAGTAATCTGACGCTGCCGCTCTAGCCGTCGCGATGCAGCCGGGTCGCGACGCTGGCCTCGACCGGCTTGCCGGGCTCCCAGTCGACGAGCGCTTGGACGAGCTCCTGCATCCGCAGCCGCGCATTGAGGATGTTCGCGTGCCCGCGCTTCCAGTAGATGAACGGCTCCTCGTCGTCCGGCGGCCGGTGCGGCAGCCGGGTGATTCCGCAGCCGCGCTCGGCGGTCACGATGCCGCGCAGCGCCCGCTCGAGGTTCGCCTCGTACTCGACGTGGAGCGGGTGCAGCTCCTCCGGGGCGAGCATCTCGCGCAGCTCCTCGGCCACCGCATCCAGCTCGTCCTCCGCCGCGGCCAGTCGGGCGATCGCATCTTCGACGTCGAGGTCGCGCCGGCGCAGCGCGTCGATCGCATCGGCCAGGTCGCCGAGCACGGCGTCGATCCGTGAGGTCCGCTCGGTCAGCTCGCTGCGGTACTTCGCCAGGTCCTTGCCGTACGAGTGCGGCCGGCGCTTGCCGCCGCCGAACAGGCTCACCATCGTCAGCTCCCCTTGCGTCGCTTGATCTCGTCGGTGAGCTTCGGCACGATGCCGAACAGGTCGCCGACCACGAACAGGTCGGCGAACTCGCCGATCGGCGCATCGGGGTCCTTGTTGATCGCCACCACGTGCTCGGCGGTCTGCATCCCGACGCGGTGCTGGATCGCCCCGGAGATCCCCGCGCCGAGGTACAGCGACGGCTTCACGACTTTCCCGGTCTGCCCGATCTGGAGCTGATACGGCACCCAGCCCGCATCCGCCGCCGCGCGGCTTGCGCCGACCGCACCGCCGAGCGCGCGGGCCAGCTCCTCGAGCTGTTCGAATCCCTCGGGCCCCCCGACCCCACGACCGCCGGCCACGATGACCGTCGCCTCCTCGAGGTTGACCGCTGCCTGCTCTTCGGCATGCGACTCGACCACGGTCGCCTTGGTCAACGGGTCGTCTGTGACCGATGCTGCCTGGCTCACCTCGGCACTCCCCGACCCTCCCTCGGTCGGCGTGAACGTGTTGGCCAGCACGAGGACGACGGCCGGGCCGGCGGCATCGTCGGCCGGCTGCGACTCGGTGACAATCGATCCCTGCAGCGTTGCCTGGGTGGCGCGCAGCATCGACCCGTCGAGCCTGACGTCGCTGACCGGGCCGAAGGCCGGCACGTCCAGCCGGCCGACCAGCGCCGCCGCGATGTCGCGGCCGTTCGGCGTGGCCGGGGCGAGCACCGCCAGGCCGCCCCGAACCGCTTCCGCCGCGACCGGGGCGTAGGTGATCGCCGGCCGGTCCTCGTCGCCCAGGACGACGGCGCGCGCCGATCCGCCGGCACCCAGCGCAGCGGCGCCGTCCGCAGCGCCTGCGCCATAGGCGAGGGCGACGGCCTGCCCGCCGCCCTGCTCCGCCAGTGCGGCGGCGCCAGCCGCAAGCTCCAGCGCGCTGCGCTGCGGCGCTCCGTCGACGAACTCCGCCAGAAAGAAGACGTCGTTGCTCATCAGATCAGCTTCCTTGCTGCCAGCCAGTCGGCAATCCTGGTCGCCGCCTCCTCGGGCGGCACGTTCTCGACCCGCTCGGTCGGCGGCTTGGCCTCCGGCGGCTCGGCGCTGGTCACCCTGGTGAGCGACCCGCCGTGCAGGTCGTCGGCCGACAGGCCGATGTCCGACAGGCCCCACGTCTCGAGCGGCTTGCGCTTGGCGGCCATGATTCCCTTCAGGCTGGCGTACCGCGGCTCGCCCACCTGGTCGGTGACGCTGGCGACGAGCGGCAGCGGCGCCTCGATGATGTCGTGACCGGTCGCGTTGAGGCGACGGATGCGCGCGACCCCATCCTCCAGCCGCAGCTCCGCGCCGTAGGACAGCAACGGCAGCTTGCGCATCGCGGCCACCGCGCCGGGCACCAGTGAGCCGCGCGCGTCGTCGGAAGCCATCCCCATCAGCGCCACGTTGGGCGCGAGCTTGTCGAGTGCGGCGGCGAGCACCTTGGCGGTCGCCCACTCGTCGGCGCCCGACAGGGCGGCATCGGTCACCAGGTAGGCCTGGTCGCCGCCCATGGCCAGGGCGCGGCGCAGCGCCTCGGAAGCCTGCTCGGGACCCATCGACAGGTAAGCGACCTCGTCGACCTTGCCATCGTCGGCCAGGCGGAGCGCCTGCTCGATGGCGTACTCGTCGAGCGGATTGATGACCGTCTCGACCGATGTCCGGTCGAGCGTCAGGTCGGCTTCGTACCGCTTGTCGGCGGTCGTGGCCGGGACCTGTTTGATACAGACGACGATCTTCACGTGGTGTTCTCGAAGCTCCTCGTTGGTCAGCCGCGTGCCGGCACGCCGCTCCGCGCGAGGAGCTGGCGGGCGAGCACGAGGCGCTGGATCTGCTGCGTCCCCTCGTACAGCTGGGTGATCTTGGCGTCGCGCATCATGCGCTCCACCGGGTACTCGGTGATATAGCCGTATCCGCCCAGCACCTGGACGGCATCGGTGGTGACCTTCATCGCCGTGTCGCCGGCGATGAGCTTCGCGGCGCTCGTCCAGTAGGCGACGTCCTTGACGTCGTCGTCGGCACGCGCCGCGGCGGCATAGGTCAGCTGGCGGGCGGCCTCGGTCTGCGCCGCCATGTCGGCCAGCATGAATTGAATCGCCTCGAAGTCGACGACGCGCTGGCCGAACTGCCGACGGTCGGCGGCGTAGCGCACCGCGGCATCGATCGCGCCCTGCGCGATGCCGACCGCCTGTGCCGCGATTCCCAGCCGGCTGACGTCGAGCGTAGCCATCGCGATCTTGAAACCGTCGCCCTCCTCGCCGAGCCGGTTGGCGATCGGCACCCGGACGTCGTCGAAGTTGAGCTCGGCTGTCGGCGAGCCGCGAATCCCCATCTTGTGCTCGGTGCGCGGTGCGCTGAAGCCGGGCGTATCGGTCTCGACGATGAACGCGCTCATCCCCTTGCGGCCGCCGGCGTCCGGATCGGTCAGGGCGAAGGCGGTGACGACGTTCGCGACGCTGCCGTGGGTGATGAAGCGTTTGCTGCCGTTGAGCACGTAGCAGTCGCCGTCTCGCGTGGCGCGCATCCGATTCGAGGCGACATCGCTGCCCGACGCGGCCTCGGTCAGGGCGAAGGCGATGAGCCACTCGCCGCTGGCCAGCTTCGGGAAGTAGCGCTGCTTCTGGTCATCGTTGCCGGCGATCAGGATCGGCAGTGAGCCGAGCTTCTGGACGATGGGAATCAGGCTGGTCGTGGCATCGGCCCGGGCGATCTCCTCGGCGACGATCGCCTGGCTCACGCCGTCGAGCGCCGTCCCGCCGTATTCCTCGGGGAAGCACGTGCCGAGCAGGTCCTGCTTGGCGAGCAGCTCCTTGAGGTCCCACGGGAACTCCGCCTTCTGGTCGATCTCGGCGGCACGCGGGGCGATCCGCTCGTCGGCGAGCTCGCGCACGACAGCCCGCAGCTCGTCCTGCTCGCTCGTCAGGCGATAGGTCACGCGGGCTCCTTTCGTTCGCGATCGTCGGCGGGTGGCGCGATGCTCGGGCGCTTCCGAGTCTAGAGCATGCCGCCCGCCTTGGCGGGTGTGACCCTCCGTGCCTGCCAAATTCGACTCGAGCGGGAGTTAGGCGGACGTGCGGACGCCAGCGGCGCACGTCTGCCGATCGGCCACGCTTGCCGCACGCGGGCGCCAGCGGCGCAACGGCGCGGTCCCTGGTGCCGAACTCCGCGCTGACTGGAAGCTGACAACGCAGTCGGTGGCGCCAGCCGAAGCGCGACCGCGTCAGCCGATCGGGCCCTGGACCTCGACCTGGCCTTCGTTGAGGCGAGCCCGGTACGTGATCTGGCGCGTCTGCGCAGGGCCGTGCAGCACCGCGCCGTCGGTCAGGCGGAAGTGCGACGCGTGCCACGGGCAGACGATCGCGTCGCCCTGCAGCGTGCCCTCGGACAACGGCCCTCCGGCGTGCGAACAGGTGTCCTTCAGCGCGTAGACCAGGTCGCCACGCCGGACGAGGACGAGCGCGGTCGGGCCGAGCGATGCCTTGGTCGGCGTGTTCTCGACCAGCTCCGCTGCGGGCAGAATCGGGGTGAACTCCTTCGCGCGCCGTCCACGGCTGAAGGCGTTGCGGTTGACCATGTAGCCGTACTTGAAGACGACGTGGCCGCCGATGAACGCGCCCACCGAGATGACCACGTAGCCGATGATCGACAGCACCTGGCCGGTCACTTCGCCGCCCGCGAGCCGCACGAAGAAGGCGACGGCGTAGATCGCGATCGACAGCACGTTGATGGTGCCGTGCAGCGTCGCCACATTGCGCTCGTCGCCGGTGCCGGTGTCCTTGAAATCGGTCAGCCCGCTGACGATCGTCGCCAGGCCGGCGAGAATCGAAAGGCCGAGGATGATGAGGCTCGCACCGCGGAAGTTCGCGCCGAAGATGAGCGACACGAGGTCGAGGACGATGAGCATCGTGAAGCCGCCGACCACGACGTCGGTGAGCAGCGGGTGCAGCGGGTGTCCCAGCCACGAGCCGTTCAGGAAGTCCTGCAGCAGCTTGCCCGGCCGGCCGAGCGCGCCGTAGAAGCCGTCCATCAGGCTGGCGGTCCCGTTGCCCAGGCCTTTCAGACCTTTCGACCAGCGCTCGAGCATCGTCGCCTCCTTGCGGGCCGGCGCGCTTGTAGCACCAGCGTTCGTTAGTTATACACCCGCCTGCTCCCCGGCAGTGTCGGCCGGCTCCTGCGGCTGATGCGTCGCCGGTGCCGGTGGCACCGGCTCGCGTGTCCATGCGCCGGTGGCGTCGGCCAGCAGCTCGGCGACGTCGCGCACCTCCACGTCGGTGCGGGCGAGGTCGGTGCTCGCGTCACGCAGCATGATCAGGCAGAAGGGACAGGCGGTCGCCACCGCGTCGGGTCCGAGCTCGAGCGCCTGCTCCATGCGCTTGTGGTTGATGCGCTTGCCCTCGCGCTCCTCCATCCACATTCGCGCGCCGCCGGCGCCGCAGCACATGCCGCGATCGTGGTGCAGCTCCATCTCGGTGACTGTGCCGCCGGTGGCTGCAACGACCCGTCGGCCCGGCTCGTACACCTTGTTGTAGCGGCCGAGGTAGCAGGCGTCGTGATACGCGACCTTCGCGTCGTGGTGTTCGGGCTTGAGCCGCCCCTCGGCGACGAGGTGGTCGAGCAGCTGGGTGTGGTGGATCACCTCGATCCCCCGCAGGCCGAACTGCGGATACTCGTTGCCGATCGTGTTGAAACAGTGCGGGCAGCTCGCCACGATCGTCCGGATGCCGTGCTTGTCGTGCGCCGCTGAGAGCGTCGCGACGTTCTCCTCGGCGAGCATCTGGAACAGGTACTCGTTGCCGGCGCGGCGGGCGGGATCCCCGTTGCAGGTCTCGGCCGTGCCGAGCACCGCGAATGGCACCTCGGCCTGCTTCAGCAGCTGGGCCATGGCGCGCACCACCTTGCGATTGCGGTCGTCGAAGGCGCCGGCGCAGCCGACCCAGTAGAGGATCGTGTCACTGCCGCCGTCGTGCGACGTGCCGTGAATCGTGCGCCAGGGCCGGTCCGAGCGCGTGGCGGCCGCCGGCGCATCGGTCTGGCCGAGAACCGGAACGTCGAGGCCCTTGGCCCAGTCGAGTCGAGCCGATTTCGGCTGGCCCCACGGGTTGCCGGCGGTCTCCATGTTGCGGAAGGCGGTGTTGAGCTCCTTCGGATTGCTCCCCTGCTCGAGGACGAGGTTGCGACGGATCTCGACGATCGAGTCGACGTGCTCGATGAGCACCGGGCAGCCTTCGACGCACCAGCCACAGGTGGTGCACTGCCAGATCGCCTCCTCCGGGATGGCGTTGTCGACGATCGGCAGGCTCAGCGCCTCCTCGGCGCGATTCCGGGCGAGCGCAAGCGCCGAATCCGACGCCTCCACGCCGCCGTTCGCCCCGCCCTTCGCCGCGCGCTGGGCACTGGCCGCCGCCGCCAGCGCCGTCTCCGCCAAGGTGATCTGGTCGCGCAGCCCCTCCATGAAGTGCTTCGGACTGAGCGTCTTGCCGGTCATCGATGCCGGGCAGAACTCCATGCATCGCCCGCACTCGGTGCAGGTCATCGGATCGAGCAGGTGGCGCCAGGTGAGGTCTTTCAGCGTCCTGGCGCCGAACGTCGGCTCCTCGCCGTCGACGCCTTCCGCCTCCAGATCCATCTTGCGCAGCGCGCCGCGCGGCTCGAGGTTGCGGAAGTAGACGTTCGGTTCGCTGGTGAGGATGTGCAGGTGCTTCGAGCGCGGCAGGTAGCTGCCGAAGCCGAGCACGAACAGGATGTGCGCCCAGGCGAAGATGCCGAAGCCGATGCCGGCCGGATCACTGCCCGCACCCTCCAGCGCCAGGCTCAGCGGTCCGGCCAGCAGGGCGACGCCACGCGTCGGGTCGTCCGCATGCAGCACGTAGCGGAACGCGTCGCCGAACAGCTCGGTGACGACCACGCCCAAGATCAGCGCCAGGATGATGAACGCGTCGCGGCTCAGCGCGAGCCGCGCGGGCCGCGCGATGACCCGGCGGTAGGTGGCGTACGCCAGGGAGACCAGGATGAGACCGATGAACAGGTTGGCGACGAACACGACCAGCTGCCACAGGACCCCGCCGAGCGGCCAGGCGACGATCGTCTCGACGAGGCCATTGGTCAGGTAATTGCCCGTGGTCGCCAAGAGCACGACGAAACCCCAGAAGATGAAGAAGTGCATCAGTCCCGGACCGGGATCGCGCAGCAGGCGCTTCTGGCCGAAGACGAAGATGCCGAGGCCCTTGATCCGCTCCAGCGGCTGGTCGAAGCGGTCGAGCGGTCGGCCCTGGCGCAGCATGGCGATGTGTCGCCGTGCTCGATCCCAGAACGCCCAGGCGGCGACCACCACCGGGACGACGATCAGCGGGTAGAAGGGAATGTCGAGCCACATCGCGCCGCTCATGCTAGCGATGGAAACCTGACGGTCGTGGCGGATTTGTCGTTGCGGCACCTCGGAGACGGCATTGTTCGGGGAGTCCGCGGGGTTTCCACTAACCACCAAACGGGTTTGAGACGAAGCCGAACGGTGCGCTCAGTGGTCCCCGCCGCCGAGTTGGTCGATCGCGTGGCGCAGCACCGGCAGCACCGCCGCCAGGCTCTCACCCGCCCCCTTCGGTGAACCGGGCAGGTTGACGATCAGCGTGGTGCCGCGCGCGCCGACCATGCCGCGTGACAGCGAGGCCATCGGCGTGTGAGCCAGCCCCGCGAGCCGCATCTGCTCGGCCATGCCCGGAATCTCGCGATCGATGACCCGCCGGGTCGCCGCCGGCGTCACGTCGGTCGGCGTGAGCCCGGTGCCGCCGGTGGTCACCACCAGGCGATGCCCGCCGTCGGCCAGGGCGACGAGCATCGCCGCGATCCCCGCCTCGTCATCGGGAATCACGCGCACCTCGTCGTCGACGTCGAAACCGGCCGCCCGAAGGGCATCGACCAGCGGCGGCCCGCTGGTGTCCTGGCGCTCTCCGGCCGACGAGCGGTTCGAGACGGTGACCACGACCGCCTCGTGCTCCGCCGGCGCCGCAACCGCGTCGGGGCGCCGGTAGGAGCCGCTGCGGCCACCTTCCTTGCTGAGCAGCTCGACCCGCTCGATGACGATGTCGCGCTGCAGTGCCTTGGCCATGTCATACAGGGTCAGGGCCGCGACCGACGCGGCCGTCAGCGCCTCCATCTCGACGCCGGTCCTGGCGGTGACTTTCACCTCCGCGGTGATCGTCACCGCGCCGGCGAACCGATCGGACTCCAGCCTGACGTCGACGCGCTCCAAGGGCAGCGGGTGGCACAGTGGGATGAGCTCGCTGGTCCGCTTGGCGGCGCCGATGCCCGCCAGCTGCGCCACGACGAACGCGTCACCCTTCGGTCCTCCGGCGTCGAGCAGCGTCTCGAGCACCTCGGGGCGCATCCGGACGACCGCCGTGGCGACCGCCCGCCGCCCGGTCACCGCCTTGTCGCCGACGTCGACCATGCGTGGCTCCCCGCCCTCGCCGAGATGTGACGGCTTCACGCGACCGCTCCGACGAGGATCGCCTCGTATGTCGTGCCGGCCTCGGTGCGGCGCACGCCCTCCGGGACGATGAGCAGGGCGTTGGCATCGGCAAGCGGACGCAGCTGTGCCGAGCCCTGGCCGCCTGCGGGCTCGGCGCGGAGTCCACCGTCGCGGTCGGAGACGACGCGCACGCGCAGGTAGGCGCGCCGATCGGGATCTTTGTCAATCCGCTGCGTGGCGCACACGGGCAGCCGCATCCGGCCGTCACCCGCCAGCCCGAGCAGAGCGCGCAGCATCGGTCGGACGAACAACTCGAAGGTGACCAGCGCGCTCACCGGATTGCCCGGGAGGCCGATCGCCGGACGACCGGCAACGCTGCCGAAGGCCAGCGGCTTGCCCGGCTGCACCGCGATGCGCCAGAAGTCAAGCGTGCCGAGGCGTTCGATGGCGTCGCGCACGTGATCGTGACGTCCGACGCTCACGCCCCCGGAGACGACGAGCAGGTCTGCGCCCGCGGCCGCGGCGGCCACTCGCTGCTCGATCAGGATCGGGTCGTCCGGCACCGCGGGCTGGATGAGCGGCTCGCCACCGGCGTCCGTGACCGCTGCGGACAGCGCGAACGAGTTCGCGTCGTAGATCTGGCCCGGCCGCAATGGACCGCCAGGGGCGACCAGCTCGTCGCCGGTCGACAGGATCGCGACGCGCGGCCGGCGACGAACCTCGAATGCGGCCATGCCGAGCGTCGCCAGCACCGCGATCGACGCTGGCGAGAGCGGCGCGCCCGGCAGGTCGACGCGCGAGCCGGCGGCGGTGTCGTGCCCGGCGCTCCTCACATATTCCCCTCGCGGCGTCGCCGGCAGCACCACCCCATCGGCATGCTCCGTGGCAAGCTCGACCGGGACCACCGTGTCGGCGCCCGGCGGCATCGGTGCGCCGGTCATGATCCGCACCGCGGTGCCTGCCTCGAGCCTGAGAAGTGTCGCCGCTCCGGCAGCCACCTCGCCGACGACCCGTAGCTCGCCGGGCAGGTCCACCGCACGGACGGCGAAGCCGTCCATCGCCGAGTTGTCGAAGGGTGGGACGTCGATGGCCGCCTGCAATGAAAGGGCTGCCGGCACGCGTCCGAGGCATCGGTCCAGCGGCAGTCGCTCGGCCGGCATGGGCGCCAGCCCGATGAGCATCCGCTCGCGTGCCTCCTCGACGCTCAGCATCGGCTAGACGCCCAGCTTGAGGCGCGTGTCGATCAACCGCAGCAGGCCGCTGCGCGTCAGGAGCCCGACCACCGACCGCCCGTCGACGACGACGGGGAGCTGGTTGACCTCGCGCGCCTGGAGAAGCTCCATGGCGGACTCGACGCCGTCCTCCGGGCCCACCGTGGCGAGGTCGGCGTAGCGGGTCATGATGTCGGTCACCCGGGCGCTCTCCCAATGGTCGCGCGGCACGCGCCGGACATCGGACAGCGAGACGATCCCCGCCAGGCCGCCGTCATCGTGGCGCACCAGGTAGGACCGATGCTCGCTGTGCAGCATCCGCTCGTTGACCAGCGTCGCCACCGTCTCGTTCGGCGAGACGGATGCGGGCTGCGGTTCCATCACATCCCGCACCAGCACGCCGCGCAGCGTGCGCTGCACGCTCATCTGGGCCACCGTCGACTCGGCGGCGTTCGACAGGAACCACCCGATCAGCGCCAGCCACACGCCGGCAAAGATGCTGGCCCGTTGGAAGGCCAGGAACACGCCGAAGCCGATGAGCAGGTAGCCGAACAGCCGGCCGACCAGGGCGGCGTTGCGCGTGGCGGCGAACCGGTCGCCCCGCAGGTGCCAGAGCAGGGCGCGCAGGATGCGACCGCCGTCCATCGGGAAGCCGGGGATCAGGTTGAAGACACCCAGCGACAGGTTGATCAATCCGAGCCAGCCGAGCAGCGCGCCGAGCTGCGGCTGGGCGATGAGCGCATCGATCAGCAGCAGCAGCGCACCGATGGCCAGGCTGCTCAACGGACCGGCGGCGGCGATGAGCGCTTCGTCGCGCGGTCGCGCCGGCTCACCCTCGAGCGTCGCTGCGCCGCCGAAGATGAACAGCGTGATGCCGGTGACGCTCAAGCCGAATCGACGCGCAACCAGCGCGTGGCTCAGCTCGTGGGCGAGCACGCTGACGAAGAAGAGCACCGAGGTCGCGGCGGCGACGATCCAGTACAGCTCGTCGCTCCAGCCGCGGTACTGAAAGGGAAATTGCCCGACCGCCAGCGAGTAGGTGATCAGGAAGGCGATCACCAGCCACGACGGATGGACGCCGACCTCGACGCCGAAGACGCGACCCAGGCGAATGGACGACCCCATGCCGGGAGTGTAGCCGAGCGCCACGCTCGGCCCGGCCGTCCCGATCTGGCGAGCTACGCCGCTCAGGAGAGCCGGGGTCGGGACGCCTCGGGGCGACCCGGACGTGGGCGCCACAGCCACCAGCCGACGAGGGTCACGATCAGGGCGGCGACGACGATCGACAGACCCGCGATCAACGCCGCATCGAACCAGAATGGCTCAGGGAAGAGGCGCAGCAGGTTCGAATCGGGGCCGAACAGGAAGTTGCCCTGGGGGAAGAAGATGCGATGGAAGGCGAGGAATGCCTGGTCGAAGGCGACCGCGAAGATCGCCGCGACGACGATCGCGACGCTGCCGACGATCCCCGCCGACAGCAGCAGCAGCCGCCCGATGCGCCGCTGCTCGCGACGCAGGGTCAGGACGGTGAAGGCGACCACCACCGCCGACACGAACGCCAGCGTGCCGAGCAGACGCACCAGGCTGGCGACATCGCGCATGTGGCTGCGCTCGTTCGCGTCCAGCAGCGGCCCGTCGCCGTCGAGCGACGCGGCGAAGTCGCCGCCACCCCAGATGTCGGCCAGGACCTCGCCGGTGACGCGGTCGACATTCGCCTGCGACGTCTCGAGCCGCGCCGGCACACCGCTGCGCGCCTGCTCGAACGAGACGAACCACGGATTGAAGAGCAGCAGCGGCCCGGCCAGTGCGATCAGCAGCGCGACCGAGACGGCGAGCAGCAGGCCGACGAGTGCGGGCGCGCGGCCCATCAGCAGGCTCCCCGGATCAGAGCGGCTTGCTGGCGAGACGCCCGGTGCCGATGAGCATCGAGAGCAGGAGCCCGACGATGGCCACCACGATCGCGCCGAGGAAGGCCGCCCCGAAACCGTCGACCGCGAACTCGAGGTTCAGCGCATCGGATACCGCGCTGGTCAGCAGCAGCATCAACGCGTTGATCACCAGCAGGAAGATGCCGAGCGTCAGGATGGTGAGGGGGATCGACAGGATGCGCAGGATCGGGCGCAGGTACGTGTTCAGCAGGCTGAACACCACCGCGACGAGCAGCAGCTTCCACCACTCACCGCGGAAGGTGATCCCGTCCACGAGCTGCACGGCGACCCACAGGGCGGCCATGTTGACCAGGATCTGGATCAGGCGGTTGGTGCTCATCGGCGGCTAGCCTAGCCGATCGAGCCGGATGCCATTGCGGCTCGATGCCGCGCCCCGCCCCCGCCGATCAGCCGCGGTCCGCCTCGGACGGAGGATCCTCGCCCGGCTGCTGCACCCGCGTGTCGCTGTGGTCGCCGACGTTCTCGCCCTCAGCGTGGCGGGGCGGCGGACGATCGGCGCGCTCGACCCGGTTCGGGTCGTCGCGCTCGATCGTCTTCTCGAAGTCGTCGCGTTCCTGGAGGTGCGACTCCCCGCGGCCTCCGGCGTCCATCAGCGCAGGACGCCGACCAGGAACAGCACGAGCAGGATGATCAGGATGATCCCGATGATCCCCACGCCCCCGCCGTAGTAGCCGCCCATGGTGCTGCGACGTCCGTATCCGACGCCGCCGAACAGCAGCAGGATGACGGCGACGATGATGATGATCCAGAGCCAGGGCATGCGGGGCTTCCTCCTAGCGCTTGTTGGCCGATCGAGGAAGCAGAAAGGATGCCAGCTGCGATCGCGTCCCGAGCCGCGCCACGATCAGCGCGCCGTTGCGGCGGCGAGGACGGGTGCGCTCCGCTCGACAGCGGGCTGCGGCGTCTCACCCACCACGGCGGGATCGAGCATGTAGGTCGACAGGCTGCCCTTGCCCTGCACCGTGACGTGGTCTCGACGTTCAAGCGGATAGCTGCCGGTCAGCTCGGCCGCGGTTGCTGCGGTCATCTGGATCCTGCCCGTCATCCCGCTCGACTCCATCCGGCTCGCCATGTTGACCACGTCGCCCCAGAGGTCCCAGGCATACTTGTGACGGCCCAGCACGCCACCGCTGACGGCACCGGACGCGATACCGATGCGCAGCGCCACGCCGCGCGAGCGGAGCGTCGCACGACGCCTCACCTCCTTCTGCATGGCGATCGCGAGCCGGAGGGCCGCATCGGCGTGCCCTTCCCGAGATACCGGAGCGCCGGCGACCGCCATGTAGGCATCGCCGATGGTCTTCACCTTCTCCACGCCGAACCGTTGGGCAAGCACATCGAACGCGTTGAACAGGTCGCTGAGCAGCAGGATGACCTCCGCGGGGCGGGTGCGTTCGGCAAACGCGGTGAAGTTCACGAGGTCCGCGAACAGCACCGTCGCGGACCGATACTCCTCGGCGATCGGACGCTCACCACGTCGCAACCGCTCGGCGATGGATGGGGGCACCATCTCGTGCACGATGCTGCGGTATTCGCGCCGCGCCGCCGTCCGGTCGCCGTCCACGAACGTCACCAGCAGCAGGATGATCGCGCCGGGGCCGAGCAGGTTGAACGCGGCGAACGTGAGATCCTGCTGCGCCCGAATCGGCATCGAGGAGCGGATCAGCGGATCACAGACCACCGCCAGGAGCACCAGGACGAGGTAGACGCCGAACCAGCGCAGTCCGCTGGTGCGGCCAAAGAGCAGCACCGCGAGCACCGGCGCAAGCAGTCCCCACGTCAGCGAGGCGCCATTTGACGCCAGGCCCCCGAGCGCCAGATGCGCGGCCACGACGTAGAGCAGGCCCGCGCCGAGCATGCCGTTGACGATCGGCCCGAAGCGGCCCGAACGAGCGAACGCGACGATCAGACCCGCGTCGACCACAGCAAATGCGACCGATGCGCACGTCAGCAACGGCCGATGCGACACGACCCCGAGCGCGGCCCACAGCACCGCGGCAACGAACACGACCGCCGCCATCAGCGTGAACGCGTGCTTGCGCAGCAGCAGGTCGTCCTCGTCGCCGGGACGGTCGCCGACGCGACGGAATCGCGAGATCAGGTGTCGCACCACATCGAGCATTCCGTGACGGTGACGACCAACGCTCGAAACGGCAACCGACGAACGGCCTGCGCCTGGCTACGTCGTTTGTCGCGGCACGACACGAACGAGGGGGGATGGTCGGGGCGAGAGGATTCGAACCTCCGACCTCTTGAACCCCATTCAAGTGCGCTACCAGACTGCGCTACGCCCCGACCGAGGCATCTAAGAGTCTACGCGATCCGCCTCGCGACCAGCGCCGAGCTACCCCGCCGCCAGCTGATTGGTGATCGCCTCGAGCTGGTCGATGGCGAGCTCGCCGGTGGTGCGTGCCGCGACCTTGCCATCGGCATCGACGAAGACGAACGCAGGGAAGCTGTCCATGCCGAACGCCTGCAGTGCCGTGGAGCTCGCGTCGTCCACGAGGACCGGCGGCGTCCACTTCTCCCGCTTGAGCCACGCCGACGGCGGATAGTTCGGCCGCGTCTGGCTCGTCGACGTCGCGACGCTGACAAGCTTCACGCCGTCGGGCAGGCCACCGCTGTCGAGCCATTGCTGCACGCGCGGCACCTCGTTCTGGCAATGCGGGCACCAGTGGGCGAGCAGGATCACCACCATCGGTCCATCCTGCGGACCGATGCTCACCGGCGAGTTGTCGAACGTCACGCCGGTCACGGTCGGGATCGTCTGCCCGACCGCCGGGTCGGCGCCACCGCTCCCCGCCGCCGGGTAGGCGGCCAGTGGCTGGCCCGAGACCTTGACCGGCTCGCGGGCCGGCTCGCCGGAGGTCGAGCGACCACCGGTGCCGGACAGCACGACGGCCAGGACTACGGCGATGACGAGCACCACCGCGGCGCCGATGACGACCGGGATCAGCGGGAAGTTGCGCTGGGTGGCCACCGGCTGGCGACGCGGCGGGCGAGCGGTGCGGCTGCGCTGGGTCACGCCGCGACCTCGTCGTCGACGGGCCGTGCCACGAGCAGGAGCGCGAAGATCAGCAGGAATGCGGAGAGTGCCAGGAACGGAATCGTCACGAAACCAAAGACCTCGAGGTTGATGGCAGTGCACGGTGCGTCGGCCGAGCAGGCGCCGGTGCTCAGCGACGGGAACCGCTGAATGATCACGTGGTACAGCGCGATGGCTGCGCCGATGAGGCTCATGGCCATCGCGTAGGGCCGGATGCCGATGTCACGCCGCAGGGCGGCCATGCCGAGCAGCAGGACCTGCGGGTACATCGCGATGCGCTGGTACCAGCACAGCTGGCACGGCACGAAATGGACGACCTCCGAGAAGTAGAGGCTGCCGGCCATGGCGATCCCCGCAACGACGGTGGCCAATGTCAGCCACGCGCGCTCGTCGAGCTCGCCCAGCCCGAGCCGATCGCTGCCGCCGCGCCGCAGGAACCAGGCGACGACGAGCAGCACGACCAGCCCGAGCGCGACGAGCGACAGGATGGCGAGCAGGTTGGCGATGATCGTCAGCCAGGACACGCGCGGCAGGAACCTGATGCGGGAACCGGCCCGATCCTAGCATCGGCCGCGCGGGCTGCGGTGTTAGCCGAATGGCGCGAGCTCGTCCTTGGGCTCGCGGCTCATCAGCTCGGCGACGCCCTGCATCGGCGGCCGGCCATGGTGCACCACCGCGTCGACCTGCTCGGCGATCGGCAGCTCGACCCCCTCGCGTGCTGCGAGCGCCAGCGCGCCGGTGACCGTGTATGCGCCCTCGGCCACGCCGGAGAGCTGCCCGGCGACCTCGGTCCAGCTCGCGCCGCCGGCGAGCAGCTCGCCCGCGCGCCGGTTGCGCGAAAGCGGGCTCATGCAGGTCGCGAACAGGTCACCGACCCCAGCAAGGCCGGCGAACGTCAGCGGATGCGCCCCGGCGGCGACGCCGAGCCGCGTCAGCTCGGCGAGCCCACGGGTGATGATCCCGGCCTTGGCGCTGTCGCCGAGGCCGAGGCCGTCGACCATGCCCGCGGCCAGCGCGACGACGTTTTTCAGCGCGCCCGCGAGCTCCACGCCGATCACATCGCGGTTCGTGTAGACCCGAAATCGATCGGACGACAGCAGAGCCGCCAGCCGGGCGGCAAGCTCGAGATCAAGCGACGCGACGACCGACCCGGCAGGCTTGCCGGCGGCGATCTCGCGCGCCAGGTTCGGCCCGGAGAGCACGGCCACCGGCCGGCCGGGAAGCACCTGGCCGATCAGCTGCGACATGCGCAGGTGCGTCTCCTGCTCGATGCCCTTCACCACGCTGAGGATCGGTGTCTCAGCGCGGAGCACCGGCGCCAGGCGCAGCAGCGTGCCGCGCACGTGCGCCGATGGGACCGCGAGCACCAGCAAGCTGTCGGCGTCGCCGAGCGCCGCGTCCTCCGCGGTGACGTCCAGCGACTCGGGGAAGCCGCTCCCCGGCAGGTAGCGGCGGTTCTCGCGATCGCGCTGCAGCGCAGTGGCAGCGGCCCCGGTGTGCGCCCAGAGCGTCACGTGCTGCCCGACCTCGGCGAGCCGGATGGCGAGCGTGGTGCCCCACGCGCCGGCCCCGATGACCGCGATCCGTTCCGTCACGCGGCCGAGGATAGCAGCGGGCTCAGCGGCGCCGGCCGGTCACTCGCCGGGGACGCGACGAGCGCCGCGCAGCCTCCTCCGAGACACGCTGGCGGAAGACGAGCCGGATGGGCGTCCCGAGGAAGCCGTACTCGTCGCGGATGCGATTCTCGATGTAGCGCTTGTAGCTGAAGTGGATCAGCGACGGGTCATTGCAGAAGACGACGAACGTCGGCGGCGCCACCGCGACCTGCGTGGCGTAGAAGATCTTCGGCAGCCGGTTGCGAACGTGGGCCGGCGGGTGCGCCCGAACGGCATCGGTCACCAGTCGATTGAGCTCGCCTGTCGGCACGCGGCGATAGCGCTCCTCGGCGACCCGGCGTGCCTCGCGAAGCACGCGCTCGACGCGCTGGCCCGTCTGGGCCGATGCGAACACGATGTCCGCCCAGGACAGGTACGGCGCCTCGCGGCGCAGCACCTTCAGCCACTGGTCGGCGGTGTGCCCCTCCTTCTCGACGGCGTCCCACTTGTTGAGGACCAGGACGATCCCCTTGCCGGCATCGAGCACGTGCCCGACGACGTGTGCGTCCTGCGCGGTGTAGCCCTCGGTCGCATCGGTCATCACCACGGCCACGTCGCATCGGTCGATCGCCTTCATCGAGCGCAGCACGGAGTAGCGCTCGATCCCCCGATCGATGGCGCCGCGGCGCCGGATGCCGGCGGTGTCCACCAGGATCATCGGCTCGCCGTCGACTTCCACGGCGGTGTCGATCGGGTCGCGAGTCGTGCCGGGAACGTCGCTGACGATCATCCGCTCCTCGCCGAGCACACGGTTGACGAACGTCGACTTGCCGGTGTTGGGCCGTCCGACGATGGCCACCAGCGGTGGCGGCATCTCGGTCTCGGCCAGCTCTGCCAGCTCGTCCTCGCTGAGGTCGTCGGGGACCGATGCGTCCGCCTCGGCGGCGGACGGCGGTGGCAGACGCTCGACGATCTCGTCGGCAAGGTCGCCGGTGTTGCGGCCGTGCTGCGCGCTGACCGTGATCGTCGGCTCGAAGCCGAGCGCGTAGAACTCGGCTGCCTCGAGCTCGCGCTTCGGGTTGTCGGCCTTGTTGGCGACGAGGATGGTCGGCTTCGCGGCGCGGCGCAGCCGATCGGCGACCTCGTGATCAAGCGGCGCGATGCCGGCGGCGGCATCGACGACGAACAGGATGACGTCGGCCTCCTCGACTGCCACCTGCGCCTGGTCCTGGACGCGTTCCTCGATATGGCTGCCCGGCTCGAGCTCCAGCCCGCCGGTGTCGACCACGGTGAACGTTCGGCCGTTCCACTCCGCTGTGCCGTACACCCGGTCGCGGGTCGTGCCCGGAATGTCCTCGACGATCGCCGTCCGCTCACCGACGAGCCGGTTGAACAGCGTCGACTTGCCGACGTTCGGGCGTCCGACGATCGCGACGACGGGCAGGGAGGCGGAGGGCATCGGACGAGTCTAGCCCGAGGTTTCTGGCTGGCGTCTGCGTCGTCATGCAGCTGGTGGACCCCGCGGGATGCTCAGCGCCACTTAGACTCGGCTGCGAGATGCCGTCGCTCCGCATGCGCCAGGCCGCGCGCGCCGTGATCCTCGACCCTGCCGACCGGATCCTGCTCGTTCGCTTCGAGTTTCCTGCAGGCGCGGTGTGGGCCTGTCCAGGCGGAGGCCTCGAACCGGGCGAGACGCATGAACGCGCGGTCGTGCGCGAGCTGGCCGAAGAGGTCGGCCTCGACAGCGTCTCCGTCGGCCCGTGCATCTGGACCCGCGAGCACGTCATCCCGTTCCTCGACGGGAAGTGGGACGGCCAGGTCGAGCGCTTCTACCTGGTCCGAACCGATGCGTTCGAGCCAGCTCCCCGCTTCACGCCCGACCAGCTCGCCGCGGAGTACGTCACCGACGAGCGCTGGTGGACACAGGCGGAGCTGGCCGACCCGGACGTGAGGCTCGCACCGCGACGCATGCGAGCGCTGCTCGCCGAGCTGCTGCTCGGTGGAGTGCCGGCCGAGCCGGTCGACGCCGGCGTCTAGCCGGGGCGTCAGGCTGCGGCGAGGGCCAGCACGCGGTCGCGGACCGCTTCGAGGTCGATCTCGGGGGTCGACGTGCCGCCGGTGATGCCGATCGAGGCGAAGCGTCGCACCCAGTCGGCGTGCTCGGTCGCGAGCTCGTCGGCATCGGCGACATGGATCGTCTCGGTGCAGATGTCGCGGCACTTGACCGCCAGCTCGCGCGTGTTCGAGCTGTTCTTGCCGCCGACCACGATCATCGCCTCGACCTCCCGGGCCAGCTTCACCGAGTTGTCCTGGCGGGTCAGGGTGACCGGGCAGACCGTGTTGACGACACGCAGATCGTGGCATCGGCGCAGGCAGAATGCGGCGAACTCCTCGAGCTTGTGCGGCAGGATCGTGGACTGCGACAGCACGCCGATCTTCTTGGTGCGCGGCACACGCTCCCAGGTGGACCGGTCCATGTCGTCGACCACGACGTGCTTCTCGCCGGCATAGGAGCGCACGCCCTTGACCTCGGGATGGTCCTCGTGGCCAATGATGCACACCGTGTAGCCGTCATCCGCCAGCTCGCGGGCAGCCTTCTGCGACTGCAGAACCCAGGTGCACGTGGCGTCGATGACCTCGAGGCCCTCGGCAGAGCGCACCTTCTCCATTTCGGAGGCCGGCACACCGTGGGCGCGGATGACCAGTGTGCCGCCCTCGACCTGGTCGGCCAGATCGGCGGTGCGGATGCCGCGGTCATCGAGGTCGGCCTTGATGCCGGGGTTATGGACGAGCTGGCCAAGCGTGGTGACCGGCTTGCCCTCTTCGCGCGCCCGCTTGGCCTTATCGATCGCCAGCCGCACGCCGTAGCAG
>DASSTC010000062.1:0-11203 GCA_035708065.1 Candidatus Limnocylindria bacterium | reverse complement strand
ATGTGCGCGTCGCCCTTTCGGGGGCCGGGCGCGCCGTTCATGCGGCTCATCGGGAAGCGCCAGTCGGACGCGAACCCGAACTGGTGCACCTCGTGCTTCAACGTCATGGCCAAGCACCGTGGCGGCGCGGACGTCGAGATGGCGATGCTGTTCGCCGACGTCCGCGGCTCGACGAGCCTTGCCGAGCGTATGTCGTCGGGCGAGTTCCACGCGCTGCTGAACCGCTACCTGGCGACCGCCACCGAGGTCGTGTTCAGGCACGATGGCGTGGTCGACAAGTTCGTCGGCGACGAGCTGGTGGCGATGTTCTTTCCACTGCTCACCGGAGAGCGGTACGTGGCGCGGACCGTCGAGGCCGCGCGCGACCTGCTGCGCGCCACCGGCCACGGCGGCTCGCGTGAGCCCTGGGTCTCGATCGGCATCGGAGTCCACAGCGGCACCGCCTGGTTCGGCGTCCTCGGCGAGGGCTCCCACATCGAGATGACGGTGGTCGGCGACGCGGTGAACGTCGCCGCGCGGCTGGCGGCCGCGGCGGGGCCGGGTGAGGTGCTGGTCTCCGGCGATGCGGCCGATGCCGCCGGCCTTGACCCGACCCTGGATCGTCGCTCGCTGACGTTGAAGGGCAAGGAGCTGCCGGTCGAGGTCGTGACGGTACGGGTGGACTGACGGGGACGGCTCCCCGAGCGCGGAGGCTCGTGGCACGAGCGATCCGTCCCCGACGAACCGCGGCTACTCGTTTCCCTCCGGCTGCGCGGGGAGCACCTCGGGCGGCGGGCGACGCCGTGCACGCCCCACGACCCGCTCGATGACCGACCGGCCCTCAGGACCGCGTTCGATGATCCGCCGCACCAGCCGATCGGCCTGGTCGACGGCCGGCGGCGACTCGGTGCCCCACATGGCGCGGCTCTGGCGATGGATCGACAGGAACAGGTCCGGCTCGGTGAGGCAGCCGAGCAGCGTGTCGAGCCGGTTGGCCGCCGCCGCAGCGATCGTCGGCCGGTAGACCGACTCGTACCACAGTGCCGATGCCTCCTCGCGCGGCAGCAGCCGTCCCAACCGCTGGCTCAGCTCGTACCCGTACGAGGTCGCTGACTCCAGCAGCTCGGCATAGCCCTCGAGCCGCGAGGCGATGAAGCGCACCTCGGGGGCGGATTCGAGCAGTCCCGACTCGGTGCGGAAGCGCTGCTCAGCGGCGGTGCGCTGGATGGCGAGCGGGTCGACGTCCGGGTCGAACCGATACGGCGTCGCCGCGTGGCTGATCCGCGCGTCGATGAACTCCTGGCCGCGCGCCTTGGCGATCCTCACCCGCTTGTGGCCGTCGAGCACGAAGTAGGCGCGATCGACGCGGTACACCTCGACCGCCTCGTCGAGCGCCGGCTCGTTCGCCGCGACTTCCGAGATCCGTCGCGCCAGCGCTCGCTCGCGTGGCCGGAAGCAGCCGTCGAAGTCCGCACTGCGTCCGACCGACCCGATGATGTCGGCGACCGGGATCGTCGCTTCCTTCTCGAAGCGCGGCTGCCCGAGCCCCAGGCTGCGGCGCACCTCGTCGAACTGCAGGAGGTCGCCGCAGCGCTGCCGTCTGCCTGGCATGGTGCGCAGGATAACCGTCAGTTCTATGTCTGACCGACCCAGCGCCAGACGCGTTGGCGGCACTGCTGACGGTTCATAGCGGGGCACGATCTGCGCCCAGATGCGTCAGTTGTAGGACTGCCGGTCATACCGCGCGGCGAACGGCGCGAAGAACGCTCAAGAATTGGTCTAGACCTCCGCCCTCCCATCGGGTATAACCTGCCGCATCGCGCGCCGCGAGGCGCGTCGCACCGAGGAGCGGCGCAGTTGTCGATGGTCGACCGAGCAGCGGGGGTCGCGAAGGCAGGTGGACGCGACCAGTCGCGTGCCTCCCTGCCGGTCCGCGGGCTGGCTGCCTATCTCCAGATCGAGCAGGAGCTGGCCAGCCGCATCGAGCGCGGCGCACTGACGCCCGGCGAGCGCCTGCCGGCCGAGCGCCACCTGGCAGCCGATCTCGGCGTGAGCCGCATGACGCTGCGCCAGGCCCTCGCCAGGCTCGAGCATCGCGGGCTCATCGCCCGCGCGCACGGCCGCGGCACGTTCATCGCCGAGCCAAAGCTCCACCAGCGCGCCACGACGCTGCAGGGCTTCTTCCGCGAGACGGTTGGCCAGGGCGTCGTGCCGACCACGCGCACGATCGAGCGCGCGGCGATGTACGCGACCCGCGCGTTGGCGAGCAGCCTGGCGTTGCGCATCGGTGAAGAGGTCTACAAGGTCGTTCGGCTCCGATCCGGCCGGGGGACGCCGGTGGTCCTCGAGACGAGCTTCTTCCCTGCATCGGTGTTCCCGGGGCTGCTCGAGCTCGACCTCGATCACCAGTCGATCTACCGCCTCATGGAGGACCGATACGGCGCGCGGCCGGTTCGCGGCGAGCAGACGATGGAGGCGCTGGCGGCCGAGTCGCCGGAAGCGGAGCTCCTCGGCGTGCCGGTCGGGTCGCCGGTGATGTTGCTCGAGCGCACCGCCTGGGACGCCGGCGATCGACCGGTCGAGTTCGCGCGGGACCTGTATCGCGGCGACCGCAGCCGGTTCAGCACGGAGCTGCGGCTGTGAGCGACGAGCGCGCGCAGGCGGTCGTCATCGGCGGTGGCGTCGTCGGCTCAGCCGTGCTGCGCGAGCTGGCGCAGCAGGGGATCGACGCGCTCCTGCTCGAAGCGGAGCCGTCGCTGTGTGAGGGCACCAGCAAGGCCAACAGCGCGATCGTGCACACCGGCTTCGACGCGAAGGCAGGCACCGCCGAGGCCACCATGCTGCGGCGCGCCGCGACGCTGTGGCCGGCACTCGTCGAGGAGCTGGCCGTGCCGTTCCTGGACATCGGCGCGCTGATGCTCGCCCGCGAGGACGGCGACCTCGAGCGGCTGGCGGAACGGCGCGCGCGGGCCACGGAGCTTGGCGTCGAGACCGAGCTGCTCGATGCCGCCACCACGCGCGACCTGGCGCCGTACGTCGCCGAGGGCGTCCGCGGTGCGCTGTCGATCCCGGGCGAATCGATCGTCGATCCCTTCTGGCTGACGCGGCGCCTGGCGGAGGCCGGCATGGCCGCTGGCGGCCGGGTCTGGACCGATGCACGCGTCACCGCGCTGGAGATAGAGGCCGACGGCGTGCGCATCGGTCTGTCGGACGGGCGAACCGTGGTTGCCGAGCAGGTCCTCAACTGCGCCGGCCTGTGGTCCGATGCCGTGGCGGTCCTGGCCGGCGACACGTCGTTCGCCATCACGCCGCGACGCGGCCAGTTCCTGATCAGCGAGGAGACGTTCGGCGTCGACCGCATCGTGCTGCCGCTGCCGTCAAAGATGGGCAAGGGCATGCTCGTCACCCCCATCGTGTTCGGCGGCGTGCTGCTCGGCCCGACCGCCGAGGACATCACCGACAAGCGCGACCGCTCGACGTCTGCCGCGGCGCGCGCGGCGATCACCGTCGCCTGCGCGGCAATGGTGCCGCAGGTCGACGAGATGGTGCCGATCCGCCAGTTCGCGGGGCTGCGTGCCGTGTCGAGCACCGGCGACTACATCCTGCGGCCGTCGACCGTCGGGGACCGCCTGTACCACGTCACCGGGATCCGGTCGACGGGGATCAGTGCCTCGCCGGCGATCGCGGAGCACGTCGTCGCCGAGGTGATCGGGCTGCGCGGCTGGCGTGCGGCTCGGTCGGCGACGACTCCATTGGAGGAAGCCGGCTTCGATGCCGAGGCGGGGCCGGTGGTGTGCGTCTGCCGCTCGGTGAGCGCTGCCGAGGTGCGGGCCGCGGGCTCCCAGCCTATCCCGCCGGCGACGCTGGACGCCGCGAAGCGCGCCTGCGGCACGACGTTCGGCGACTGCCAGGGCAACTTGTGCGCGGTGCCGAGCGTGCAGCTGCTGGCCACGATCCTCGACCGTCCGCCGGAGCGCATCGAGAAGCATCGCACCGGTTCGTGGCTGTTCCTGTCCGGTCCACGGCCGCCGGTCGTGTCGGTCGCCGACCACGAAGGCGCCTCGCTGAGCGACGTGGTGATCGTGGGCGGCGGCCTGTCGGGGATCGGGGCGGCGCTCGCCGCGGTCGACGCTGGGCTGCGACCGGTGGTCGTCGAGCGCACCGCGCGCTGGGGCGGACCGCTGGCCCGCGTGCCGGAGCTGCTCACCACGGACGAGCGCGGCGCGCTGGCGGCCTTCGAGCAGGCGCTGGCCGACGGATGGTGCGTCGGCTGGACGAACGCGACGGTGTCGGCGCTCGCGCAGGTCGACGACGGCTGGTCGGTCGCGGTGCAGGACGATGGCGCCGGCGACGAGATATCCGCCAGGCTGGTCGTCCTCGCCTGCGGCGGCTACGTCGAGCCGCGAGAGCATCGGGCCATCGGCGGCCCACGACCGAGCGGGATCGCCACCGCCGACCTCGTCCACTCGGCGCTCGATGCGGGGCTGCTGCCCGGCCGGAAGGCGCTGTTGGCCGGCACCGGCCGCCTGGCGGAGGGCACCGCGGCGCGAATGGAGGCGGCCGGCATGATGGTCGCGCGCGCCCGCGGCAGCGTGCTGGAGCTGCGCGGCGCGGCACGCCTCGAGGCGGTGCGCGACGACGACGGGTGGCGGGACGCCGACCTGCTCGTACTGGCCGACCGGCTGGTGCCCGCGCCCTTCCTGCTGCGGCCGCTCGGCCTGGTCGACAACCGGCCCGGCATCCCGGCGCCGGCGGAGAGCGATGGGCGCACCGCGCTCGCCGGCCTGTGGGCGACCGGCACCTGCCGCGCACCGGACATCGACCATCGGGGCTCGCTCGAGGATGGCCGCGCGGTGATGCGCGCCGCGGCGGTCCAGGAGACGCCGGCGTGAAGCGATTGCTCGCCGACGAGGTCGTCGTGGCCGCGCCGCGCGAGCGGCTGTGGGCGCTCATCGACGATGTCGACGCGCTGAAGCGCATCCTGCCCGGCTGCGAGGAGCTCACCGAGGAGGCGCCCGGCCGCTACGCGGCGGTGATGCGCACGAAGCTGTCGTTCATGACCCTGCGCGTCACCGGCACGGCGACCCTCGCCGACCTGCGGCCGCCCGACCACATGCGCCTCGAGATCACCGGCCGCCCGCTCGGCCTGGTCGGCAGCTTCACGGTCTCGGTGCCGATCGACGCCTTCGAGACCGATGCCGGCGGGACGCGCGGCGCGTACGGCGTCGACCTGCAGCTCAGTGGCAGGCTGGCCGCATTCGGCGCCCCGATCCTGCGCGCCCAGGTGAAGCGCCAGGTCCGGGAGATGATCGCCAACCTGGAGCGCGAGCTCGGCACGACCGCCGAGGCAGGCGCATGAGCGATCTGATCCTCGCCGTCGACCAGGGCAGCAGCAGCACCCGCGCCGTGGTGTACGACTCCGACCTGCACCCGCTGGCCAGCGCCTCCCGGCCGCTGGGCACGGCGCATCCGCAGCCCGGCTGGGTCGAGCAGGATCCCGGCGAGATCCTCGCCTCGGTGGTCGACACCGTCGCCGAGGTGCTGGGCTCGGTGGATGCGCGCCGTATCAGCGCGGCGGGGATCGACAACCAGGGCGAGACGGTGGTCGCCTGGGACGCCGAAACCGGCAAGGCGCTGGCCCCCGCGGTCTCATGGCAGTGCAACCGCTCCGCCGAGATCGTCAGGCGCCTGCGCTGCGCGGGCCACGAGGCGGCGGTCCGGCGATCGACCGGCCTGCGGCTCGACCCGTACTTCTCGGCCGGCAAGATGTCCTGGCTGCTCGAGCACGTCCCGGCGGTCGCCGACGCGCGGTTGCGCGGGACGCTGCGTCTCGGCACGGTCGACGCCTGGCTGACCGCACACCTCGCCGGCGCGCCGCTCACCGACCCGTCGACCGCCTCGCGAACCCAGCTGTTCGACCTCGATGCCGCCGCCTGGTCGCCGGAGCTGGCCGCGCTGTTCGACGTGCCACTCGGCAGCCTGCCACGCGTCGTCGACTCGGCAGGCGAGCTCGGACGCCTGCGCCACCCGGCGTGGGGCGATGTCGAGCTGCCGCTCGCCGCGCTCGCCTGCGACCAGCAGGCCGCGCTGGCCGGACACGCCGCGTTCGGCGCCGGCGCGATGAAGGCGACGTACGGCACCGGCGTCTTCGTCCTCGCCACGGCCGGTACGGTGCGGCCGCGTCCCGACGAGCGGCTGCTGACCACGATCGCCTGGCGGCTGGCGGGCCAGACGACGTATGCGGTCGACGGCGGCGTGTTCAGCGCCGGGACGCTGCTCGACTGGCTGGTGCGGCTGGGCCTGCTCGACGACGCGAGCTCCAGCGACCCGCTGGCGCGTGGGGTCGACGGTGCGGCGAATGTTCGGCTGCTGCCCGCACTGAACGGCCTGGGCGCCCCGTGGTGGCGGCCCGATGCAGCGGCGGTCGTCGCCGGGCTGACGCTCGGCACGCGGCCGGGGCACATCGTGCGGGCCGCGCTCGACGGCATCGCGCAGCGCACGGCGGACATCGTCGAGACGATGCTCGAGGCGACCGACGCGTCGGAATCGCCCGAAGCGCTGCGCGTCGACGGCGGGCTGTCGGCCAACGGCTACCTCATGCAGCGCCAGGCCGACCTGCTCGGGCTGCCGGTCGACGTCGCATCGGTGAGCGACACGACGGCGCTCGGGATTGCCGGCCTGGCCGGGATGGGGGCCGGATCCATCGGTCCGGAGGTCATCGCGGCGGCGAATCCCACCGCACGCCGCATTCAACCCGCGCTCGACGCGAGCGCGCGACGGCGTGAACGCGCCGGATGGAGGGAGTTCGTCGCATGGGCCTCGCTGCCGGGCGGGGACGGGGAGAGAAGGGAGGCGTAGCACAGGAGGGATCGACCCGCGAACGCATTCGGGGGATTCACTAAGGAGACACTGTTGTGACCGCGACCACAGCGCCCGCCGGAGGGGCGGCGCCCAGGCTCTTCGTGCGAAAGACGTCAGGTCTGATTCGCACGATCGGCGTGGGCGGTGCACTCGTCTTCGGCGTTCACTGCATCTCGCTCTCGTCCTCGGGGATCCTGACCTTCTACTCGGTCCCCGCGCTCTGGCCGGGGGCGAACATCCTGATCGTGCTGACGCTGGCGGCGATCCTGTGCGCCATGCACGCCTACACGTTCAGCCAGATCGGCGCCGCGGCACCTCGCGCCGGGGCCGACTACACGCTCGCCAGCCGCACGCTGTCGCCCTGGCTCGCCTTCCCGGCGAGCTTTGCGCTCGTGCTGTTCAGCGGGCTGGTGGCCGGCAGCCTGATCGCCTGGATTCCGACCGTGGCGCTGCCCGCGCTGCTGACCGCATCGGGCGTGCTGTACAACGCACAGTGGGCGACCAACCTCGCCGAGTTCAGCCGCAGCCAGGCGGGGATCCTGGTCTTCGGCACGGCGGGCGTGCTGATCACCCTCGTCACCCTGTTCTACCCGACCCGCACGGTGGTGCGGATGATGGGCATCGGCTTCATCCTGGGGCTGGTCGCCTGGGCGGTGATCCTGTTCAGCTTCGCCACCGGCAGCGAGCAGTCGTTCACCTCCGGCTGGAACCAGTACGTGCCGGGGATGACGTTCGACCAGGTGATCCCGGCGGCCAAGGACGCGGGCATGACGCTCGACACGTCATTTGGCAACACCGCGATCGCCGGCCTGATCATGGGCTTCTGGATCTTCTACGGCTACTACATCCCCACCTTCTTTGCCGGTGAGGTGAAGGAGGCGCCGCGCACGCTGCTGTGGGGCGCGTGGGGCTCGCTGGCCGTCACCTGGGCGATCTTCGCCGGCGGCGTGCTGCTCTTCACCCGCTTCGTGCCGCAGGACTGGATGGCGGCGCAGGGCTACCTGTTCATCAACGGCAACGAGAACGCCAACCCGTTCGTGACGTTCTACGCCAGCGTGCTCCAGCCGAACGCGATCTTCTTCCTGCTGATGGCGGTCGGCTTCATCTACACGCTGATCAACCTGGCGCAGACCTACTTCTTCTACGCCAGCCGGATCATGTTCGCCTGGGCCTTCGACCGGATCGTGCCGGAGTGGGTCGCCGACGTGCACCCGGAGACCGGCTCTCCCCGCAACGCGGTGATCGTCATCGCCGTGCTGGCCGAGCTGGGCGTCCTGGCATCGGCGTTCTACAGCGTGATCTTCGTCCAGCTGAACTTCGTGTTCTACGCGGCGATCACCATGCTCGTGCCGGTCACCGCCGCGATCGTCTACCCGTATGTGAAGCGTCACCTGTGGGAGCAGGGCGCCGGGCACGTGAAGTCGATGATCTTCGGCGTCCCGTCGATGACCGTCGTCGGCATCGGCACACTGCTCTTCCTGCTGCTGCTCGTCGCCTCGCCGTTCATCTGGCCGGCGGTCGGCTTCGGCGATCAGCAGGGTGCGGCGCTGGCCGTCTTCGCGGCGATCGTCATCCTGGGCGTGATCATCTTCGCCGTGGCACGCTGGTATCGCCAGCGTGAGGAGGGAATCGACATCATGGCGACCTTCGCCGAGGTGCCGCCCGCGTAAGCGTTCTTCCACGTCTTGCCGGGGCGGTGCGTCGTGCGCCGCCCCGGCGCATCGGTCGTTCACAGGTCCCAGCGGAGGTTTCAGGCGCAGCCCAGATGCCCTTCTTCAAGCGATCCGACAAGGCCGGATCCGGCTTCGTCCGGATCATCCAGGCCGCCGACTTCCATGGTTCCACGGCGGCGTGGCGCAAGTTCATGGCCGCCGCCCGGCAGCACAACGCGCAGCACGCCATCGTCTCCGGCGACCTGACCGGCAAGGCGATCGTGCCGATCATCCACACCAACGGACGGTACGAGGGGCACCTCTTCGGCAACAAGGTGGTGGCCGAGACGCAGGTCGAGCTCGACGCCTTCCGGCAGCGCATCGAGAACGTCGGCTTCTACGACCATGTCTCCGAGCTCGACGAGGCGCAAGCGCTCGAGACCGATGCCGCCGCCCTGCACGAGCTCTTCGTGCGGAAGATGAATACCCGGCTCGAGAGCTGGCTCGAGTTCGCCTCGGAGTACCTGCAACCGCTCGGCATCCCGCTGTGGGTCATCCCGGGCAACGACGACGACCAGAGCGTCGATCCGATCCTCAACGCGGCGCAGTACGCGCGCAACGTCGACCACCAGGTGGTCGAGATCGACGAGCACCACGAGCTGGTGAGCATGGGCGACACGTCGATGACGCCCTGGGAGTGCCCGCGTGACTACCCGGAGGAGCACATGGTCACCGCGGTGCGCGATCTGGTCGAGCAGATCAAGCGCCCGGCGGGCGCGATCTTCAACTTCCACTGCCCGCCGTTCAACACGAAGATCGACCAGGCACCGTCGCTGAAGGAGAATCTCGAGATCGAGTTCGAGGCGGGCCAGGTGATCATGACCAGCGCCGGCTCGCCGGCGATCCGCCGCGCCGTCGAGGAGGTGCAGCCCCTGCTCTCGCTCCACGGCCATATCCACGAGGCGCGCGGCGTGCAGAAGCTCGGCCGCACGGTCGCCCTCAACCCGGGCTCCGAGTACGCTGAGGGCGTCATGAAGGCCGCCATCGTCAATCTCGAGCCCGAGCGCGTGAAGGGCTACATGCTGATCAGCGGCTGAGGCGGTCTTGTCGATGGCCAGGCGCACGCGGGTGAGCGGCTCATGAGCGGCGAGGAACCGCGGCCGGTCGAGGAGCTCGTGGCGCGCGCCGACGAGGTGCTGGCCGCCGTGGCGGCAGGTGGTGGAACGCTGCGCCTGATGGGCGGCGTGGCGGTGCGGCTGCGGGCATCCGAGCTCGGCGGGATCGAGCCCTCGCGGCGGGTCTACCACGACATCGACCTGGTCGGCCGGCTGCGCGACGTGCGGATCATCGACGCCGCGTTCGTCGGGGCGGGGTACGAGCCGGACCGCGCGATCAACACCCAGTTCGGCACGATGCGCCGGGTCTACCACCATCCCGACGGCTTCCACGCCGACCTCTTCTTCGAGAAGCTCGAGTTCTGCCACACCATCGAGCTCAACGGCCGGCTGGGGCTCGTCCCGCAGACGACCTCGCCCACGGATCTCCTGCTCCAGAAGCTGCAGATCGTCGAGCGCAACGAGAAGGACCTGATCGACGCCTCGTGGCTCCTGCTCAACCACGGCATCGGTACGGGCGACCCCGCCCAGCTCGAGGTCGACTACCTGGTGCGCCTGACCGGCACTGACTGGGGGCTGCACACCACCGCCGCTGACTTCCTGGCCGATGCCGCCGCTCGCCTGGGCTCGCTCGGCCTCGACGCCGATGCCGCCGCGCGCGTCGGCGCGGCGATCGGGCAGCTGCGCAGCGCCATGGACGAGGCGCCGAAGTCGCTGCGCTGGAAGGCCCGCGACCGGGTCGGTCGGCGCGTGAAGTGGTACCGCAACGTCGAAGAGGTGCTCTGAGTCGCGCGGCCGACACGCGAACGAGCGGCCAACCGCTACCCTGCGGCGATGACCTCGTCCGGCCCGATCGCCATCGTCTCGGCGCTCCCGCAGGAGCTGGCGCTGCTGCGCGACGCGCTCACCGAGCACGAGCCGCTCGAGCTGCCGGGCCGCTTCGCGGCGTGGAGCGGCCGGCTCGACGGCTGCGCGGTGGTGCTCGCCGAGGCGGGGATCGGCAAGGTCGCCATGGCGGCGCTCGCCGCGCTCCTCATCGCGCAGACCCGGCCGCGCCTGGTGGTTTTCACCGGCGTGGCGGGCGGGCTCGATCCGGCGATCGCGATCGGTGACGTCGTCGTCGCGCAGCTGCTCGTGCAGCACGACGCGGGTGTCGCCGAGCCGACGGGCCTGCGCGTCTACCAGGCGGGCCATCTGCCCTTCTTCAACCCAACGGCCGACCTGGGCTATGAGACCGATGCGATCGTGCTCGGCATCGCGGCCCGTCGCCTTTCCGACCTCCAGCTGCGGGACGTGGAGGGCCGCCGGCCGCGTGTCGCGATCGGCACGATTCTCACCGGCGACGTCTTCGTCAACGACCCGGGGGTGCGCCAACGGTTGCACGCCGGGCTCGGTGGGACGGCGGTCGAGATGGAGGGCGCCGCGCTGGCCCAGGTCGCCGAGCGGCTCGGCGTGCGTCACCTGGTGATCCGCGCCATCAGCGACCTTGCCGGCGAATCGGCGCCGTCGCCCGAGGTCTTCGACCGCTTCCTGGCGGCTGCATCGGCCAACAGCGCGGCCGTCGTGCGCCACCTGCTGCCGGTGCTGGTCTAGCGC
>DASSTC010000061.1:0-51574 GCA_035708065.1 Candidatus Limnocylindria bacterium | reverse complement strand
CGTCGCCCGACGCTGTCAGCGGCGGGCCGCTGGGCGTCTCCGAGCGGAGATCGTCGTGCGGGCGCCCTGCGGCTCGACTGCGGCAGCCTGCGGGGCTCGTGGGCTTGAGCGATCGGCTACGCGGTTCCGCGATCGGCCAGGAGGCGGCGGGCCGATTCCGCTGCGCCCGCTTCCCCGTCCAGCGACTGCGCCTGCCGCATGCAGGCCGCCGCCGCCCGTCGTTCGCCGCGATCGGCGTACCGCCTGGCGAGGTCGAGCAGCATCTCCACGCATGCGGCGCGCAACGCGGTGCGCCGCTCCTCCACCGGCGTGCTGTCGCCGTAGAACGGAACGTCGTCGAGATAGTCGCCGCGGTACAGGCTGCGCGCCTCTTCGAGGAGGCGCAGCTGCTCAGCCTCGTTGACCGACGCGCCCGAACCGGCGATCGCTTCGAACTGGGCGACATCGCTCCACGCCACGACTTCCGGAGCCAGGCGATACCGGTCGTTGTGATAGCTCACGCCGCCGTCGGCTGCATCGATGCCGGCCACCTCCCGCAGCCGCCGCCGCAATCCGAGAAGGGTTCGATGGAACGCCACGTCGGCGCGGTCGAGGTCGACATCGGGCCAGACCACTTCGAGGATCTCGTCCTTGGCCACGCCGCGATCGCCACGGTCGAACAGGAAGGCGAAGACCGCCTCCGCCTGGCGGGACCCGGCCTTCTCGCCGCCCCAACGCCTGATCGGCGTGCCGCGCGCCTCGACCCTGAAGGAGCCGAGAGCGTGGACGTGCAACCCGTCCGCGTCACTTGGATCAGTCAGGGCGTCCTCGAGCTCGGAACCGCGGGTCTCCACTGCCCGACGTTCGGCGCGCAGGCCGGCGAGGGCAAGGAGCTGCGAGCTCTGACGGTCGGCCAGCTTCAACGTGGAGGCGAGGAATGACGCCGCGAGACGCAACGCATGCAGCTGCGACGGCGTGAATCCGCTGCCGTCGAGCGCCGGCGCGAAGATCGCATAGCCCTCGATTTCGCGCCCGGTCGTGAGGGGCAGCCTGAGCCCGGCCGGTCGGTCAAGGTCGATCTCGCCGACTCGAGCTCGCACCTCGCCCCCGCCGTCGATCACCGCGGCGCCGGCGAGTTCGAACGTCCGCGTGATCCGCTCGAGTGCCGGACCGACCGCCTCGTCGGGCCGCTGCACGACGATCGAGTCGGAGCCGAGCGCCTGCAGCAGGCGCAGCTCATCGGTGAACTGCGCATCGCCCGCGAACAGGCCGCCGGCGCGGTCGGCGATTGGACCGATGAGCGCCAGCGTCACGACGATGGCAAGGGCGGTCACCAGCGGCGGCTCGATGCCGAGCACCGACGTGGCGAAAGCCTCCAGACCGATGATCAGCGCGATGTACGCCACCAGCGCCAGGCCGGCGAGCACCGACCAGCGCAGCGCACGACCGGCGACATCCGCGGCCACGAACAGGTGCTGCGCCAGGATGGCGTACGAGGCCAGCACCGCGGCTGCGGCTACGAGCGAGACGCCGACCCATGGCGGTCCGCCGAGCGGCTCGGGCAGGATGCGCGCGACGCCGCCGGCCGCCCCGACCGCGACCGTCAGCAACGCGGCCAGCAGCTGGCGACGGCGCGCGGCGTCGTGTCCGGCCCGTCCGAGGCCGCTCAACAGGTAAGCGATGGCCGCCGCGAAGATGAACGCACGGAGCGTGACGAAGCCCCAGCCGACGATCGCGCCCGGCATGCCGAACGGCTCCCAGAACGGTGGCTGAAATCCGATGGGATGGGTCGGATCGATCGCCGCCTGAAGCGCCGCAACCCCGCCGACCAGGTAGGCCGCCAAAAGCAGCGCCGTGGCACTCCGGGAGCGGCGGCCCTCGATCGTGACGGTCAGGGCGATGTGCAGCGTCGCCGCCGGCAACAGGAAGGCGGCGACGTCCTCGATGACGTTGAGCCCCGGCTTCACCGAGCTGTCGTGGCCGCCGCGCTGAATGATGATCGCGACCGACCAGAGGACGAGCAACAGGCACAGGAAGCCGAAGACCCGCGAGCCACGCACGGACCGTGCGCGGGTCAGCACCAACAGGCCCAGCCAGGTGGCCAGGATGGCGGTCACGCCGTGGGCAGCGATCTCGAGCAGCTCGGCCACTCGATTCCCTCCGCGCCTAGGCCGCGACCATACGCTCGCTCGGCAGATCGCACAACCCCTTTTCGCGGGTTCCGCAGTTGATCCGCAGGGCAACCTCGTAAGATCGCGCGACATGGTCACGGTCCTCGCCGAGCTCGGACCTATCACCGTCTACACGCATGACCTCTTCACGCTGCTCGGCTTCGGCGCCGGCCTCGCGCTCTACTACCGCGCACTGCGTCGCGACGGGGTTCTCGACTCTCGGATCGTGCTGATCAGCCTGGCGGCGCTCCTCGGCGGCGCGCTCGGGGCGCGGCTCATCACGAGCTGGGAGATCCTCGACGACGTCAACCAGGCGGGCCTGCCGCTGACCTATGTGCTGACCCACGGACCGCGCAGCATCATCGGCGGCCTGGCCGGCGGCTACCTCGCGATCTTCCTCGCCAAGCGCGCGCTGGGCTATACGCTGTCGACCGGCGACTACTACGCCGCCGCCATCCCGCTGGCGCTGGCCATCGGTCGGGTCGGGTGCTTCCTCTCCGAGCTTCCGCTCGGCACGCCGAGCTCGCTCCCGTGGGCGATGACCGTGTCCCCCGAGGCTGCCGCCGCATTCCCGCGCTGCCCGGGTTGCTCCGGACCGATGCACCCGAGCATGCTCTACGAGATCGGCTTCCACGCCGGCGCCTTCGCGCTGATCGCGACGCGCGGCCCGCTGCTGCCGGTCCGCGGCGACACGCTCAAGCTCTACCTGCTGGCCTACGGCATCTTCCGCTTCGGCGTGGAGTTCGTACGTGGCAACGAGGTCCAGGCGCTTGGACTCACCGGGCCGCAGCTCGTCCTCATCCCGCTCACCGCCGTCCTCGTCGTCCACTTCGTTCGCCGGCTGGCCAGCGGCGCGTACCGCGTCCCGACTCCACCACGTCCCGCACTGACTGGAGGCACGTCATGACCGACCGGCGACCCGACGTCGATGCCTACCTGCGCGAGCACGGGAACCGCTACACGCCGGATGCGCTGCGCGCCGCATTGATCGACGCCGGCCACGACCCGGCAGCGGTCGATGCCGCGATGGCCGAGTGGCGGGCGCGCCAGACGGCGACGACCGGCGAGCGGAGCCGGTTCCGCAGGTTCAACTGGCTCTTCCACGCGGTCGTGCTCGCGGCGGTCGTCGCCCTCGTGGCGATCACGTCGCGCGACAACATCATGCGGGGCGTGTGGCCGATCGTGGCGATCCTGCTCGCGGTGGTCCTGCTGATCGGGGTTGCGGTCTCGGGACTCATCGGCGGCCGGCTCCTCCTGCCGCGGGCCGGCCTCGCCTGGGCGCTGGCCGTGCCGCTCGCATCGGCGCTGCTCATCGGCGGAACGTGCTACGCGATCACCGGTGGCTTCGGTGTCGGCAACTCACCCGCACCGAACGGGACGGCGACGCTGCATCTCGAACAGCCTGGGCAGATCGACGTCAGCGGACCGGCCTTCTGCCGGGCGGCCGAGGCCGGCTCCGATTACAGCATCCACGCCGACCAGATGTCCGGGAATGCCTCGGCCACCGTTGGTCTCGACGCACATGCCGGAGCTCCCGACCTGTTCATCTCGATCTCATCCGGGCGTGCCGGTTCGTCACAGTTCAGCGTCGGCCCGCGATCGACGGCCACGATCGCGGCTGGTTCCGGCCCGTCGCAGGGCCACGTCGACTTCGACAGCCTGGAGGGTGTGGGCGAGAACGGCGAGCCGTCCGCCGAGACTGCCGCCGGAACCTTCACCTGGACCTGTGAATGATGGAGATGCCAGCCGCATGACCGCCGCACTGCCACTGCGTTCCTACACGCCGCTGCGGATGGTGCTCACCGTCTGCGGCACCTGCTTCAGCGAGAACCCCGATCGCGAGGTCGACTACGCAACGGACATCCTGCAGGGCAACCTGGTGCTGCAGGACGGATCGGTCTGGCTGCGACGGCACTGCCGGCGCGGGCACGGCGAGGTCGTCAGCCTGTACGACGAGGACTACCCGCTGTGGGAGTACCTGCAGCAATGGCGCGTGCCGACGCGCCAGATCGTCGAGGACACGCCCGACAACGTGATGCCCATTCCGATGGGCTACGCCAACGGCCTGGGGCGGCTGCAGACGCAGCACTCCTGCATCCTGCTGCTCGACGTCACCGAGCACTGCAACCTGAATTGCCCGACCTGCTTCGCCGGCTCGGGCACGACCGTCGGCCGGTACGCCCGCCTGCCGCACATCCTGCGCACGCTCGACGCGTCGATCGAGCGCGAGGGCGGCAAGATCGATGTGCTGATGCTCTCCGGCGGCGAGCCGACCGTGCACCCGGAGATCGTGGACATCATCCGCGCCGCCGTGGACCGCAAGGTGACCCGAGTGCTGCTCAACACGAACGGCGTTCGGATCGCGCGCGACGACCGCTTCCTCCAGGCGCTGCACGATCTGCGCGACCGCGTCGAGGTCTATCTCCAGTTCGACGGCTTCGAGCTGGCGACCCACCTCTTTCACCGCGGCGAGGACCTGCGCGAGGTCAAGCAACGAGCCATCGAGCGCCTGACCGATGCCCGCGTCTTCACCACGCTCACAATGGTCGTGGCCCAGGACGTCAACGATCATGAGATCGGTGCCGTGGCGGACTTCGCGTTCGACACCGAGTACATCGCCGGCGTGGCCTACCAGCCGGTCTTCGGCTCGGGGCGCGCCAACCCGATCGACCCGATGCATCGCATGACGACCACCGGCGTCCTGAAGCGCCTCGGCCCGCAGACGGGCGGCCGGGCCGGCGCGGACGACTTCATCGCGCTGCCGTGCAGCCACCCTGACTGCTGCGCGATCACCTACTTCGTGCGGGAGGACTCCGGGACGTATCGGTCCATCCCGAAGCTGGTGGGCACCGACCGGCTGAAGGCGAATCTCTCCGTGGTCGGCAACCGCATCGCGGCCGACGACGACCTGTGGGACTCGCTGATCGGCATGATGAGCGAGACGACCACCATCAGCCGCCCGGAGCTGGTCGACTACCTGCTGAACATCTGCGAGGCGTGCGACATCGGCCTCGGCGGCTTCATCCGCGACGTCGGCTCGATGGTGTTCAAGGGTGAGCGCGCCGCCGAGATCGTCGCCAAGCGGACGAAGCGCCTCTCGGTCAAGTCGTTCATGGATGCCTGGACCCTGAACATCGAACGCCTGCAGCAGTGCTGCGTGCACGTCGGATCGACCGACGGCGAGACCGATCCGGTGCGCATCCCGTTCTGCGCCCGCCAGCTCTTCGGATCGTTACGTCGCCGGACCTCGGCCGGACAGGTCGCCGCCCGCCAGCTGGTCGAGCTCGACAGCCTGGTGGGTCAGCCATGAGCGCGCAGACCGATGCGCCGGCTGGCGCCGGCGTCGACCCGGTTCGGGCGTGGCTGGCGGCTCGGCCGCCGTTGACCCGGGCGCAGAAGTACGACCGCCTGGCGTTCAACTTCTGCAAGATGGGCACGGTCGGCCTGATGGCGTGGCTGCTGACACCGCCGATCTTCGTACTGGTCGTGGCGCTCGTCGCGATCCTGCTCTACGGTCGAGCCCTGACGCTGGGCATCACCCGCTCGCAGTGCATCCTGCGGCGGCCGCTGCTCATCATGGGCTTCTGGACGGCGGTCGCCGCAGCCGACGCGACATGGCTGCTCCTGTTCTGATGCGTCGGTCGTGACACAGCCCCTTCCCGAGCGCGACTCGTTCGGACGCCCGACCGCGCACCTGAGCTGGAGCGACCTGCTGTCGGTCAGCGCCTATTGGCTGGCGATCACCACGCTGATGGGCGCGCTGAGCGTGATCATCATCCCGCGATTCGTGGAGGCGGTGGTCGGGCCGTCGTCCGAGCCGCTCGCCGCTCCGGCGGCCGCCCTGCTGACCATCCCCGGCGTTCTGATCGCGATCCTGGTCCAGCCGACGATCGGCGCGATCAGCGACCACACCCGCACCCGGCTCGGCCGCCGCAAGCCATACATCCTCACCGGAACGCTGCTCGACATGGTGTTCCTCAGCTTCGCGGCGTGGGCATTCCTCAACGAGAGCTACTGGGCGTTCATGGCCGCGGTGATGTTGCTCCAGTTCAGCAGCAACTTCGCGCAGGGCCCGTACCAGGGCTACGTGCCGGACCTCGTGCCGACGCCACAGGTCGGGGTCGCATCGGGGCTGCTGGGGGCCGCGCAGATGGCGGGACAGCTCGGCGGCCCGGCGCTCGCGACACTGTTCCTGGTCGTCCTCGACCAGCCGATCGGCATCTTCCTGGCGGTCGCCGCCATCGAGCTCGTCACGATGCTGATCACCGTGCTGCGCGTGCCCGACCGACCGGGACCGCCGACCGACCTCACGCTGATCCAGCGCGCTCGCGCGGCATGGGGCACCGACATCCTGGCCGAGCGCGACTTCGTCTGGCTGCTCGCCAGCCGGCTGTTCGTGCTGATCGGGCTGACGACCCTGCTGCCGTTCGGGGTGTTCTACATCCAGAACTCGCTGGGCATGACCGCCGACAACGCCGCCACCGCCGTCAACCCCCTGCTCGGCATCCTGCTCGTCGTGGCGCTGGCCACGTCGGTGCCGGGCGGTCGGCTGTCCACCCGCATCGGCCGCAAGCCGGTGATCTACGCGGCGGTCGCCGCAGGCGCCCTGTCGGCGCTGCTGATGGCCATCGTGCCGAGCTATCCGCTGCTGCTCGCGGCGATCGTGCCGCTCGGCGTCTGCCTCGGCGTCTTCCTGAGCGTCGACTGGGCATTGATGACCGACATCATCCCGAAGGCCGAATCGGGCCGATACATGGGCATCAGCAACGTCGTCACCGCCGGCTCCGGCCTCATCGCCAACGCGAGCGGGGCGCTGCTGGCGGCGGGCGTCATCGTCGCCACCGGCAATGCAAACCTGGGGTATCGGTCGATCATGCTGCTGATGGTGGTCGAGTTCGCAATCGGCGCCTGGGCGCTGACGCACGTCCACGAGCCGATGCGCAGCGGCGTCGCCGAAACGGTCGCTGCAACCGGATGACGGATGCCGCGCGGCGCACCGGCCCACGACAGCTGAGCGTCCGGGTCACGCGGCGCTACCGCGCGATGTGGTGGATCAACCGGCTGCTGGTGCGCGGGCTCTTCGACGTCCACGCCGAGGGCCTGGAGCACTGGCCCGAGCCGCCGTTCCAGATTGTCGCCAACCACCACAACGGCTTCGACCCGATGCTGGTGATGAGCATCGCGCCCCTCGAGCCGCGAATCACCTGGTTCGGCCCGAAGGAGGCCGACTTCAGCCGCGGCTTCAAGAACCGGGTGATGGCCTTCTTCGGCGGCGTCATCCCGTACAACCCGACGAAGACCACGCTGACCTCGGCGGTTCGGGCGGTGCGCCGCGTGTTTGCGGCCGATGGCGTGCTGGGGATCTTCGCCGAGGGGCAGATCGGCTTTCGCGAGACCGAGCTGCGGGCATTCGAGGAGGGCGCGGTCGCGTTCGCCAGCGCCGCGGGCGTGCCGATCGTGCCCTGCGCCATCGTCGGGAGCACGCACCTGTGGTTCCGGCGCCGCGTCGTCGTCCGCTTCGGACCGCCGATCTCGACCGATGCCGCGCGGTCGCGGCAGGCTCGCGATGCGCTCGGCGCGGACGTGCGCGCGGCGATCATTGCGCTGCTGCCTGCGGTCGAGCCTGCGCTGCCTCGCTGGCGCCCGCTCGAGCTGCTCACCGACCTGCTCAACGGCGCTGACGACACCGCACGGCGGGACGGATGAGGAATCGCGCCGGTTGCTGCCGGTGGTGCGGCCGCCCGTTTGCGTGGGGGCGCAAGTAACGGACAAGGGTTGCTCCCGGCGCAAACGGGCGCGGACGGCGGCGGGGCCGCTGCAACGCTGTCCTCGCCGCGACCCGGTAGCATCGGTCCATGATTCCGGTGATCTGGGCCGTCTTCGCAGTGTCTGCGGTGGGGGCGTTCGTGATGATCGCGGCATACTGGCTCGACGTGCAGGACCGGCCGGACTTCAGCTTCCGCCAGCGCGTCGCCTGGTCCTTCGGGATCTTCGTCTTTCCGCTGACGATTCCCGCCTACGCGTTCCTCGACAATCCCGGCTGGCCGCCGTTCCTGCGCGCCGCGTCGCTGCTGCCACCGATCGCGCTGGCGCTGTTCTTCGGCTTCCTCTTCAACGTCTTCCGATAGCGGCGCCTATCATCGGTCAATGACGACGAATACCCGACGCGGCGTCGATGCCGCCCTGGACTTCCTGCACGAGCACGACGAGCGAAACCTGCAGCAGCTCGACGAGTTCCTGCGGATCCCTTCGGTCAGCGCCGACGCGAGCGCCAGACCCGACGTCGAGCGTGCGGCGCACTGGATTGCCGACGAGCTGACGCGCATCGGCGCCGAACATGCGCAGGTGCACCAGACCGTCGGACATCCGATCGTCACCGCCGACTGGCTGCATGCCGGGCCGGATCGGCCGACCGTGCTGGTCTACTGCCACTACGACGTCCAGCCGACCGACCCGTTGGACGAGTGGATCCGACCGCCGTTCGAGCCGCGCTACGAGGACGGCCGCGTCTACGCACGCGGCTCCGGCGACGACAAGGGCCAGCTGTTCATGCACCTCAAGGCCGCCGAGGCATGGCTGGCCGGTACCGGCGGCCTGCCGGTCAACCTGCGCTTCTTCTTCGAGGGCGACGAGGAAGTCGACTCGGTTCCCATCGAGCAGTTCATCAAGGCGCATCCGGAGCTGCTCGAGGCCGATATCTCGATCGTCAGCGACACCGACATGTACGACGACGAGGGCACCCCGGCGGTGACCCACGGCCTGCGCGGCATCGCCTACTTCGAGGTCAAGGTCCACGGACCGATGCACGACATCCACTCCGGCCAGTACGGCGGCGGCGTGGACAACCCGGCCAACGTCCTCGTCCACATGCTGGCCAGCCTGCAGGACGACCAGGGCCGTTTCACCGTCCCGGGCTTCTACGACGACGTCCGCCAGCTGACCGATGCGGAGCGCGCCGCCTACGCGGACCTGCCCTTCGACGAGGCCGCCTGGCGCGACTCGATCGGGATCGAGGCCAGTGGCCAGGGCGAGGCCGGATTCACGCTTCCGGAGCGCCTCTCGGCACGGCCGACCTTCGACGTCAACGGCCTGTGGGGCGGCTACTCGGGCGAGGGCTCGAAGACGATCATCCCCGCATTCGCCGCGGCGAAGTTCTCGACGCGACTCGTGCCGGACCAGGACTTCGCCAAGATCGAGCAGCAGGTCGTCGACCATCTCAAGTCGATCGCGCCGCCGACCGTGCGCGTCGAGATCAAGGTGATTCACGGCGGCGCGCCGGCGCTCACCGAGCTCGACTCGCCACCGGTGCGCCTCGCCGCCCGGGCGTTGAAGGAGGCGTTCGGCAAGGCGCCGCGCTTCCACCGCATGGGCGGCTCGATCCCGGTCGTCGCGGAGCTCGAGAAGCGCCTCGGCCTGAAGTCGGTGCTCGTCGGCTTCGCCTCGCCGAACGGCAACTTCCACGCTCCCAACGAGTGGATGCCGCTCGACAACTACCGCGGTGGGATGGACGCCCTGGTGCGGCTGTGGGAGGCGCTCGGGTCGGCAACGCCCGAGGAGCTTCGCCAGGGCTAGCCCATTGACCGATTCGGACGACGCCGAGCGAGGCTCAGCCGACGATCCCTGGCTGGCGCTCGGCGCCGCCTCGCGGCTGGTCGGCGTGGGGCCCGACACGCTGCGTCGCTGGGCCGATTCCGGCAAGGTGCAGAGCTACCAGACACCCGGCGGACATCGCCGCTTCCTGCGGTCGAGCCTCGAGGCGATGATCAACGCTCCGCGGCGGCATCGGTATGGCATGGAGCGCCTGGCCGACTCGGCCGGAACGATCGTCGGTGATGTGCAGCGCCGGATGCAGCGCACCGGCTATGCCGGCCAGATCTGGCAGGCGCGCCTCTCCGCCGAGCAGCGCGCCGACTTCCGGCGCTGGGGCCAGCGGACGTTCAACCTGGTGATCGAGTACGTCGCCGCCGGCAAGCGTGCCGAGCGAATGCTGCTGCTCGAGGAGGCCGAGAAGATGGGCGCCCTGTACGGCGCCGAGGCATCGAGGGCGGGCCTCTCGCTGGCCGAGACGATCGAGGCGTTCCTCTTCTTCCGGACGCCGGTGCTCGAGGCGATCGCGGCGCACCTTCGTCGGCGGGCGGCGGACGTCAACGACGTGACCGCGGCGTTCCGCGAAGCATCGGCCGCCATCGACCAGGTGCTGGTGGCTTTGGTCAGCTCACACCGCGAGGACGCCCAGGCAGCGTCCTGAACCTACTCGACCACGTAGAGCTCGGTGCTCGTCGTGTTCAAACGCTCGCCGCCGGAGTCGGTGCAGACCACGATGTCCTCGATGCGCGCACCCCAGTGCCCGGAGACGTAGATGCCGGGCTCGACGCTGAAGGCGTCACCGGGCTGCAGCGGGTCGGCGTTCGACTCGACGATGTACGGCTCCTCGTGGGTCTCCATGCCGATGCCGTGGCCGGTCCGATGGATGAAGCAGTCGGCGTAGCCGGCATCGTCGATGATCCGTCGCGCCGTGCGGTCGATCTCTCGCGCCGCGACCCCCGGCGCGACGGCGTCACAGGCCGCGGCCTGTGCGTCGCGCAGCGCCGCATGGAGCTTCGCGAACTCGGCCGGCGGCTCGCCGACGAACGCCGTGCGGGTCGTGTCCGAGCAGTAGCCGTCGCGCGTGCCGCCGATATCGAGCACCAGGGCGTCGCCGCGCGCGATGAGGCGCTCCCCCGGCTCGTGGTGCGGGCTGGCGGCGTTCGGTCCGGAGGCCACGATCGCGAAATCAGCGGTCTGGTGACCGGCCGCGAGCAGCAGCTCCCGGATGCGGCGGCTGACCTCGTCCTCCGATCGGCCTGACAGCCGCTCGGCGGTGATCGCGAGCATCGCCTGGTCGGCCGCGGCGGCCGCGGCGCGCAGCCGCTCGATCTCCTCGGGTGTCTTCGTGCGGCGGAGCGCGGCCATCGACGGTCCGGCCTCGACGAGCTGGACCGGGTCAAGCGCCGCGCCCAGGCGGAGGACGAAGCGGGCGAACATCTGGTCCTGCGCCGCGACGCGCATCGGTCCATCCAGGGTCAGTCGCCCGCGTACCAGCGCGAAGGGATCGTCGGTCTCGTCCCAGGGCAGCAGATCGATCTCGTCCGCCAGGTCGCCGAGCTCGTGGCGCGCCAGCGGCTCCTCCAGCCGCGGCATGACCAGCGTCGGTGCGCCGTCGGCCGGCACGATCAGGCACGTCAGCCGCTCCAGCGCCGGCGGCTGGTAGCCGAGCAGGTAGGCATAGTCGGGCGACGGCGTGATGAGCAGCGCCAGCACGTCCCTGGCGGCCGCCTCGCGCGCGGCTCGACGAAGCCGGTCGGCATGGACCGATGCAGCGAACCCGGATGCGGAACTCATGCGTCACAGCCTACCCGAACGAAATCGCCATCGACTCGGGCGGGTCGCCGGCGCACCGTGTTGCTACACTTCGCCGATCGTCGAGTATGACGTTGTCATACGGGAGGGCACAACGCTGCGCATCGGAGCCCGACAGCGCATCACGGCCGCGACGGCGGCTCTGCTGCTGGTGCTCACGACCAGCTTCGGCGGGCTTGCCGTGAGTGCGGCGACGCCGAATGCAGCGGCGGCGGCGCAGCACCTGGCTCGCACGGAGGGCGGCGCGCCGGACGACTATCACCTCGTCTACGAGCGGCGCGTCTTGATCCCCGGCTCGGATGCGACGCTGTGGGCGGGCAAGCTCCTCGGCCCGGGCGGCAGCGTCCACACCGTCTATCGCGACGCCGCAGGCACGATGGGCGGTCGGCAGCTCCTCGCCACCGAGGCTCGCGCCGAGGCCTCGGGCCTGTCGGCGTTCGATCGCAAGGCCGATGCGCCGCTGCGCGCGGCGGTCGCGGGCGCCGCTCCGGGCACGTCGCTGCCGGTCGCCGTCTGGCTCAGCGCCGACGCCAGCGAAGCGGTGCAGGCGGTGATCGACCGGCACCCGGAGCTGAAGTGGATTGGCGACCGGCCGCTGGTCGACGACCTCACCGCGCTGCGCACGGTGCGTGGCGAGCTGTGGGAGGCGCGGCACGCCACGTTCGCATCGGTCCAGGCCAGCGCGAAGGCGCAGGTCGAGGCGCTGGGCGGCATGGTCGCGTATGCCAGCACCTCCGCACCGCTCGTGTTCGTGGACCTGCCCGCCGCAAGCGCGGCGGAGCTGGCAGATGCGAAGGGCGTCGTCGGCATCGGCCTGGAGCAGTCGTGGAAGCCTTCGATGAGCAGCGCGGGGCCGACGGTGGACGCCAACTGGACCTCGGGCGGCGGCGACCAGGGCAGCGGCGTGCGCTACGCGGTGGTCGAGTATCACAACGTGCGCAACTCGGGCGACCTGGCCGGCAAGGTCGTCGCCTCGCACAGCACGACCGGCAAGCTGGCGTACACGTCGAGCGGCCAGTTCGACCACCCGACCTGGGTGGCGGGCGCGGTCGCCGGGCAGAGCGCGACCTACCGCGGCGTGGCGCCCGGCGCGCAGATCGTCTCATCGGGCACCGGCGGCTACTCGCCGTCGCTGACCTACGACCGCGCGGTGATCGCCGCGGCCGACTGGGCCGTGTCGCCCGCCGGCGGCGACGCCGACATCGTGAACACGTCACTCGTGCAGGACACCTCGACGGGCGCCGAGGAGGCGCGCCGCTACTTCGACTCGATCGTCGACGAGGACGGGCGGCTGGCGGTGGCCGCGTCCGGCAATTACGTGAACTTCAACAGCTGGACGGTCGGCTCGCCGGGCCGCGCCTGGAACGTGCTGACCGTCGGGGGGACCGATGACCGGGGCACCGCCGGACGCGGCGACGACCGGATCTGGTATGTGCCCAGCTCGAACGGCAGCGCCTATGTCGATCCGTCCGGCACGGCCTGGAACCCGCACGGCGATTTCAACAAGCCGAACCTGTCAGCCCCGGCGGTCAGCGTCCGCACGGCGAACGGCCTTGCCGCCAGCGGTACGAGCGTGGCGACGCCGATCACCGGCGGGATCGCGGCGCAGCTCATCGCCCGCGCACCGAGCCTGGCGATCTGGCCCGAGGCGGTTCGTGCCCTGCTCATGGCCGGCGCCTGGCGACAGGTGCGCATGCCGGACGGCTCGATCAACGTCGACCACCAGGGCGTCGGGCTGCCGTCGGCGCTGTGGTCGAACCGCATCGTCGCCGGCGATGGACGATACGGCGGCTACGCCATCGGCGCGGTGTCGAGCGGGACCGCGCAGCAGACGTTCAGCGTGCAGGCGGGGCAGGTGGTGCGGGTTGTCGCCTCGTGGAACAGCCACACCTCCGGATCCGGCGACCTGACGAAGTCCGACTCGCTGCTGACCGACTTCGACCTGCAGGTGGTGCAGCCCGGCGGCAGTCTGGTCGGCAGCTACACGTTCGACAACAACTACGAGGTGCTGGAGTTCACCGCCGCGGCGTCCGGGACGGCGACCATCCGGCTTCCGGCGGAGCGGCTCGCATCCGGCGGCGAGCGGTACGCGCTCGCCTGGTCGAAGCGCAGCTACGGCACGCCGACCCGCCTGGCCGGTGCAGACCGATATGCCACGGCAGCCGCCATCTCGCGCGCGTCGTTCGCGCCCGGGGTCTCGGCCGCCTACGTCGCCAGCGGCGCCTCGTTCGCCGATGCACTCGCCGCGGGACCGGCCGCCGGCCTGGCGCGCGGTCCGGTGCTGCTGACCGCACCCGGCGAGCTTCCCGACGCCACCGCCACCGAGCTCACACGGTTGCAGCCAACCCAGATCTACGTGGTCGGCGGGAGCGGAGCTGTCTCGTCCTCTGTGGCCTCCTCGCTGGCTCGGTACTCGTCCCGGCCGGTGGTGCGCCTGGCCGGTGCGGACCGGTACGCCACGGCCGCCGAGGTGTCGCGTGCGTCGTTCGCGGCCGGGGTGCCGGCCGCGTTCGTCGCATCGGGCACCGTCTTCGCCGATGCGCTGGCCGGCGGCCCGGCAGCCGTCGCCGCCGGTGGACCGACCCTGCTGGTCAAGCCAGACGGGATCCCGGCCGCGACCGCCGACGAGCTGTCGCGCCTGAAACCCGCGCAGATCTACCTGCTCGGCGGCAGCGGAGCGGTCTCGTCCTCGGTCGCCGCGGCGCTGGCGGCGTACTCGTCGAAGCCGGTGGTGCGCCTGGCCGGCGCGGACCGCTATGCCACCGCCGTCGCGGTCGCCCAGCGCTTCTTCGGTGCTCCGCCGGCCGCCTACCTCGCCACCGGCACGAACTTCCCCGACGCCCTCGCCGCTGTCGCCGCGGCCGGCCGGAGCGGATCGCCGCTGCTGCTCGTCAAGCCCGGTGCTGTTCCGCCGGTGGTCGGGACCGAGCTGCGACGGCTGTGGCCGCCGCGGACCATGGTGCTCGGCGGCAGCGGCGCGATCTCGGACGCCGTCGTCGGCACGGTCCGCTCGCTGCTCGGGAGCCCGTAAACTCCCGGCATGCGAAGGCGGGGAGCGCTCATCGCGATCGCCGGCCTGCTGCTGGCCGGGTGCGGGAGTCCGACGACTGCTCCGTCGACCACGACCTCGGTCATGACCACGCCGTCCGCGGTGAGCTCGACGCCGCCGGTCACGGCGTCGCCGAGCGGCGGCGCCAACGCCAGCCCTCCCCCCTCCCCGACCCCGACGCCTGCGCCGACGACCGGTCCGACGCCGGCACGTCCGTACGATGCCGCGGACATCCTCGGCGCCATGGCCTCATCACGACGGCCGGGGGGCATCCCGGAGCAACTGCAGACGACGCCCATCGCTGATGCGATCGCCTCACAGGTCTGGACGTACGACGGGACGCCCTGGCCGGCGATCACCACCGGCGGGTCCTGCGGGCCGCAGACGTGCACCCTCGACGTCTCGGGCATCCCCGACGGCGGCGCCGGCGAAGACCTGTACACCTTCTCGATCACCCCGGCCGACGCGACCGTCGAGCTGCTCGTCGCCGATCTGCACGGCTATCCCGCAGCGCTCAAGACCGATCTTGACGCGATCGCGCGCGCCGACGTGGACCCGGACCGCCTGGCCGGGCTCGCCCTCGTCGGCGCTCGCTGGCTGTCGCCGCCGCGCGACGGCCAGTTCGTGCTCAGCTACCGCTCCGGCGGCGAGGAGGGCAGCCCGGCGCTCGACGTCACGGTGGACCTGCGCGCCCGTCGCGTGCTGGAGGTCGCACGCCCCACGGGTGGCTGAGTGCTCCGCTCCGGCGAGCAGGCGCCTCCGCCAAGTCATCAAATCACTTGAGGACTCGCGACCACCAAGGTACGGCGCCAGCCGTTACCAGCGGCTTACCGAGCGCTTATCGGATGTGGAGCGGCACCTCGAAGGCCTGCCCGCCGTGAATTCGCCAGGCGCGCAGCGCGCGAGCGGGCGACGCGGCCGGATCGGCGAGGGTGGCGAGCAGGTAGAAGACGTCGGGGTACTGAGCCGTTCGCCGATCCGTCGCAGAAGGCACGGCCGGCGAGCGGGTGTGGGAGTGGAAGATCCCGACGAGATCCTCGCCGGCATCCTCGATGGCATAGGTGATGCGCACCAGGTCTTCGGGGTGGACGTTGTAGCGCAGCGGGCTCGCCTCGCTGTTGCGGGCCGGATGAAGCTGCGTCGCCGCGTGAAGCTCGAGCGACCCGGAGAGCAACGCGCACGCTTCGTTGGGTAGCTCGGTCAGCGCGTGGGCCATGAGCTGGGCGGCGACGGCCGCCGTGATGGTCAGCCCGATCTCGTCCGGCGCATACGCCGGCTCCGGCGTGCTCACCAGAGCAGCGATCCCTCGAGCTCGTCCTCGAGCTCGTCGAGGTCGCGCCGCCACAGGTCGGTGGAGAGGTATTTCCAGCCGCCGTCGGCGAGCAGCACCACCACGTTGCCCGAGGGCAGGTCACGAGCGACGCGCACCGCCACCGCCAGCGCCGCCCCGCTGGACAGCCCGGCGAAGATGCCCTCGTCGTCGAGGAGTCGCCGGACCCCGATCACCGCATCGCGGTTGCCGGCGAGATAGCGATCGTCGAGCACCGATTCGTCCAGGACGGGGGGGACGAAGCCCTCGTCCAGGGAGCGCAGCCCCTGCACCAGCTCCCCGGGGAGTGGCTCCGCGGCGACGATCCGTACCGAGGGGCGCACCGCCTTCAACGCGCGCCCGACGCCGGTGAGCGTCCCGCCGGTGCCCAGCCCGGCGACGAAGACGTCGACCTCCGGGACGTCGGTCAGGATCTCCGGACCGGTGGTCGTCTCGTGGGCGCGCGGGTTCGCCTCGTTGCCGTACTGGTAGGGCATGAACAGCGACCGGTCGGCATCGGCCAGCGATTGGGCCAGGCGCACGGCGCCGTTCGAGCCCTCGGCGCCCGGCGAGTAGACGATCTCGGCACCGAACATCGACAGCAGCTGCGTCCGCTCGGCCGTGGTGTTGTCCGGCATCACGATCCGCACCGGGTGGCCCAGCCGCGAGCCGATCATCGCCAGGCTGATGCCGGTGTTGCCGCTCGAGGGCTCGAGGATCGTCTGTCCCGGCTGCAGGGCGCCGGATTCCCGCGCCGAGAGCAGCATGGCGCGGGCGACGCGGTCCTTCACCGAGCCGGTCGGGTTCTGGCCCTCCAGCTTGGCGAACAGGCGCACGCCGGGATGCGGTGCCAGCCGCGGCAGCTCGACGATCGGCGTGTGGCCGATCGCATCGACGAGATCGGCGAAGGCGCCGGTCGCCGGCGCCGACTGGCGCGCCAGCGTCGGCATCGGTCTAGCGGCCGCCTCCGGCCATGGCCGGCAGCAGGATCACCGTGTCGTCCGGGCCGACCGCCGTGGCGAGGCCCTCGCGATAGCGCACGTCGCGGTCGTTGACGTAGACGTTGACGAAGTGGCTCAGCTCGCCGTCCTCGGTGACGCGCTCGCGCAGCGCCGGGTAGCGAGCAAAGAGGTCGTCGAGGACGGCGCTGACCGTGCCACCGGCGGCTTCGACCTGGCGAGTGCCGCCGACCGCGTCGCGCAGCACCGGCGGGATCCGGACCTGGCTCACGCGGGCACCGCCTGGCCTGCCTGGGTGGTCTCGCTCGCCTCTCCGGTCTCGCTCGGCTGATCGGCCGATGCGTACGGCGAGTCGACGCCGCAGGCCGGGCAGGCCGGGTCACGCCAAACCTTGACCTCGTCGAACTGCGTGCCCATCGCGTCGAACATCAGCAGCCGTCCGGCGAGCGTGTCGCCCACGCCGAGCAGCAGCTTGAAGACCTCGTTGGCCTCCAGCAGGCCGATGATCCCGGGCAGCACTCCCAGCACGCCCGCCACCGAGCAGGCCGGAGCCAGCTCCGGCGGTGGTTGGGTAGGGTACATGCAGCGGTAGCACGGCCCCTCGAACGGGATGAAGGTCGTCACCTGGCCGTCCCAGCGGTAGATCGAGCCGTGGATCACCGGCTTGCGCAGCTTGACGGCCGCGTCGTTGAGCACGTAGCGCGTGTCGAAGTTATCGGTGCCGTCCAGGATGACGTCGTAGTCCGCGATCAGCGGCTCGACGTTGTCGGCGGTCATCCACTCGCGATGCTCGACGACCCTGGTTTCCGGGTTCAGCGCATTGAGGCTCAGCCGCGCCGATTCGGTCTTGGCCATCCCGACCCGGTCGGTGGTGTGGAGGATCTGGCGCTGCAGGTTCGACTCGTCGACCACGTCGGCGTCGACCAGGCCGATGGTCCCCACGCCCGACGAGGCGAGGTAGAACGCCGCTCCCGAGCCGAGCGCACCGGCGCCGATGAGCAGCACCTTCGAGTCGAGCAGCTTGCGCTGGCCCTCCTGGCCGATCTCCGGGATCAGCATCTGCCGGCTGTAGCGGGCGCGCTGCGCCTCGCTGAGCAGCTGGCGCGGCTCCTCCCAGGCGCCACCCAGCCGCGACCAATCGCTGATCATGCCGGCGACGTTCACCACGTCGCGGTAGCCGAGCTGGGTCAGCGCCGCCGTCGCGCGTGCCGACCGCGCGCCGGAGCGGCAGTGGACCAGCAGCGGCGTCGAGCGGTCCGGTACGACCTCCTCGATCCGTTGCAGCACCTCGCCGAGCGGCACGAGCGTGGCGGACGGGATGTGCCCTTCGTTCCACTCGGACTGCTCGCGGACGTCGATGATGCGGCGGCCCTCGCCGGCGAGGCGCAGCGCCTCGGCGACGCTCACCTGTCGAATCTCGCTCATACGACGTCCGCCTCCTCGGGCCACGCCGTCTCGCCACCGCGCACCGCGCCCTGCAGCACCTTGTACGACAGCAGCGCGCACTTCAGCCGCGCCGGACCGATCGGCACGCCGAGCCCCTCGAGCAGGTCCTTGGGATCCATCTCGCGCGCCTCGTCCAGGCTCATGCCGCGCAGCTCATCGGTCAGGATCGAGGCGGATGCCTGGCTGATGGCGCAGCCGCGGCCGTCGAACGCGACGTCGGCGATGTGCTCGCCGGCTGAGTCGAGCACGAAGGTCATCGACAGCTCATCGCCGCAGGTCGGGTTCGAATCGGCGAAGTGGAGGTCGTGCGGCTCGAGCAGTCCCTTGTTGTGCGGGTTGCGGTAGTGCTCGAGGATGAAGTCGCGGTACAGGTTGTCCATCGTCGGTCAGCGTGCGAACAGGCGCTGCGCCGCCCGGATGGCATCGGTCAGGCGTTCGATGTCGTCCGGCGCGTTAAAGAGGTAGAAGCTGGCGCGCGTCGTCGCCGGAATGTCGTAGTGCAGCATCACCGGCTGCGCGCAGTGGTGGCCGGCGCGCACGGCGATGCCCTCGGCATCGAAGACGGTGGCCACGTCGTGGGGATGGATGTCCTCGACCAGGAAGCTGATCACGCCGGCGTGCTGGTCAGGGTCCGACGGGCCGAGCAGCCGCAGGCCGTCGATCGCCGAGAGCGCCGCCCAGGCGCGCTCGAACAGGAAGCGCTCGTGCTGGCGCACGCGATCCATGCCGAGCGCCTCGAGGTAGTCGATCGCCGCCACCAGCGCCTGCGCCTCGGCGATCGCCGGCGTGCCGGCCTCGAACTTCCAGGGCACCTCCGCCCACTCGGTACCCTCCAGCGTGACCCGGCTGATCATGCTGCCACCGGTCAGGAAGGGCGGCATGGCGTCGAGCAGCTCGCGTCGCGCCCACAGTGCACCGATGCCGGATGGACCGAGCATCTTGTGCCCGGAGAGCGCTCCGAAGTCGACGCCGAGCTCAGCGAACGAGACCGGCATGTGCGGCACGCTCTGCGCCGCGTCGAGCAGGACGAGGGCGCCGGCGTCGTGGGCCTGGCGGGTGATCTCCGCAACCGGGTTGATCGTGCCCAGCGCATTGCTCACGTGGGCGATGGCGACGAGCTTCGGTCCCCTGGCCAGGCGCCGCGCCAGGTCGTCGCGGTCGAGCCGGCCATCCTCGGTGATGTCCACGTACTCGAGCCGCGCGCCCTTCTCGATGGCGAGCTGTTGCCACGGCACGATGTTGGCGTGGTGCTCCATCTCCGTGGAGAGGATGAGGTCGCCGGCCTGGATGTTCGCCCGGCCCCAGGAGTAGGCCACCAGGTTGATCGCCTCGGTCGCGTTGCGCACGAAGACGATCTCGCGCTTCGACGGCGCGCCGACGAAGGCGGCCAGCCGACGCCGCGCCTCCTCGTAGCGCCGCGTGGCGTCCTCGGAAAGGGCGTAGATCCCGCGGTGCACGTTGGCGTAGTGATGCGCGTAGGCATCGGCCAGCGCCTCGATGACGCTCCGCGGCTTGGGCGCCGATGCCGCCGAGTCGAGATACACGAGGCGCTCACCGTTCGCCGCCGGCGTGTCGAAGATCGGGAAATCAGCGCGCAGCGCGGCGCCGTCGAAGCCCTCGAGGCTCCGGGTGCCACGTCCCTGCGGGACTGCCTGCTGCAGCGCCATCGACCGCTCCTTCGTGGCCGGGTTACGCGTGCGGACCGACCGGCTCGGGCTCGGCCGCCTCGTCGCCGACTCCGGCCGGCGCGCCGACCTGCTCGCGGACCCAGTCGTAGCCGTTGGCCTCGAGCTGATGCGACAGCTCCTCGCCGCCGGACATGACCACCCGGCCGTCGAGCATGACGTGCACGAACTCGGGCTTCACGTAGTTCAGCATGCGCTGGTAGTGGGTGATCATCAGCACGCCCATCTCCGGGCTGAGCGTGGCGTTGATGCCCTCCGCGACGTTGCGCAGCGCGTCGATGTCGAGGCCCGAATCGGTCTCGTCCAGGATGGCCATCTGCGGATTGAGGACCGCCATCTGGAGCATCTCCAGCCGCTTCTTCTCGCCGCCGGAGAAGCCCTCGTTCACGTACCGCGACGCGAACGCCGGGTCCATGTGCAGCATCTCCATCTTCTCGGTCATCAGGCGGCGGAACTTCGCGAGGGGGATGCCGGTGTACTTCGGCATCTTGCCGGCCTCCTCGGGGGCCGGCTGCTGCGGATGGTGCACGGCGTTGTAGATGTTGCGCAGGAAGCTGGCGACGGTCACACCGGGGATGGCGCTCGGATACTGGAAGGCCAAGAACAGGCCGAGCCGCGCCCGCTTGTCGGGCGCCATGCCGATCAGGCTCTCGCCTCTCCACGTGATGCTGCCGGCGTCGACGTGGTAGTCCGGATGCCCCATCAGCGTGTACGCCAGCGAGGTCTTGCCCGATCCGTTCGGACCCATCAGCGCATGCACTTCGCCCTGCTGCACCGTCAGGCTCAGCCCCTTGAGAATCTTCTTCGATCCGATGCTGACCTCGAGGTCGCGGATCACCAGCTGTTCGGTCATGAGCTCCCTTTTACGCTTGGTCCTGGACCGATGCGGTCCGGCTGCTTGTCTCGGTTGCGGCCGCCAGCAGGGCGGCGTGCTGCTCCGCGGCACGGCGGCGCACGGCGGGTGGATAGGGCGGGCCTCCTGCGGAGGCGGCCACCTCGGCGAGGGTCGTGGCCGAGAGCGTGCCGTCGAGCGCCTCGTGGACGCGCTGGAACAGCTCGTGAACGCTGCACGGCTGTGGCCGATCGCAGCTCTCCAGGTTGTCGGCGCCGGCGCACGGCATCTCGAGCAGCGGCCCTTCGAGGGCGCGCACGATCTCGGACAGCAGGATCTCCTCGGCCGGCCGGCTGAGCCGGTAGCCGCCCGCCTGGCCGCGGGTCGCGGTCAACAGCCCGGCTCGGCGCAGGTCACCGACCAGCTGCTCGAGGTAGGCGTGCGGCAGCTTCTCCGCGCGGGCGATCCCGGCCAGCGACATCGGTCCGTCGCTGCCGTGACGCGCCAGCGTCACGAGCACGCGAACGCCGTACTCCGTGCGGCTGCTGATCTTCATCGGCTACAGCTCCACCACCACGTCCTCGCCCTCGACGCGCGTCGCGTAGGCGCGCACCGGCCGTACCGGCGGCAGCGCCAACACGCGTCCGGTGAACAGGTCGAAGCGGCCGCCGTGGCGCGGGCATTCGACGGCGTTACCGTCGAGCTCACCGTCGCCCAGCACGCCCCCGTCGTGGGTGCACACGTTGTCGATCGCACCCCACTCGCCGTCCTCCGTCAGCCCGACGCACAGCGAGCGTCCGTCCACCTCGACGACCTGCACGGTGCCGGGCGTGACGTCCGATGCCCGCAGGCCGGTGGCGAAGCCGCTCGTCGCCGTGGCGCGCTCGACGGTCATCAGGCAACCCCTTCGATGACGTCGGCGGTCCCGATCCGCCCGGCCAGCGCCTCGAGGACGCGGACCTTGATCGGCTCCGAGTCGATCTGGTGGACGACCTGCTCGAAGAAGCCGCGCACGATCATGCGCTCTGCCTCGTCGGGCCGCAGGCCACGGGTCTGCGCGTAGAACAGCTGCACCGGGTCGATTGCGCCGGCCGTCGCACCGTGGCCGCAGCGCAGGATGTCGTTCGTCTCGATCTCGAGCACCGGGATCGGCTCGGCGCCGGCCTCCGGGCTGAGCAGCAGGTTGCGGCACTCCTGGTAGGAGCTCGTCTGCTTGGCGTAGGAGCGCACCTTGGTCACGCCGTAGAACGCGGCGCGGGCGCGCTCGTAGAGCGCCGAAAGGTAGAGCAGGTCGCTGGTCACGTGGCTGGCGGCCAGGTCCTGGAAGGCGTTGATGTCGATGTGCTGGTCGTCGCCGGCGGCGAGCAGGCCGAGCACCCGGGACGTGCCGCCGTCGCCGGTCATCCGCACGTCGAGCCCGACCTTGGTCACCGCCGAGCCGATCTCGGCGTTCAGCGTCGTCACGTCGGCGCTCGGCCCGACCTCGACGCGCTGCGCGCCGATGTTCCAGGTCGCGTCGCCCAGGCGCTGCAGGTTCGCGTAGCGCACGTACGCCTCGCGACCGGAGCGGATGTCGACCACGCCGCCGAACCAGACCGGCTCGCCGTCGGGTGAGCGGTGCTCGTCGAGCAGGGTGACCCGCGCGCCGTGCTCGGCGAGCACCAGCGTCAGCGGAAAATAGGCGACGTTGCCGCGGTCGACGATCGAGCGCGCCAGGAGCGCGTCGTCGACGGCGACGTCGGCGGGAACGTACAGGAACGTGCCGCCGGTCCAGGCGGCATGGGCCAGTGCCCAGAACTTGTCGTGCGAGTCGAACTCGGTGACCCCCGGTCCCCACTCCCCGGATCCCACGCTCTGCAGCGGGTGCTCCGCGGCGTCCGGGGCGTCATGAGTCGTCGCGTCCGGCGCGCTCAGCGCACGGCGCACCAGGTCGGGATGAGCATGGACCGCGTCGCGCAGGTCGGCGAACACGACGCCGTTCGCCGCCAGCGACTCGTCCAGGCGGATCTCCGCGCGCGGCGGGTCGAGCAGCAGGTCGACGTCACGCGGCAGGCGCTCGAGCGACGTGCGGCGCCACTCCTCTTCCTTGCCGGTTGGCCAGGGAGTCGCCTCGGCGCGCTGCCACCACGCCCTGCGCAGCTCGCGCAGCCAGTCGGGTTCACGGTTCGCCTCGCTCACGGCGAGGATGGCGTCCAGGTCGAGCCTGGTCGCCTCGCTTCGTACGGTCATGTTGGTCAGCCGACCGCGCCTTCCATGGAGAGCTGGATGAGGCGGTTCATCTCGACTGCGTACTCCATCGGCAGCTCCTTGACGATCGGCTCGATGAAGCCGTTGACGATCATCCCCGACGCCTCGGCCTCGGACAGGCCGCGGCTCATCAGGTAGAAGAGCTGCTCGGAGCCGACCTTCGAGACCGTCGCCTCGTGTCCGATGGTGACGTCCTCCTCGTCGATCTCCATGTACGGATACGTGTCGGAGCGCGCCTCGTCGGAGAGGAGCAGCGCGTCGCATCGGACCGTCGACTTCGAGCGCTTGCAGCCGGGGTAGACCTTGACCAGCCCGCGATAGCTGGTCCGGCCGGTGCCCTGCGAGATCGACTTGCTGGTGATCAGCGAGGTCGTGTTCGGCGCGGCGTGGATGATCTTGCCGCCGGCATCCTGGTGCTGCCCATCGGCCGCGAAGGCAATGCTCAGCACCTCGCCGTGCGCCCGCTCGCCGAGCAGGTAGATCGACGGGTACTTCATCGTCAGCTTCGAGCCGAGGTTGCAGTCGACCCACTCCATGATCCCGTCCTCTTCGACGGTGGAGCGCTTCGTCACGAGGTTGTAGACGTTGGCGCTCCAGTTCTGGATGGTCGTGTAGCGGACGCGCGCGCCCTTCTTGACGATGATCTCGACGACCGCGCTGTGGAGGGACGCGGTGCTGTACGTCGGCGCGGTGCAGCCCTCGACGTAGTGCACGCTGCTGCCCTCGTCGGCAATGATCAGCGTCCGCTCGAACTGGCCCATGTTCTCGGTGTTGATGCGGAAGTAGGCCTGCAGCGGCAGCTCGACGTGCACGCCCTTCGGGACGTAGATGAAGCTGCCGCCCGACCAGACCGCGGTGTTCAGTGCCGCCAGCTTGTTGTCGTTCGGCGGAATGACGGTGCCGAAGTACTCCTTGAAGATCTCCGGGTAACGCTGCAGGCCCTCATCGGTCCCGACGAACAGGACGCCCTGCTTCTCGAGATCCTCGCGAATGTTGTGGTAGACGACCTCGGAGTCGTACTGCCCGCCGACGCCGGCGAGGTACTTCTTCTCGGCCTCCGGGATCCCGAGCTTGTCGTAGGTGCGGCGGATGTAGTCCGGCACGTCGTCCCAGGACTGGACGGCCTTGTCGGTGGCGGTGACGTAGTAGTAGATGTCCTGGAAGTCGATCTGCGACAGGTCGCCGCCCCACGTCGGCATCGGTCGGGCTTCGAAGTGCCGGTAGGCCTTCAGCCGCAGCTTGGTCATCCACTCCGGTTCGTGCTTGATCCGGCTGATCTCCTCGACGACCTGCGCGTTGAGCCCCTTCTTCATGACATGCAGGGGCTTCATCTCGGCGTCGTGCCAGCCGTACTTGTAGCTGTCCGGGATCTGGCTGAGGGCAGGATTCGGAAGGGCCATCATTCCTCGTAGGGTGCGTTCGCAGCTGGAATCCCGACCGATTTGGTCGGTGTTGGCGCTCATTGTCGCCCATCGATGGTCGAGCGTCAACGACTGGACCTGCGCGAGGGAGCACCCGAGGGCCACCCCTCCCACAGCGCGACGCCCGCGTTCGCACGCCGCCGCTTCGTCAGATGTTCCGCTCCATGAGACGCAGCTCCCCCAGCGATCCTCCGCGCGCCACGAGTGCGCGCGCGTCGTCGACGGAGATGGCCGAATCGATGATCGCCAGCTGGGCCACGCGCCCGCTCACCAGGTACGCGACGACGCGCCCGCCAAGGAGCGGCAGTTCCTCATCAAAGGCCGGCGCCCAGCCGACGACGTCGAACATGTGGCCGGCGAACTCGGAGTAGACCCACGGCGCGCGCGGCTCGGTCGTGGGCTCGCCGAGCATCGCCAAGGCAACCGCCTCGCCGCCTTCGCGGGCCGCGTGCCAGTGCTCGACCCGCCGGCCGTCGACGCGGGCCACGTCACCCGCCGCGAAGATCCGTTCGGCGCTTGTCGCGTGGCGCGCATCGGTAAGGATGCCGTTGTCGACCCCCAGGCCCGCGCTCACCGCCAGATCCACGCGTGGGGTCACCCCAACGCCGGCGACGATCACGTCCGTCTCGACGTCGTCGAGCGCGGCGAGCCGCTCTCCGAGCCGAACGTCGACCCCGGCGTCGCGCAGCACGCCGAGGGCCCATGCGGAGACCGTCTCGCCGAGAAGCCCGCCCCACAGCGCCGGCGCCATTTCGACCATGCTGACCGCCACGCCCAGCGACGCGAGGGACGCCGCCACCTCCACGCCGATGAAGCCGCCGCCGACCACGAGCGCGCGGCCTCCCGCGACGGCGCGGCGCCGGATCGACTCGGCATCGGCCAGCGTGCGCAGGGGCAGCGCCCGTTCGCCACCGGGAACCGGCAGGCGCCGCGGCTCGGCGCCGGTCGCCAGCAGGCACTGACCGAAGCGGATACGCGACCCGTCCGCCAGGGAAGCCAGGCGAGCGTCGGGGTCGAGCGACGCGACGGGCGCATCGGTCAGCAGGTCGACGCGTTGACGGTCGTACCACGACGCCGGCTCGGCGGCGATCAGCTCGAAGCCGACCTCGCCCCGCAGCAGCTCCTTGGAAAGTGGCGGCCGGTTGTACGGCAGCACCGGCTCGTCGCCGACGATCAGGATCGAGCCGTCGAACTTGCGCCGGCGCAGGGTGCGGGCGGACCGGACCGATGCCACGCCGGCACCGATGAGCAGGACGTCGACGCTGCGCTCGGAGGGCATCGGTCAGGCGGACGCCGCAAGCAGCTCGGAGGGCGTGTGCTGCTCGGCGAGCAGGCGCGCGAAGCCCGTCGTCTGGCCCCGCACCTCGAGCCAAGGGCGGATGAGCTCCGAGCCCTTCGAGTAGGTGAACGGATAGGTGCGCCCGATGGGGTCGGTCAGCACGCGCATGCTCTGGTCGATGTGCACCGCCGGCCGGGCCGTCTGATCCAGCAGGTACTCGCGGACCTCGCCGGCCGGACGTCCCTCCTCGTGCAGCATGATCGCGGCGTTGCCATTCGCCACATCGATCAGGTCGCGCACGGCAGTCATGACCTCGACGGCCGCCTCGAGCAGGGCGCCACCAGCGGCCACTCCCGCATCGCGCGCGATCCGGCGCAGCTCCGCGGCCATCTCGGCGTTGCTCATCACCACCTCGCGGGCGACGTCGGCCAGGCCCTCGGCGAGCATCGATTCCGGCGTGTTCATGGTCCGCAGGGTTGCCTCGCCCAGGCCCCGCTCGTTATTCAGCGTCTGCTCCTTGGTGATGTGGTCGAGATGGTGGCCGGGGTAGCCCTCGTGCGACGCGAGGTACGCGATCTCGGCCACGCCACGCGGCAGGTCGAGGTTGAGCCGGATGAGGCTGCGGCCGTTCCCCTTGAACCGTGCCTCGGCGCCCCACGGCACGTCATGCGCCTCGTCCCAGTCGATCCCCTCGTCGCTCGGCGCATCGAAGTCGCGCAGGCTCGCCCGGCGGAAGCGCGCTGTCGACTCGCGAAGGGCGTCCAGCATCCGTCCGGGCGGAAGCTCCAGCGTCTTGGTGAACGCGGCGTACCGCTCGGCGAGGGAGCTGCCTGGCGGCAGCGCGTCGTCCAGGCGACGGCGCGCCCCCTTCAGCCGCTCCTCCGGGAACGGCCCGATTCGCACGTCGAACAGCCGCTCGAGCAGGTCGAGGTAGGCGATCTCCTCACCCGCCGCGTGACGCGCCAAAGCTCGAATCGCCCGCAGCTGCGCCCGGAGCCAGTCGCGCCGCCGGCACTGCTCGTCGCTGTCGGCCGGCAGCGCGTCGACCGCTTCGGAGAGCGCCGACGCCTCGTCGGCAAGCGCCTCCGCGGCCATCGGTTCCGCCTCGGCGACGGCTCGCAGCTCCGCCGGGCCGACGTACGAATCGACGAAGCCGGGGATATGCGATTCGAGCCGCAGTCCGAGGAGCAGGTAGCGGCGGGCGATCTCGTCCATGGCCTCCCATCCTAGCCGGGGACGCCGCCGCGACCGTGGAGCAGCCTTGACGCCGGGCCCCCGCATCGGTACCGTGCGGCGGTCAACCAACCCGAGATCCCGCAGGTGAAAGGAGCGAGCCCGATGACGGTCCATTCGATCGCGCGCGCCCTCCGATCCGAGGTCACGACCGGCTTCTGACGAACCGGCCGACTTCCCGGCCTCGCACCCGGGCGCGCTCCACGCCAACGCAGCGACCCAGTGGAGATGCACCCTTGATCTCGGCTCCCCCGCAGCTCGACGGCACCATCCTGCGTGCCCGAAGCGGCTTCTATTCCATCCAGACCGATGCCGGCATGTACGAATGCCAGCTCCGTGGCCGTGCCAAGCGCGGGCGGCACGACACCGACCTGGCGGTCATCGGCGACCGCGTCACGCTGACTCCCTTGACCGATGCGACCGGCGTCATCGAGCAGATCGAGCCACGCCGCTCGAAGTTCAGCCGCCTGCAGCCCGGACCGGGCGGCCGTGCCAAGGAAGACGTCATGGTCGCCAATCTCGACCAGGTGCTGATCGTCTTCGCGTGCGCCGATCCAATGCCCAACCCCCGGCTCGTGGACCGATTCCTGGTCGTCGCCGAGTCGAACGAGGTCGAGGCCGTCGTCGTCGTCAACAAGCTCGATCTGTGCCGTGCTGATGACGCACGGCGGCTGTTCGAGCGCTACAAGCAGATCGGCTATCCGGTGGCCTATGTCAGCGCTCACGAGGGCATCGGCGTCGAGCAGCTGCGCGGGCGGCTTGCCGAGCGGTTGAGCATCGTCACCGGGCCCTCGGGCGTCGGGAAGTCGACGCTGCTCAACGCGATGCAGCCGGGACTGCAGCTCGCGACGGGCGACGTGAGCACCGCGCTCCACAAGGGCCGGCACACGACCACCGTCGCGGAGCTCCACCGGCTCGATGGCGGTGGCTACGTGGCGGACACGCCCGGGCTCCGCGAGCTCGGCCTGTGGAAGATCGAGGACGACGAGCTGCCGTGGTGCTTCCCCGAGTTCCGGCAGTTCCTGGGCGGCTGCGCGTTCAACGACTGCCGGCACCTCGACGAGCCGCGCTGCGCCTTGCGTGGCGCGGTCGACGACGGCGCGGTCTCGCCGTACCGATACGACTCGTACCGGCGGCTGCTCGCCGGCAGCTGAGCTGCGTCGTCCCCGTCGCGGTTCCTCGCGCACTGAAGGTGCAACTGTCGTCCTGGTGCGCACTACGTGTCTCGGTGGCCGCCGATCGCCGCCTCGTCGTGCTGACGAACGCTCAAGTCGACGCCACTGTCCGTCCGCGACGCGGTTAGCGCTCACCCACGCGACATCTGCACGGTCGGAGCGCCTCGACTGGCCGACTGCGCTCCCGGGTCGCGCTCGCTCGGTGGGCGCCGACTCGCGCAGTGCATGGCAGGGCACCGGTCCAGGTGGTGCGTCGACCGATGCGTTCCCGTTCGCCGCTTGTTGGCGTCAGGCGCCTGCGGCTATCATGGCGAGGCTCTCCGGCGGGAGTAACTCAGTTGGCAGAGTGTCTGCTTCCCAAGCAGAATGTCGCGGGTTCGAATCCCGTCTCCCGCTCCAGCCTCTCGCCTAGCTGCCCGGGCTGGGGGACGAGTCGTCCGAACCGCCGCCCGGACCGCTGCTGTCGATGCCACCGCCGCCGTGATCGTCGCTGGCCTCGGGCGTCTCGGACGGGCCGGTCGTCTCGTTCGGTTTCGGCGTCTCCGGTCGCTCGGTCTCGCTCGCCTCGGCGGTCGGCGCAGTGGGACGCTCGGTCTCGCGCGCCGTCGGCGACGGCTCATCGGTCGGCGATGGCGTCGGTGAAGGCGTTGGCGTCGGGCTGACGGTCTCGAGCGGCGTCGGCGTGGGCGAAGCCGATGGAACGAGCGACGGCGTCGCCGGAGGTGAAGCGGAGTTGCGGATGCCGCCGAGCAGCTCGGCGGCGGCCAGCGCTCCGCCGGCCGCGATCACGACCACGGCGACGAGGGCGGTCGCCTGCAGCGGCCGGTGCAGCCCGGGCGCGATGCCGAGCAACGCGCCGATGATTCCGCGACGTGGAGCCGGTGCGCGCTCGACCGCCGACATGACGTGGTCAACGAAATCGGCGGATGGCATGCCATGCACCCGCACGACATAGCGCTCGAGCTCGCGCTCGACCTCGCTCGACTCCTCGAATGCCTGGGTCTCGTCTTCGCGCCAGCTCATGCCGCCGCCTCCTCGCCGAGGACCGGCCGCAGCCGTTCGAGGCCGCGCCGGAGGTGTGTCTTGACCGTCGCGACCGGACGCCCGGTGGCCGAAGCGATCTCCGCCAGCGAGAGCTCCCCGAAGAACCGGAGAGCAACGACCTCACGGTACGGGTCGGCCAGGCGGGCAACGGCGTCGCGGACGCTCGCTTCGCGCTCTCCGTCGAGGATCGAGCGCAGCGGGTCGACGTGCCGCTGCCGGTCGGCGGGCTCGGCGATCGCGTCGAGCGCGACTGATGGCCGCCGATCAATGCGCCGCAGCGCCAGACGCGTGGCGATCCTCGTCACCCAGCCGCCGAGCGACCCATCGCCGCGGAAGCTGCCGAGCGAGCGATACGCAGTCACGAAGGCCTCCTGGGCGACATCCTCTGCCGCTTCGGGGTGCCCCAGGATGCGGAGGCAGGCACGGTAGACGACGACCGATTCCCGCTCGACCACGAGTCGAAACAGGTCACGGTCGCCATCCAGGACGCGACGGACGAGGACGTGGTCATCCACGACCGCATCGTGCCACGCCGCTCGTTCCATCGGCCGGGTTCAGTGGTCGTCGCCGGGCCCGTCATGCCCGCTGTCGTCGCCGCTGTCATGGCCGCCGTCGCCGCCGTGGTCGTCGGCCGATTCGCTGGGCTCGGGCGTCTCGGACGGCTCCGGCGTCTCGGAGGCCTTGCCTGACTCGCGGGCTTCCGGCGTCTCGGCCGCTTCCGCGGTCTCGCGCGGTTCAGGCGTCTCGACGGCCTCGGGCGTTTCGTTCGCCTCCGGTGTCTCAGCGGACTCCGGGGTCTCGACGGCTTCGGGCGACGCTGTGGCCTCGGGGGTCTCGACGGCCTCGGGCGTTTCCACGGCGGATGCCGAAGCAGCCGTGGGCGAGGCGCTCTCGGCAGCCGGCGGCGCGCCGTCGTCGGAGCCTCGGCCCTGGGCCGCGAAGCCTGCACTGGCGATGATCAGCAACGCTCCGATCGCCAGCGCGGGGGGACGAACGGCGTGCCATCGAGTCGTGAGTCGCATCGGTCGAACCTCGTGGGTGAGTGGTGGTTGTCTACCGGTATCGAGGCAGGCCACCACCGAAAGGTTTCAGCCGAGGGTCCACGCGCACCGTTCTTGCTACGATTCGACCTGAACATCCCCGTCGGGCGCCGTGCGGTCGCGCCCGCTGTGCCTGATCCCGTCCGAGCAGGAAGGAGACTCGCGCGCGATGAGCATGCTCGCCGATCGCCCGACCACGAACACCCCGAACGGTCCGAAGGGCACGAAGCTGCCGACGGGCCGCTCGGTCATCTACAACCCCTCGGCCGAGGAGCTCCAGGAGCTGACCTCCAGGATGCCGAACGCCAAGAAGACGAGCTTCGGCAACTACAACGTCCAGACGTCCGTCACGAGCCGGTCCGTCGGGTCGACGTACATCATCGACGACGACCCGTCGAAGCACACCGGCCAGACGATCGGACGCGAGGAAGCCGAGCGCGTGGCCAAGCTCCAGGACGAGTACATCGGCCAGGCCGACATGCTCGTCGTCGACGGCTATATCGGCAATGACCCGGAGCATCGGTCGAAGGCGCGCCTGTACATCGAGCAGGCGAACGCCAACATCGCGGGCATGCAGCGCCAGCTCTACTTCGAGGCCGATGCCCCCGCCGCGGGCTGGGATCCCGAGTTCGTGATCATCTACACCCCGAACCTGGCGATGCCCGGCTACCCCGACGACCGCCTGATCAGCGTCGACCTCGAGTCGGGCATCACCCGCGTGCTGAACTCGGACTACTTCGGCGAGTCGAAGAAGGGCGGCCTGCGGATGTGGAACGCCAAGGTCTACGAGGCCGGCGGCCTGGCGATGCACGCCGGCTGCAAGGTCATCCCGACCGATGCCGGCGAGCGAACCGTCCTGATCGTCGGCCTCTCGGGCACCGGCAAGACGACGACGACCTTCACCAGGCAGAACGGCAGCCAGCCGGTGCAGGACGACTTCATCGGCCTGTTCCCGGGCGGCACGGTGGTCGGCACCGAGGACGGCTGCTTCGCCAAGACGTTCGGGCTCGACGCCAAGCACGAGCCAGCGATCCACGGCGCCGTGGTCAAGCCCGACGCCTACCTCGAGAACGTGTCGCAGCAGGAGGACGGCGGACCGGTCGATTTCTTCGACACCTCCTACACGAAGAACGGACGCGCCACCTTCCCGATGTCGTCGCTCGGCATCTGGCGCGACCCGCGCGAGATCGGCCCGGTCGACGACATGCTGATCCTCAACCGCAACGACAACATCATCCCGGCCGTCGCGCGGCTGTCACGCGAGCAGGCGGCTGCCTACTTCATGCTCGGCGAGACGATGGGCACCTCGGCCGGCGGAGCCGCTGAAGAGGGCAAGGCGCTGCGCGTGCCGGGCACCAACCCGTTCTTCCCGCTGCGCGACGAGATGCAGGCAAACCGCTTCCATGAGCTGCTCGGCTCGACCGACTTCGAGGTGTTCCTGCTGAACACCGGCCGCGTCGGCGGCGTCGAGGGCTCGGAGCACTCGAAGAAGATCGAAATCGAGGACTCGTCGGCGATCGTGCAGGCCATTGCCGAGCGCACGATCACCTGGGAGCGCGACCCGGACTTCGGGTACGAGGTCGCTGCCGTTGTGCCGGGCGTTGCGGACGTCGAGAAGCTGCAGCCGCGCCGCCTCTATGAGCGCACCGGGCGGATCGACGACTACCACCGCTGGGTCGAGCGATTCAAGCGCGAGCGCGTCGAGTTCCTGGGTCGGTACGAGGGGCTCCTACCCGAGATCGCGCACGCCGTCGAGTAGTGCGCATCGCCGGGTTGGGGGATCCCCGACCGCGCACTTGACGAGCTGCGCATATGAGCTCGCTCAAGCCCGCTCGGCGACGCTCGGAGCTCGCTCGGCGACGCTCGGCGACGCTCGGAGCCCGCTCGGAGCCCGCTCGGCGACGCTCGGAGCTCGCTCGGCGACGCTCGGAGCCCGCTCGGCGACGACCGGAGCCCGCTCGGCGACTCCCGACCGCGCATTTGACGCGCTGGTGCGCGTTAGCCGACTCGAGGAGCGCTCCAGGGCGTCGCAACGGCCGATTCCACGCTCAAGCAGACCCACGGCAGGGGCGATCAGGCCTCGCCGGCCCGGTTAGCGCGAACCAGCGCGACATTTGCTCGTTCCAGCGTGGCGGCCCCCAGCGCAGTACGCGGCGTCCGGTCGCCGCCCGCGGCGTCGAGCAGCACCGCGTGCTTCGCGGGCGCGAGCCGCTGCGACCCGGAATCTGACCTGTCACCTGCCGTTCCTGGTCGCGTTACAGCAGCCGATGATGCCGGCGCGCCGATGGTGTGCGGGCGATCACGCTCAACCAGGCGCGTTCGCGCGGCGCCGGCCACCGCCGGAGCTGGTCAACGCGACTGTCAACGGCACGTGACGAGGCGGGCCGCGACGGCAGGGCGGGCCGCGATGCCAGCGATGGCAGCGCCGCCCGCGCTCCCCCGCGCGATACCCCTCGCGGTCGCCGCCCAAGCGGCTACTCCTCCAGCGTCGCGTCCACGCTCAGCTCGACGTTGCCGCGCAGCGCTCCGGAGATCGGGCAGCCGTCGCGTGCTCCCTCGGCCGCCTGCTGGAAGCCGTCGTGCGTCGCCCCCGGCACGCGGCCGAGCACTTGCAACGCGGAGGAGACGACCTTCCAGCCGTCGTCGACCTTGTCGAAGGTGACCTGCGCGCTGACGTGCAGCTCCTCGGGAGGCGTCCCGGCCCGGGCCAGCGCTCCGGACAGTGCCATCGCGAAGCACGATGCATGGGCCGCCGCGAGCAGCTCCTCGGGCGACGTCTTGCCGTCGGGCTGCTCGGTGCGTGACGCCCAGCTCACCGGCAGATCGGTGAAGGTGCCGCTCGAGTTGGCGCTCACCGTGCCCGTTCCCGACGCCAGGTCACCGTTCCACGTGATCGATGCGCTGCGCATGGCAGCCATGTGTGCTCCTCCTTGTATGCTGCGGAAGGTAAAGCGTACCCCGCGGACCGATGCCTGACGAACAGCCACCACCCGCACACTCGCTGCCCATCCTCCGCGGGGAGCGCGTCTACCTGCGCCCCGCAGAGCGCAGCGACCTGCCGACCTTCGTGCGCTGGCTGAACGACGCGGAGGTCATCCAGCACCTGGCGATGCGCTCGCCCCTGAGCATGGCGATGGAGGAGGGCTGGTTCGACCAGATGCTCGCCGCCCAGGGCAAGCGGCAGTACCTGTTCGTCATCTGCCTGCTCGCCGATGGGCGGCCCATCGGCACGACCGACCTGCGCGACATCAGCCAGGAAGACGGCAACGCGGCCTTCGGGATCGTCATCGGCGAGAAGGCCGAATGGAACAAGGGCTACGGCACCGACGCGCTCAACGCGATCTGCGACTTCGGCTTCGGTTCGCTGCGGCTGGAGCGCATCGAGCTCGATGTGTACGCGGGCAACGATCGAGCGCGGCGCTCGTACGAGAAGGCAGGCTTCCAGGCGGAGGGCACGCAGCGTCGGGCGCACTTCAGCGAGGGCGAGCACGTCGACGTGACGCGCATGGCGCTGCTTCGCGACGAGTGGCTCGCCCAGCCGCGTCGCAAGAGCTGGCAATTCGCCGCCGCGTCGCCAGGCGCAACCTGAGTTCCGCGGCCGGTCTCCGCTAGCATGCGGACGTGTTCGAGCTCCGCCGCGACCCGGTAACCGGCTGGTGGTCGGCGGTCGTCACCGACCGCACGTTCGAGCACAGCTCGTTCGCCGTGCAGGCCCAGCCCGTCGAGGGCAGCCACTGCCGGCACTGCGACGACGCCCCGGCTGGCGAAAGCCCGACGACCATCCGACGCCGGACGCTGCGGGCGAACGCGTTCCACCGCATCGACTCGACGAAGGACAGCGCCGCGCAGCTCAGCCTCTCGGAGGTCGAGACCTCGTCCGGTTCCTGGGAGATCCTCGTCGGCCCACGCGACCATCACGAGCGACTGGCGGATGCGCCGCCGGAGCTCGCGAGCGCGCTGGTCAAGACGCTGCGCGACGTGATGCGCGAGCTCGGCGCAGCACCGAGGCCCACAGGCGAGCCACGCTACGTGCAGGTCGTGCAGAGCTACGGGATGCAGGCCGGCTCGCGCAGCCAGCACCTCAACCTGGAGCTGTACGCCATCCCGCAGATCCCTCACTGGGTCGCCGAGGAGATCGGCGGCGGCGCGCGCTACCAGATCAAGAGCCGCACCTGCGTGTGGTGCGGCCTGGCGGCAGCCGAAGAGGCCGCCGACGAGCGGCTGGTGCTGGCCGACGAGCATGCCGTCGTCTTCGCCCCGGCCGCCAGCCGCTCCGCGTTCGAGCTGATGATCGTGCCCCGGGAGCACGCCGCCGACTTCACGAGCCTCGACGACGGCGCCATCGCGGCAACCGCCGCCACACTGCAGCGCGCGCTGCACTCGCTCGACGCGCTGGGCGACCCGCCCTACAACCTGTTCCTGCACACCGCCCCGGTCGGCGAGCGACTGGATCAGACGTTCCACTGGCACTGGGAGATCCATCCGCGCCTGCGGGTGATCGCCGGACTCGAGCGCGCGACCGCGCTCGCCGTGAACCCGGCCGCTCCCGAATACGCAGCGGAAGTGCTGCGCACGCACCTGCATCGGTCTGCCGAGTCCCAGCCAGCGGCGGAGCGCGTGTAACAGGTGCGACCACCCCGGCGTCAGGGCACGGACTACGCGTGGAACGTGCGGAGGAAGAGGTGTTCTCGATGGCTTTCCCGGGACGCTCGGCGGTGGATGCGCCGGGCATGAGCGTCCCGCGCAGCGCCGAGGCGAGCCGCGAGGCGAGCTTCGACCGCCTCTTCGAGGAGTTCTCCGCCCCCATCTACAACTACGTCCTTCGCATGGTCGGCGACCGCGACCGCGCCGCCGACATCGCGCAGGACACCTTCATCAAGGCCTACCGCAAGCTCGACTCCCTGACCGATGACGCCGCCGCGCGCTCCTGGCTGTACCGCATCGCGACGAACACCGCGATCGACGACATGCGCCGCCGCCGCTTCCTCGTTCGCAACGACGACGAGGAGCAGCAGGCCGACCGCGCCGACCACCGGCCCGGACCCGAGCAGCAGGTGATGGCGACGCAGCTCGACGAGCGGTTGCAGCGCGCGCTGCTGCGCCTGAAGCCCGAGCGCCGGCAGTGCCTGCTGCTCAGCGACCTCGAGGACATGAGCGCGCAACAGATCGGTGAGGTGATGGGGCTGAGCTACGGCGCCGTCCGCACGCTGCTGTGCCGAGCGAGGGGCGATATGCGCCGCCACCTGGCGGCGGAGGGCCTGACCCGATGAACCACGTCGACGAGCTCATCAGCGCGTCCCTCTCCGGCGACCTGACCGATGCCGAACGCGAGCAGATGGACGGGCACCTCGCCCGCTGCGAGCGCTGCCGGGACACGCTCGCCGCCTTCGCCGACCAGCGGCGGCTGATCTCGGGCATGCGGCACCTGCCGGTGCCCCGTGACCTCGCGCCACGGATCAGGACCGGGATCGAGGCCGGTGTGCGTCCGGGCGTCGCGTGGTGGCGCCGGCCGGGCGGGATCATCGGCATCGCCGCCTCCATCACCACCGCGGCGGTGGCCCTGTTGCTGGCCGTGCTGATCTTCCGGCCGAACCCGAATGTCAGCGTGCTGACCAGCCCGAGCTCGACGGCCAGCCAGCAGGCGACGCCGACCGTCATTCCCAGCGAGTCCGTGGCACCCACCGCCACCCCGAGTGCGCCGCCGTCGGTCACGCCGACGCCCACGATCGTCGACGCCTCGCGGCCGTTGGGCTACTTCAGCTTCAAGATCGCCGCCCAGCAGGCGGAGCTGCAGTTCGTCCGCGCCGATGGCACGACGGCGGCGATCTCGCTGCCGGCCTATGGCACCCCGACGGATGCATCGCTTTCGCCGGACGGCCGCTGGGTCGCCTTCCGCGTCGACGGGGAGCTGTCCGGGCTGTCGCAGTACTACGCCTACCGGCTCGACGACGGGCAGCTCGTCGACCTCGGGCAGACCTACATGCCTGCGTACGGCATCGGCGAGGAGCTGGCCTGGTCGCCGGATTCGGCGCAGCTCGCCTACACGCTGGTCACCGCCGACACCATGCGCGCCGACGTCTGGCTGATGGATGCACGGACGACCGGGACGAGGCAGCTGACGAACACCGGCAGCGCCTACGCCGCGAGCTGGGCGAACGACAGCTCGCTGTGGATCAGCAAGCCCGGCGCGCAGCCGATGAGCTACCTCGTCGCCGCCTACGGCGAGGGCGTGCCTCAGCAGTTCGACCCGACCAACCCGGCCGTCAACCTGGCCACCCAGCAGGGCGCATTCGAGGTCCTCGTGGCGCCCGACCAGCAGCACGCCATCTTCTGGCGCGGCGTGATGGGCACGCCCGGCGGCCACTGGTCCTTCTCGGAGGGCGGCATGCCGTGGCTGGCCAAGGTGGCAGGTGACGGCACGATCGACTTCGCCAACGCCGCGCCCATCTTCTCGACGCTGACCGGCACCAAGGAGATGTTCCAGGGTGCATCGGTCGAGTGGGGTCCCGACAGCGACGCCTTCGTCGTCTGGGACGCGCGCTGGACCGGCGTGCCGCAGGGCGACCGATTCCCGGACTCGACGCGGGTCTACTTCGGCCACGTCAGCACCCCCGAGCTGATCACGCCGGGACAGGCGCTCGACGTCGGCGACACCGCCGGCGCACAGACGATCGTCGACGTGGCGCTGAGTGCCGACGGCGACAACCTGGCGCTGACGGTGCAGACCGACGTCGGCGCGGAAGGCGGCAGCTACGGCCCGACCGCCGAGCTGCGGCTGGTGACCCGCGGCTACGGCACCGATCCGGACAAGGTCAACATCATCGCCGCGGACAAGGCCTGGTTCGGGCCGGCCGTCTATCCGAACGGCACTCGGCAGTAGGTATACTCGCGGCGAACCTTTAACGCGGTCCCGAGAGGCCGCCAAGGAGCGCCGTGAACGACCGCCTCATCCTCGACGCCGACGACGTGCGGCGTGCCCTGACCCGCATCGCGCACGAGATCGTCGAGCGCCATGGCGGAACGCGCGACCTCGTCCTGGTCGGCCTGCGCACGCGTGGCGTGCCGCTCGCCAGACGACTGGCCGGCCTGATCGAGCAGCACGAGGGGGTCAGTCTTCCCGTCGGCTCGCTCGACATCACGTATTACCGTGACGACCTCACGCGCCTGGCCCACGCCCCCATCGTGAAGCGCACCGATGCGATGCCCGACGTCGCCGGCCGCACGGTCGTGCTCGTCGACGACGTCCTGTTCACCGGCCGCACCGTGCGGGCGGCCCTCGACGCGCTGACCGACCAGGGCCGGCCGCAGGCCGTCCGCCTGGCCGTCCTGGTCGATCGCGGCCACCGCGAGCTGCCGATCCGGCCCGACCACGTCGGCAAGAATCTGCCGACCAGCCGCGACGAGCTGGTCCACGTCCGGCTGCAGGAGACCGACGACGTCGACGAGGTCGTGATCGCCCGCGCGCCGGCGCCGGCCGCGTGACGCTCGCCACCGCCTGGTCCCACCGGCACCTGCTCGACGTCGACGCCCTGTCGCGGGCCGAGCTGGAGCAGCTGCTCGACCTCGCCGTCTCGCTGCGCGAGCGGCGCGGCTCGACCGGCGACCTGCTGCGCGACGAGATGGTCGGCCTGGCCTTCTACGAGCCGTCGACCCGGACGCGGGTGAGCTTCGAGCTGGCCGCCAAATCCCTCGGCGCCACGACGATCGACCTGAGCGTCGCCCGCAGCAGCGTCGGCAAGGGCGAGTCCCTGGTCGATACCCTGCGCACGCTGCAGCGCACCGGGGTGACGACCGTGGTTCTGCGGCACGCCCTGAGTGGCGCACCGTACCTTGCCGCGCGCACGGTCGACATGAACGTCGTCAACGCCGGGGACGGGCAGCACGCGCACCCCACGCAGGCGCTGGCCGACGCGCTGACGCTCCGCGATCGGCTCGGCGTGCTCGACGGGCGCAAGGTGGCGATCGTCGGCGACATCTCGCACTCGCGCGTCGCACGCTCGAACATCCACTCGCTGACGACGATGGGCGCATCGGTCTGGCTGGCCGGGCCGCCGGCCTTCGTGCGCGGCTTCGACGCCTGGCCGGGCGTCACCGTCGCCTCGCTGGAGGAAGCGATGCGTGATGCCGACGCGGTGATGACCCTGCGCATCCAGCTCGAGCGCGAGGCGGGTGGCGGCATCCCGTCGTTGCGCGAGTACGTCGCCGCCTGGGGGCTGACCGAGGAGCGCCTGGCGCTCACGCGGCCCGATGCGCCGCTGCTGCACCCCGGCCCCACCAACGAGGGCGTGGAGCTCACAGCTGCGCTCGCCTCCGGCGAGCGCAGCCTCATCGGCCGGCAGGTCGAGAACGGCGTGCCGGTGCGCATGGCGGTCCTGGCACGGCTGGCGGGGGCCGCCTGATGGCGCGCTTCGGACGCCTGACCGATGCACCCGCGTCATTCGTGATCAGCGGCGCGCGCGTGGTCGACCCGGCTACCGGGACCGATGCCGTGGCCGACCTGGCGGTGGTCGGCGGCCGGGTCGTTGCATCGGCTCCCGACGCGGCACGGATCGACGGCCGCGGGTTGGTGGTGGCGCCCGGCTTCTGCGACCTGCACACCCACCTGCGCGAGCCCGGCGGCGAGGCCGTTGAGTCGTTCGAGCGTGGCACCCGGGCCGCGGCGCACGGTGGCTTCACGACGGTGTGTGCCATGCCGAACACCGATCCGCCGCTCGACGAGGGGCTGCGCGTCGCCGCCCTGGGCGCCCGCGCGGCGGACGCCGCGTGCCGGGTGCGGGTGATCGGGGCCGCCACGCGGCAGCGCACCGGGGAGCGGCTGGCCGACCTCGCCGAGCTCGCCGCAGCGGGTGCGATCGCCGTTTCGGACGATGGCGCCGCGTTGCCGACCGCTGCGCTGGTGCGCTCGGCACTGCTCTACCTCGCTCCCCTCGGGCTGCCACTGGTCGAACACTGCGAGGAGCCGAGCCTCGCGCGCGGCAGCGTGATGCGCGCCGGGCCAACCGCCACGCGCCTGGGCCTGGGCGGCTGGCCGGCGAGCGCGGAGCTGACCGTCGTCGAGCGGGACATCGCGTTGGCGGCGGAGACCGCCGGCCGCGTCCATTTCACGCACCTGTCGACCGCCGCGGCGCTCGACGCAGTCCGCCGCGCCAAGGCGGCGGGCGTGGCGGTGACCTGCGACGTGACGCCGCACCACCTGGTCCTCACCGACCGCTGGGTCGCCGGCGACCGGCACTTCGCGTGGGAGGCGGGCGAGGAGGACGCGTTCGACGCACCGCTCGACCCCGAGCTGGCCTACGACGGCCGCTGCCGCGTCAACCCGCCGCTGGCGTCGCGCGATGACGCGCTGGCCCTGCTTGCGGGCGTCGCCGACGGCACCGTCGACGCGATTGCCACCGACCATGCACCGCACCCACCGGAGCGCCAGCTCGTCGAGTTCGCCGACGCGGCGCCGGGCATGATCGGACTCGAGACCGCGCTGTCGCTCGGCCTTGCCGCGGTCGAGGCGGGCTGCTTGACGCTGCGGCGGCTGGTCGAGGCACTCAGCCGGGCGCCGGCGACCATCGTCGGCGAGTCGCGCAGCCTTGCGGTCGGCGCGCCGGCCGACCTCGTCGTGTTCGATCCTGCCGCGCCCTGGACGGTCAGCGAAGCGACGCTCGCCTCGCGCTCGCGCAACACGCCGCTGCTCGGCCGGGAGCTGCCTGGCGTTGTGCGGCTGACCGTCGCGGGCGGTCGCATCACGTACGACGACATCGGTCTCGCGTGAGCGGGAGCCAGCCCGTGGCTCTATCGGCGGACGAAGGCGTGCGGCAGGGCGCGGGAGGTGCTGGATCGGACGCAAATCGGGCCGTCGGCGGTCAGCGAGCCAACCGGTGACGCGCACAGCGAACGAAGGGCGCCGGGGGACGCAGTCGTTCGCCACCAGAACCACCGGCTGGCGATCGACCAGGCGGCACGCCGGCAAGCGTGCGGGGATCCGGTGGATATGGGACGATCCAGCCGCCACCACGATCCCGACTGCAATGAGTGACGTCCTTGTCGTTCCGCACCAACGAGGAGCTGGACCCGAACGAGGGGCCCGGGTTCGGCTGCTTCATCACACAGGCGATCCTGTTCGCCTTCATCCTGCTGCTCATCCCGGTCGGCCTGTTCACGTTCCACTGGCCGACCTGGCTGCTCGCAGGACTGCTGTTCATCGACATGATCCTCCTCTTCTTCGTGAGCATGACCAGCGTCTTCCTGCTGCGCGTCTTCTTCGCCGACCGGCGGCGCGGCCGCGGCCGTGCCATCGGCGTGGCACGCGAGAAGCAGCAGAAGCGGGCGCCGAGAATCATCGACACGAGCGACGAGCCTGGTGACGATGGATGAGCGACGCGCCGTGGGCATCGGTGCCGGCGTGGCGATCGGCATCGGGATCGGTGTCGCCATCGGCGTGGCGTTGAACAACATCTCGATCGGCGTGGCGCTGGGCATGCCCATCGGGCTGGCGATCGGCCTGCTGATCGGACTCAGGAACCTGCACGGAGACAGCTGAATGCCGCTGATGGTGACCTTCTTCAACGTCCGCAAGGGCCGCGACACGATGTTCAAGCAGGGCATGCGCCGCCTCTTCCCGCGGACCGCGCGGAAGTACGCCAGCGACTACGGCATCCACTTCGTCGGCTGGTTCAACGTGACCGAGGGCTCGAGCTGGGACAACGTCATCATCCTCGACCTGCCGAACTACGCGGTGCTCGACAAGCTCTACGCCGATGCGGCCACGAATCGCTTCGGCCACCGCGTCGCCGAGATGATCTTCGACAAGCAGCACACCCTCTTCCTGCGGGAGCGGATGGGGCCCGACTTCGTGTTCAAGAGGTGAAGGCGTCGTGAGCGACCGAAGCAGGGCCACCTCGTCGCGGATCACCGCGCTGCGCGAGCTGGCCAACGAGTCCGAGCTGGAGCGCCGCGACTTCCTGTACGAGGCGACCGAGCAGCTGCGGCGCTTCTTCGACGCGCATCGTGACAAGCTGCGCGAGATCGGGCCGATCAAGCTGGTCGACAACGAGCAGGACTACCTGCTCTACCACCCGGTCGACGAGACGTGGACCACCCGCCTCACCTACCAGGATCCCGCCGACAACGAGTGGTACGACGAGGAGCAGGTGATCGACGCGTTCAGCGAGGTCGTCGAGCTGTACAACCCGGCCGACGTCTATGCCTGGCTGGTGGAGGCGGCCCACGACCCGGTCAGCCACCTCGTCGCCGCCGACGAGCTGGCCGGCGAGGAGCAGCCGGTCGACGCGGACGACGAGGAGGACTGGCAGTCGGGACTCACCACCGGCCAGCAGGAGACGCTCGCCGCGCAGCGCCTCTGGCAGCTGGCCGACGCGTACCGCGCCCAGATCAGCACGCAGCAGAAGCAGGTGCTCTGGGAGTTCGTGTCGAACGCCGAGGAGGTGCTGGCGCGGACCGGCGACCTGGTGCTGCTCGACGAGCCGGAGGATCAGCTCGTCCTGCGCGTCGACGGTCGCTTCGAGACGAGCCTGGACCTCTCCGACATGGAGGGCCGCGGCGAGGCGGAGATCGAGGCGCGCCGCCCGGGCCTGACCGTCACCGACGCGAAGGTGATCGCCGACTACTACGATCCCTCGGACGTCCTGCAGTGGGTGACCGACACGCTCTCCGAGCACTACCCCGCTGTCGACTTCAGCGCGGTGTACGAGTAGGCCGATGCAGCTGCGCGAGCCCGCCGCGCTGCAGCAGGCGACGATCGAGGCGCTCTTCGAGCGCTCGGACGCGCTGCTCACCGGACATTTCCTGCTGACCAGCGGCCGTCACGCCGGCCGCTACCTGGAGAAGTTCTTCGTCCTCCAGCACCCGGCGTTCACGGTCGAGATCTGCCGCCGATTCGCGACGACCCTGGCCGGCTACGACCCCACGCTCGTGGTCGGCCCGACGACCGGCGGCGTCCTGCTCGCCGCCGAAACGGCGCGGCAGCTCGAGCCGCTGGTCGGCCATCCGGTACGCGGCGTGTTCGCCGAGCGGGTCGACGCCGGCGGCCGCGCGCTGCGGCGCGGCTGGACCATCCTGCCGGACGAACGGGTCGTCGTCGTGGACGACATCCTGACCACCGGGCTGTCCCTGGTCGAGACCGTCGACGCCGTGCGTGCCGCTGGGGCGGAGCCGCTCGCCGCGGCGGTGATCGTCGACCGTTCCAGCTCGCCGGTCGAGGCCGGTATCCCGATCCACGCCCTGGGCCGCATCGAGATCGACTCGTGGCCGGCCGCCAACTGCCCGCTGTGCGCCGCCGGGTCGTCGCCGCGCAAGCCGGGGAGCGGCTGAGCTACTCGATGCCGGGACCGGCGCCGATCCCCTCGCCGGGCCGGGCGTTCCCCAACTCGTCCGGTGGCGCCGGCTCCTGCCAGCTTACCTGGGTGATCCGCGCCGGCGGCCACTCCCCGTCGGGCGGGACGACGTCCTGCTCGGCCTCCAGCGGAATGCCGATGGGCGCCACGAGGTAGCGGCCCGCGAGGCGCCGTGAGGCGCCGTTCACCGCAAAGCCGGCCTTCGCGCGGTGGAACGTGACGGTGACATCGGCCGCCACGACCGGCTCCGAGTGCGTGCCGGCGGTGACGTCGATCCGCGTCGGCGCATCGATCGCCAGGACGCTGCACGGCCGGCTCTCGGCGCGCGCATGGGTGCGCACCGCGTTGACCAGGTCGACCGCGGTCGCGATCGGCTCGCGCAGCGGCCCACTGGCGCCGGTGCCGAGCAGGGCGTCGACGAGCAGCGTCGCGCCCGACAGCCGGTCACGCAGATGCAGCAGCAGGTCCGGCGTCGGCGCCACGAACAGCTCGAGCGACCGCGCCGCGGCCATCGCCTGCAGGACCATCCAGTTGTGCGCGACGGCCGGGCTGGCGTTGCGCGATGCATCGGCGACGAGGATGCACATCACGCGACGGCCGACCGCGGCGAGCCGCCGTGCGACGACCATGCCGTCGCCGCCGTTGTTCCCCGGCCCGCACAGGACGGCGACCAGCGGCTCACCGGCGAGCGCGCCACCCGGGCCGACCACCGGCTCGGCGATGCGCGCGAGCTCGGCGAGGGCCACCTCGACGACGGCTCCGCCGGCACTCTCCATCAGCGCGTCCTGCGACAGGCCCATCAGCTGCGCGGCGGCGTCGATGTCCGCCATCTCGGCGGCGCCGATCAGGACCGGAACGCGACGAGCCTGCGCTGGCGGCCGCGCGGCCGCATCGGTCACTGGAGCGTCTTGAGGTAGGCGACGATCGTGTCGATCTCGGAGTCGCTCAGCTGGTCCCCGAACACGGGCATGCCCTTGCGGTCGATGGACGCGACGGCCGGATCCTTGCCGGCGATCCACAGGTGGATCCAGGTGTCCGGGTTCGCATCGGCGACGGGCTTCAGGTCGGCCGTGGCCGGCCCCGCCGCGATGCCATGCAGGTCCGGGCCGATGCCACCCTCGAAATTCTGGCCGTGGCACGCCTGGCAGCCGGCCGTCTTGATGAGCGCCAGCGCGACCGACGCGTTGACGGCGCCCGATCCTGATGGCGCGGCGCTGGTCTGCGGGCCGCGGGCGACGGTCGGGTTCGTGCCGCTCAGGTTCGAGACGAGGTAGACGGCGCCGATCAGCAGCAGCAGGGCGGTCAGCCAGGTCGCCCACGCCGGCAGGCCTCGCGTCCGGGACGGGATGGGGGTGTGGACGGTCATCGGTTCAGCTCTGTGCTCCTGCGGGCGACGTCGCGCCGGTGGGCGGAGCGGACGCCACGACGAACTCCGCCGGGCGGCCGCTCGTGTACATCAGGAAGAGGTTGCCGAGGAAGGCGAGCGCGCCGAGCGCCGCCAGCCCCAGGCCGCCGGCAGCCACCAGGCGGAACCAGATCAGGGTGCCGTTGATCGTGTCGCCGTCGGCCTGCTGGGACAGCAGCGAGCCCTGCGCCAGGCCGCCGAGCATCAGCGCCGCCCCGCCAATGGCAACCCCGACGAAGAGCAGCCACCGGGCGGCATCGGTCAACGGACCACCGCTCCACGCACGCCGCAGCAGCCGCGGGAAGGCGTGCTCGGCAAGCGCCACGAAGGCAAAGGTGTAGGCGCCGAGGCCGGCGTAGACCATCGCGCCGACCGGCCACTCGGTCGTCGCCGTAAACACCCCGACAGTGCGCAGCCCGCCGACGCCCTCGATGATCGTGCTCGAGATCAGGAAGGCGAGCGCGACCGTCGCGGATCCGAGCGCGCTGGCGCCCAGCAGCAGCGACCAGCGGCCGCGCATGGTCACGAGCAGGTTGGCGGTGACCAGGAAGGCGGGCAGGACCATCAGCATGGCGCCGACGCTGCCGAGCGTGGTGATGGCGTAGGGCACCTGCGGATCCAGCAAGGCCGCGAGGCCGGAGATCGCCGCCAGGACGACCCAGCTGATCCAGCTCAGCAGGGCCAGCCCGGCGCTGTACAGCGGATTGCCCGATGCGCGCGGCACGAGGTAGTAGAGCGCTCCGACCGCGGTGCCGAACAGCCAGTAGGCGAACACGGTGCGGACATAGAAGCCATTGATCAGCGCCGGCCACGGGTCCGCCGGCTTGACGAACTCGGCGAGCGCGTTGAGCGCATAGAGCCCCAGGAAGGCGAGCAGCGCCACGCCGAAGAACAGGACGCTGACGTAGGTGCCCGGACCGATGCCTCGCGCCACCGAGCCCCAGAAGATGCCGTTGACCATGAGCAGCGCCAGGACCGCCAGCGCGTCGACCGGCAGGGTGAACTCGCTCAGCTGGCCGGTTGCCGGCAGGATCCCCATGAAGATGCTCGCCAGGCCGAGGATCACTGCCAGGTTCCACAGCCCGAGCGCCACGTTGGCGCCCATGTCGCTCACCAGCCGTCGGCCGGTGACGCGCGGCGTGACGAACCAGATGGCGCCGATGGCCGCGTTCGTCAGCCAGCCGTAGACGAGCGCATTCTCGAACCCGGGGAGCATCCGGGTCGCGTCGAGCACGATCCAGATGTTCAGGTTGAACGGCAGCGCAGCGTGCCAGTGCAGGATCGCCTGCGGGAACATGGCCTGCAGGATCCAGATGGCGCCGATGCCGGTCGCGATCACCAGCCAGACGGCCGCGGCGACGAACCACATCGTGGCGGCGCTGTCCGGCCAGGCCGGCACCAGCGGATCCTTGGACGTTGGCGGCTCGTCGTAGGGACGGAGCTTCTTGAGGTTGGCGGACATCGGCGCGCGCAGATCCTCCTGCGTACCGTACGTTCACGGCTCGGGGCTGGCCGGCATTGTACCGGAGCGTCCACGCCATCAGCGCGGCGTTCGCACGCAGCTCCAGGGTGGCGACTGCCGGTAGACAGGGACGTCTCCGGAGGACGCCCATGGGAGGGCAGCGAAACGCCCCTCTCGGTCAGGCCGGAGGGGCGATATCGTGCTTGGAGTCTTTGGTTGCGGGGGACGGATTCGAACCGACGACCTTCGGGTTATGAGCCCGACGAGCTACCGCTGCTCCACCCCGCCCGCGTAGTATGCCGACGCGGTCTGCATCGGTCAAACCAGAGTCGGTGCGCCTCAGCGCCGGCCCTTCAGGATCGAGCGCAGGACGAGGAGCGCCACGATCGCGACGATCTGCCCGCCGAGGATCGCGCGGTTGACATCGACCGCCGGCTTCCATGTCGCCTGCCCGTCGCGTACCTCGAACACGCCCATCGGGTGCGCGGTGACGCCGAAGCCACCCGCGCCGTTGCCGGCGTCGTCTCCGCCGCCGCCACCGCCGCCGCGCACGCTGGCCGCCGGGATGAACAGCGTGCCGTCACGCTCGATCGGCTCGGCAAAGACACGCCGCGCGGTCATCGTGTCCTGCACGCCCTTCAACATCTCCTCGGTTCGCATCGGTTCGTTCCTCCTGCGCCGCTGCATGACTGTGAGTTCTGTATTTGACCGATTCGGCCTGCTTCGCGTCGTCGGCATGACCGCCGAGTTCTGCCAGGGACGCATCTGTGTGCAGAGGCGCCGAACATAGAACTGGCAGTCATGATCGGTCGTCTCAGGGTAGGGCCATCAAGCAGCGCGCCAGCTCCCGGCCGATACACTGAGCGACGGGCCGTTAGCTCAGTGGTTAGAGCAGGGGACTTTTAATCCTCGTGTCGTGGGTTCGAATCCCACACGGCCCTCAAGCCCGATCAGGCGCAGCACAGGAAACGTCGTGCAGCTTCCCGACTACTGGCTCCCGCGTCCGGCAGACGATCCCTCACCAGCCGTGCGCGCGGCCTTCGACGCGATCTGGCGACGGGCACGGGATGACGGCGGCAGCGTCCTGATCGACGACGAGCTCCCGGCTCCCAAGTGGCAGTTCCTCTCCCATCTCGCCGACGTTCACGGCCTCGCCCTGCACGGGTCCGGCGACCCGAGCATCGCCGTGTTCGAGCCTCGCCAGGCGAACGATCTGAGAGAGTTCGGCAACCGGCGCGCGGTCTACGCCGCGGGCGACGGCATCTGGGCCATGTTCTTCGCCATCGCGGACCGCGAGCGCATCGGCTCTGTGACCAACGCCTGCGTGCGCCTGGCCGATGCGTCGGGAACGTCGAGCGCTCCGTACTACCTGTTTTCGATCAGCCGAGAGGCACTGCCCGCCCATCCTTGGCGCACCGGCACCGTCTACGTCCTGCCCGGCGAGACGTTCGAGCTGCAGCCGCCGATCCCCTTCGGCGAGTACGAGGCGCGGATTCCGCAGCTCGCCAGCCTGGTGCCGATCCGGCCCCTGGCCCGCATCACGGTTGCGCCCGAAGACTTCCCGTTTCTCGGCCAAATCCGGGCCCACGACGACGACCGCCTGGCGGAGTACGCGCGGGCCCTCGAGACCGGAGCGGCCTGGCCGGACTGAGGCAGGGCGGCCAGAGCTCAGGCGGGTTCGACGTTTCCCGTCGCGCCGTCGACGACGACATGCATGCCGGTGCGCAGTCGGGCCGTCGCGTCTCCGCAGCCGACCACGGCCGGGATCCCGTATTCGCGGGCGATGATCGAGGCGTGCGCCGCGGGTCCGCCGACATCGGTCACGACGGCGGCGGCTCGCGTGAAGAGGGGCGTCCAGGCCGGAGCGGTCAGCGAGGCGACCAGGATCTCCCCGGCCTTCAGCTCGTCGAACTGCTGCGGTCCGCGGATCAGCCGAACCATGCCGGTGGCACGACCGGGCGAGGCCGGGGTGCCCGAGACGATGGCGCTCTCGGACCGAACGGCGCCGAGCACGCGCGGCATCGTGCCGAACAGCTTGTTGACCAGGGGGTGCGGCCGCCCGACGAGCAGGGGCGGCACGAGGCGGGCCTGCCGCTCCCGCGTCGAGCGGCGAGCCGCCACCTCGATGCGGGGACGCTCGCCGCCATCGTCGAGCGTCGACACCACCTCCTGACGCGTCAGGAAGAAGACATCGTCAGGCTCGGCGATGACCCCTCGAGCGGCGAGCGTCTCGCCGATTCGCAGGACGGCCCGTCGCATCGTCGGCCACGGCAGCGTCAGCTCTGCCACCTGCTCCTCGCGCAGCGGGACGAGGTGCTGGGCATCGGCCAGGAGCTTCCGGAAGGCATGAAGCCGGCGCGGTGTCGAAGCGAGCGCATGGAAGGCTGCTTCCTCCGCGGCGTGCCGGCTCGCGACCAGCGCCGCATGATCTGCGGCGGACCTCGTCGCCGAGCCGTCTCCTGACCGAGGTGCGTACCACCAGTCCAGCGATGCCACCGCGTGTGCAGCCGGCTCGGTGGGTGCCCTGAAGCCTGCCAGGAGCGGGAGGTGGCTTCCACCGAGCGAAGGCGCCAGGTGACGGCGGTAGAACCGCGCCAGGTTGAGCTCCAGCTTGTACCCGGCGCCGGCCAGCGCGGTCACCCACATGAAGGCGGTACCGGCCAGTTCGGCAAGCTCATCGATGAACCCCGGCAGCTCGGCCACCGGCAGCAGGTCGACTCGTCCCTCGCCGCGCTCCACTGCTGCCCGATAGCTCGGCTGCAGGTCCGATCGCCATCTTCGCTCGAGGATCGGGAACGCATGCCGGACGGTGGAGGGGTTGATCCCGGCGAGCGTGCGCGGGGATCGGACCAGGTGCCAGAGCATGTTCGGCAGGTTGCGGGCGAAGGCCCCGGGCGTGGCCCAGTTGAGCGTGTAGAAGTACCACCCGTTGACGATCACGTGATACGGCCGCGCGATCCGTAGACCGATCTCGCGCAGGTAGCCGGCGTGCATCTGCTCCTCCATCGAGGTCAACAGCCACGACTCGAACAGCGGCGTCACCGGCTCCGAGATCCACTCCCCGAGCCTGAGCTGGCGGGTATAGGCGCCCGGCGCGGGGGGCTCCCAGGAGACCTCGGGCGAGGGATCGCTCATCGGGATGCTCATCGTGCGCCTCGACGCGCAGCCTCGATCGCGGCGCGCATGACCCAGTCGATGTCATCGGCGACCTCTTCGGGGGATCGCTCGAGGTGATCCCGCCACATGCGCAGCGATGCCGATGACGACAGGACGACCAGCAGCCTCGTGATCCGAGCCTGGTCCGCCGTGGCGAGCGTCGGCTCGAAGGACTCGGCCGCCCGCCGGATGCGCTCGTAACGGGCAGGCATGGTCGCGTGCCTGACCTCTGCTCCGCCCGGGCTCGCCATGGCCGCGCGCGACAGGTCATCGAGCGCATCGAGGCGGTCGATGACGGCGCGGATCATCGTCCGCAGCTCGTCCAGCGAGCGCGGATCGGGAATTCCATCCAGCCCGGTGCGCCGTGCGGCGTGGGGATAGACGGCGGCCAGCAGGTCACCCTTCGTCCGAAAATGGCGGTAGATCGTCGGGACCGATACGCCGGCCTCCCTGGCGACCGCCGGAACCGAGACGCCGGCGAGGCCGCCTGCGATGACCCGCATGGCGGCATCCAGGATTCGTCCTCGCGTCGCCTCGGTCTGCGCTTCGCGAAGCTCGCTCCGGTAGGCGCGCGACGGTGCCGCGATATGATTCATCTTGTGAATATACGGATCGTGTCAACGGTGGCACAGAGCGGCCCCGCCGATGAGCCTGCGACCGATCACTCGTCCTACCATCGATGATCCACTCGCACCGGAGCAACGACCGTGAAGCTGACCGCCTCGATGATGCTCACCGTGGACGGCGTGTACCAGGGACCTGGCGGCCCCGATGAGGACCGCCGCGGCGGCTTCGACCGCGGCGGCTGGACCGCGGCGTATGCGGACCCGACGATGTGGCCCTTCCTGACCTCCTGGTTCGAACGCGCCGACGCGCTGCTCCTCGGACGCAGAACATGGGAGATCTGGGAACCGTACTGGCCGCTGCACGACGCCGGCGACCCGGTCTCGCACGGCATCAACGTGCTGCCGAAATACGTGCCCTCGACCACGCTCACCGATCCGACCTGGCAGAACACCCACGTCCTGAGCGGCGACGTCGAGGCACGCATCCGCGAGCTGAAGGCGGCGCCGGGACGGGAGCTGCAGGTCCACGGCAGCGGCGTCCTGCTGCGCTGGCTCCTCGAGCACGATCTCGTCGACGAGCTCAACCTGCGGATCTATCCCGTCATCGTCGGCGACGGGATGCGGCTCTTTCCGGAGCAGGGACCGACCCACGATCTCGAGCTGATCGACTCGCAGTCGACGCCGACCGGGGTGCTGATGCAGACCTATCGGCCGGCGGGTCGCGCCACGTTCGCATCCGCCGACGCGGAGTGAGCGGGACGGATCAGCCCTGACCGATGTCCTCGCCCCACAGCCCAGGTTCGGCCGCGATGAACTCGCGCATCAGCGCGACGCACTCCTCGGAGTCGAGGTCTACGACCTCCACGCCACGCGTGCGGAGCAGCTCCTGGGCGCCCATGAACGTGCGGTGCTCGCCGATGACCACGCGCGGGATCCCGTACAGCAGGATGGCGCCACTGCACATGTCGCACGGCGAGAGGGTGGTGTACATCGTCGCGCGCGCGTAGACCGATGCGGGCTGACGCCCGGCGTTCTCCAGCGCATCGGTCTCGCCGTGGCGGATGGCACTGCCCATCTGCACCCGGCGATTGCGTCCGACGCCGAGCACCTCGCCGTCGACCACCAGCGCGGCGCCGATGGGGATGCCGCCCTCCTGCCGGCCCACCCGCGCCTCGGCGATGGCGAGGTCGAGCCAGGTGCTGTCATCCGGCCGCTGCATCGGCCTAGGATGGACCTCACACGCAAGGGAGATCGACCGTGGCTGACAAGGGACCGCGCACCGAGGAGTTCGCGCTCAACGGCGCGCAGCTCATCGAGAAGGTGAAGGAGCTCGTGCGCGAGGGCAACGTGCGTCGGCTGACGATCAAGAACGAGGACGGACGCACGATCCTGGAGATCCCGCTGACGATCGGCGTGGTCGGGGCGGCGCTGCTGCCGGCCGTCGCGGCCGTTGGGGCGGTGGCTGCGCTGGCGACCCGCTGCACGCTCGTCGTCGAGCGTGTCGACGACAGGCCGGACGGTGGTGGCGACACGCCGACGAGCAGCGGCGGCACGGCGGACTAGCCATCTAGGCAGGCGGCCGGGGCGAGGGCCAAGACTGCCTCGGCACGCACCGTGCATCACGGGAGCGACGGGGGAACCACGGCACCCGCGCGCAGGCATGTAGGACGCGGGCGCATCGCGTAGGCTTACGCTGCATAGGCCGCCCATCGGTCCGTGCGCGAACATCCGAAGCCTGCACGAGGACGATCATCGACCGATGCGCCTCCCCTTCATCCCGCGCGAGGAGAAGTTTTTCGCGCTCTTCAGCGAAGACGCCGCGAACATGCTTTCCGCGGCTCGCCTGCTGGAGCAGTACTTCCGCAACTACGCCGAGCGCGAGCGCCTGGCGATCCAGCTACGCGACATCGAGCACACCGGCGACACGATCAGCCACAACATCGGACACAAGCTCGAGGCGACCTTCGTCACGCCGATCGACCGCGAGGACATCTCGGTCCTGATCAGCCGCATTGACGACATCGTCGACCTCATCGAGGAGGTCGCCGACACCTGCATCCTGTATGGCATCGACGAGCCGACCCCCGTCGCGCTGCAGCAGACCGAGATCATCGTCAAGCAGTGCGAGCAGCTGCAGGCGGCGATCGACAACATGCACGACTTCAAGGACCTGGCGCCGTACTGGATCGAGGTGCATCGGCTCGAGAACGAGGGTGACCGGATCGTCCGACACGCCATCGCCGAGCTGTTCAACAACGGCACGAACGCCGTCGACATCATCAAGTGGAAGGACGTCTACAGCCTGCTCGAAGAGGCGATCGACGCCTGCGAGGACGCCGCCAACGTCATCGAGCGCATCGTGGTCAAGCACGC
>DASSTC010000060.1:0-7529 GCA_035708065.1 Candidatus Limnocylindria bacterium | reverse complement strand
GCTCCCGCCGCGACTGACGCCGCTGCGACCTCGAATGGCGCAACTGCGACCTCGAATGGCGCAGCTGCGGCCGACGCAGAGTCGCCGCTCCTCGCCGCCGTCCTGGCGGCCGCCCGCTCACATACCTTCGGCGCCATCCAGCTGCCGGTCACCATTGCGCGCGCCCTCGAGAAGATGGGCTATGTCGCCCCGACCGAGGTGCAGGCACGCGCAATCCCGCCATTGCGCGAGGGCAAGGACCTCATTGGTCAGGCCCAGACCGGAACGGGCAAGACCGCCGCGTTCGGCATCCCGATTATCGAGAAGATCGACCCGACCGCCGGCTTCGTCCAGGCGCTGATCCTGACGCCAACGCGTGAGCTGTGCGTGCAGGTCAGCGACGAGCTGGCCGCCATCGGCCAGTTCCGCAACGTGAAGGTCGTCGCCATTTACGGCGGCTCGAGCATGGACCGCCAGATCACCGCCCTGAAGCGCGGTGCGCAGGTCGTGGTCGGCACGCCGGGACGCGTGCTCGATCTCATCCGTCGCGGCGAGCTGCGGCTCGACCGGGTCTCGACGGTCATTCTCGACGAGGCGGACCGCATGCTCGACATGGGGTTCATCGTCGACGTCGAGACCATCCTGGCCCGATGCCCGCGCCAGCGCCAGACCGCACTGTTCAGCGCCACGATGCCGTACGCCATCCTGCGCATCTGCGACCGGTTCATGGACCGCAATGCCCAGCAGATCAGCGTCCGGCCCGAGCAGAAGACCGTCGAGACCGTCCGCCAGCTGGTCTACTTCGTGGCCGAGCAGGACAAGGTGCCTGCGCTGCTGGAGCTGACTCGCGAGTTCAACTTCGACCGACTGCTGGTCTTCCGGCACACCCAGATCGGGGTCGACCGCCTGGCGGCGACGCTGAAGCGACGCGGCAAGAACGTCGCGGCGCTCCACGGCGGCCTGTCGCAGCGTGAGCGCGACCGCACCCTGGCCGACTTCAAGTCGGGCAGGATCGAGTACCTCGTCGCGACCAACGTCGCCTCCCGCGGCCTCGACATCACCGACCTGCCGTACGTGCTCAACTTCGACATCCCCGAGGACGCGGACACATACGTCCATCGCGTCGGTCGCACCGCGCGTGCCGGCAAGGAGGGAACCGCCATCACCTTCGTGGGCGAGTGGGACCTCGACGCCTGGGAGTCGATCCTCTCGCAGGTGGGCGCCGAGGTGGAAGAGGGTCGGCTGGGGCTGTACGGCCCGGCATAACTGAACCTTCGGGCGCGGGCGAGCGTACCCTTCTCACCCCATGCCTGACGCCCGGCGGCCACTCCCGCAGATCAGCACCCGGACGAACGCGGTGATCACCAGCGTCGACTGGCTGTTCGAGCCGGCGTGGCGTGGCGAGCGACTCATGGCGCGCATCCGCGGCCACCGGGTCGACCTCTGGGACCGATTCGGCGACGCCGCGGAGTCGTCGCTGGCCGAGGCGCGCGAGGTGCTCGCCTCATCGGTCGATGCCGAAGAAGCGGTGCTCGACGGCGTGTGGACCGCACAGCCCTTCGTCGGTGTCGGCAGCGCCGCGTACAACCTTGCCGAGACGCTCGCTGAGGAGGGGCTCGCCGAGGAGTACCCCGACCCGATCGAGAACGAGACGCGGCGTGCGTTCGTGGCGATCGATCTGCTCGAGCTCGACGGAAGGCTGCTGCACGACGTCCCGTACCAGGAGCGGCATCGGCTGCTGGAGTCCGTCGTCGATGAGAACGTGCGTGTCCGCGTCACGCCGGCGGTGCGCGTCCCGGTCGAGCACTGGCTGCACGCCTGGCGCGTCAGCGGCTTCACGCACTACGTCGCCAAGCAGGTCAACTCGCGGTATCGGCCCGGGGAGCCGTCCGACGAGTGGCTCGAGATCCCGACCGAGCGGCATCGTGAGCCGAGCATGATCGGCCGCCTCGTCGGCCAGCGCGGTCCGCGGCAATCGAAGATCGGGGACGCGCGCAAGCGATAGCTCCCCGGCTACGGTTGGGAAGTCGCGTTCCACCCTGCGGAACGATTGGCGCGTCAGAGCCCCCAGCCGGCGCGGGCCGGGTGGAATCCTTCGTCACCCGTTTCATGGCACGGGACATTCGGAAGAAGAAGGCGCCGAAGTGGCCCGACCCGGGCGCTCCAATCGCCATTCGTTCCATCCGGCGGAACGGTGTCCGCACCGGCCACCGGCCCGCGGCCATGCCCAGCCCGCCGTGCTAGGCTTTCCGGACCGAGCAGCGATCGACTCCCGACGAACCGCAGGAGGTCCGCCCTGACGTCCCACGCAGCAGCTCGGCCCGAGTCGGCGCTCGATGAAGAGGCCCTTGCCGAGGTGCGACGGATCGGCAACGCCGATCTCATGGTCGGGATCCCGAGCTTCGGCAATGCCGAGACGATCGGCTATGTCGTCCGCGCCGCTCAGGCCGGCATGGTCCAGTACTTCCCCGATCTCAAGCCGGTGCTCGTCAACTCCGACGGCGGCTCGCCCGACGACACGCCGCACGTCGCGGTCAGCACCGAGAGCCCGGAGTACATCGAGAAGATCATCCTGGTCAGCCCGCGCCACAAGCTGCAGCGCATCAGCTTCACGTACCAGGGCATCAGCGGCAAGGGAACCGCGGTGCGTGCGTTGTTCGAGGTAGCGCGCGAGCTGAAGGTCAAGGCCATGGTCATGGTCGACTCGGACCTGCGCTCGATCGTGCCGGAATGGGTCGAGCTGCTGGCCGGACCTATCCTCAAGGGCGGCTACGATTTCGTCGCGCCGCTCTACGCGCGCTACAAGTACGACGGCACGATCACCAACAACATCACCTACCCGCTCACCCGTGCGCTGTACGGCGCACGCATCCGCCAGCCGATCGGCGGCGATTTCGCGATCAGTGGCGACCTCGTGCAGCGATATCTGGAGCTCGAGACCTTCGACGAGGCGACCGCGCGCTTCGGCATCGACATCTGGATGACCCACAGCGCGATCAACGAGGGCTTCGCCGTCTGCCAGGCGCGCCTGGGCGCCAAGATCCACGACGCCAAGGACCCTGCATCCGATCTCGGGCCGATGTTCCGCCAGGTGGTCGGCACCCTCTTCCGGCTGGCCGGCCACTACCAGGACCGATGGCTCCGGGTCCGCGGCTCGCACGCCATCCCCGAATACGGCTTCGAGCGGGTCATCGCCCCGGAGGCGATCGTCGTCAGCCACGCCAAGCTGATCGACACGCTCGAGAATTCGCGACCCACGAACCGTGAGAGCTGGGCGCGGATGCTGGCGCCGGAGCAGCTGGAGCGGGTGATGACCCTGGAGGCTGGCGACCCGGCGAGCTTCCATTTTCCCGGCGAGCTGTGGATCCGCTGCCTGTACGACGCACTGGTCGCGTATCACGCCCCGGGCGCGGACCGCGAGAACGTCCTCGCGGCGCTCACGCCGCTCTACTTCGGCCGGGTGGCGGGGTTCATCGGCGAGACGCTCGAGATGACCACCGACCAGGCCGAGCGGGTCATCGAGGCCCAGGCACGCGAGTTCGAGGAGCTCAAGCCGTACCTCATCGGTCGCTGGCGGGAGATGCGCGCAAGGGCGGAGGCCGCGAAGGGCTGATGGCGCCAAGGGCCAAGGAGCCGTACCGCATCCTGCTGCCGCTCGCCAACCCGCGGACGGCGCGCGACCTCGTGCGCATCGGCTCAGGGATCGGGAACGGGCGGCAGACCGAGATCACCGCGCTCGGCGTGGTGGAGGTGCCGGAGGGCGTGTCCCTGTCGGAGGGCGCGACCCAGGCGCGCACCGCGCGCCGCCTGCTGCAGCGGGTCCTCGACTTCGGCGACGAGGAGGGGGTCGGCATCCGGACCATGGTTCGCATCGGTCGTCATGCCGCCGACGGCGTGATCGAGGCCGTTGCCGAGGAGCGCGCCAACCTGGTGATCTTCGGCTGGGGTGGCCCGCCGACGCCGCGACAGACCGCACGCGCCGAGGCCGAGGCGATCGAGGCTCGGCTTTCCGGGGCGACGCCGGTCGAGCCGCCGGTCTTCTCCGAGACGATCGACGCGGTGGTGCGCGAGTCGCCCTGCGACATCGCCGTCGTCAAGCAGCGCGGCCTCGACAAGGTCGACTCGATCCTGGTGCCGGTGCGCGGTGGTCCGCATGCCGAGCTGGCGATGCGCCTGGCGCGTGACCTCGGCAAGCGCTTCGAGGCCCAGGTCTCTGTGCTGCACGTGGTGCCCAAGGGCATCGGCGAGCGGGCGCTGCAGCGCGAGCAGGAAGCGCTCGATCGGTTCGTGCAGGAGCACAGCGGCGCCAGGCGGGTGAAGGGCCTGATCCGCGAGGCGATCTCGGTGAAGACGGCGATCGTGCGCGAGGCGTCGCACCACGACCTGGTGATCATGGGAGCGGCTGCCCAGCCGTCGGACACCCGCGCGTCGGCCGACGGACGGTACCTGTTCGGATCAGTCCCGGAGGCAGTCGCCAGCCGCGCCAAGCCGACCGTGATCGTGGTCAAGACCAAGCAGCAGCTCGGGATGGCCACCTTTGAGCAGCTGCGCGAGGCGGAGGGCACGCTTGCGGAGGCCGATGCCTTCGTCGAGCGGAGCCAGTCGCTGCCCAACCTGGTCGACAAGTGGTTCGCCGAGAACACGTTCCACGCGTCGGAGTTCAAGGACATCCGCAAGCTCGTCGAGCTGAAGGAGAAGCAGGGGCTGCGCGTCTCGGTCGGGCTGCCGGCGCTCAACGAGGAGAAGACGATCGGCCTGGTCATCAAGCGGATCAAGGGCCAGCTGATGGACCGCTACCCGCTGATCGACCAGCTGTTGGTCATCGACTCCGACTCGACCGACCGCACGGCGGAGATCGCCACCGACCTCGGCGTGCCGGTGGTGCGCCACAGCCAGGTCCTGCCCGAGATGGGCAGCTATGTCGGCAAGGGCGAGGCACTCTGGAAGTCGCTCCACGAGCTCGACGGTGACATCGTCGCCTGGATCGACACCGACATCAGCAACATCCAGCCGCGCTTCGTGTTCGGGCTGCTCGGCCCGCTGCTCCGCGAGCCGCGGATCCAGTACGTCAAGGGCTTCTACCAGCGGCCGATCAAGGAAGGCGCGAAGCTCGTGCCGGAGGGCGGCGGCCGCGTCACCGAGCTCATGGCCCGCCCGTTGTTCAACCTGTTCTTCCCGGAGCTGTCGGGCATGATCCAGCCGCTGTCGGGCGAGTACGCCGGGCGCCGCTCGCTGCTCGAATCGGTCCCGTTCTTCACCGGCTACGCCGTCGAGACCGGGCTGCTGATCGACATCCTCGAGGCCGAAGGTCTCTCGGCGCTCGGCCAGGTCGACCTCGAGCGGCGCATCCATCGCAACCAGGCGCTGCCCAGCCTGTCGCAGATGAGCTTCGTCATCCTGCAGGCCGCGATCCGCAAGCTCGAGGAGCGGCACCGCATCGAGCTGCTGACCGAGGTCGGTCACGGCATGAAGCTGATCCACCAGGACGACGACGCGTTCAGCCTGGTGGTGCGCCAGATCGGGGACGAAATGCGTCCGCCGATGAAGTCCGTGCCGGCCTACCAGGAGAAACGCAAGGCCCTGAAGGCAGGCAGATGAGGCTGCTCGTCGCCCCGGACTCCTTCGGCGGCGCGCTCGACTCCGTTGCGGTGGCCGATGCGATCGCCCGCGGCTGGTCGTCGGTGCGCGCCGGTGACGAGGTCGCGCTGCGACCGATGGCCGATGGCGGGGAGGGGACGCTGGCCGCCGTGCGCGCGGCCCTGGGTGACGCGGCGGTCGTGCGAACCGCGTCGGTGCCCGATCCACTCGGCCGCCACATCGATGCCGACTGGCTGCTGCTCTCCGACGGCCGGGAAGCGTTCGTCGAGCTGGCTGCTGCCTCCGGGTTGGCGCGTCTCGCGGTTGGGGAGCGGACGCCCGAGAACGCGGCGCTGGCCTCGACGCGTGGGACCGGGGAGCTGATCCGGGCTGCGCTGGACGAGGGCGTCGAACGGGTGACCCTCGGCCTCGGCGGCTCGGCGACCACCGACGGAGGCAGCGGCCTGCTGTCGGCACTCGGCGTGCGCTTCCTGGGCCGCTCCGGCCAGCCGCTGGCCGACGGCGGCGCTTCGCTCGCCGACCTGGACGGCATCGATGCGACCGGCCTGGATCCCCGCCTTGGCTCGGTGGCGGTGGTCGTCGCGTCGGACGTCACGAACACGCTGGTCGGCTCGTCCGGTGCGGCGGCCACCTACGGACCGCAGAAGGGCGCCGATTCGGACATGGTCGAGCGACTGGACGCCGCGCTGCGCCATTACGGGCAGCAGATCGAGAAGGCCACCGGCCGGCTCGTCGCCGACCTGCCCGGCGCGGGCGCCGCCGGCGGAACGACGGCCGGGCTGCTCGGCTTCCTGCGGGCGATGGTGCGTCCCGGCTTCGAGGTCGTGGCCGAGCTCGTCGACCTGGCGGCCGCGCTCGAGGAGGCCGAGCTGGTGATCACCGGCGAGGGGCGCGCCGACGAGCAGACGCTGCGCGGCAAGGCGGCGATGGGCGTCGCCACGCTGGCGCGACCGCGGAACACGCCGGTAATCGTGCTGTGCGGCTCGCTGGGCCATGGCGCGGAGGCGCTCGACGTCGTGCAGGCGATCAGCGTGGTGCAGCCGATCATCGATCGACCGATGACCCTCGACGAGGCGATGGCGCGGACCGAGCCGCTGCTCGTCGCTGCCGCGGCACGCGCGGCGCGGACCGTCGGCATCGGCCTGGACCTGGGGGCGCGCCGCTAACCGCGATGGCGAGACCGGATGCGAAGCCGAGGAAGCGCCGCGGGCCGAGCCCGCAGAAGCTCGCCGCCGACCGCCGGCGCCGGCGGGCGAGGATCGAGGTGATCCTGGAACGCCTCGGCGCGCGCTACGACGAGCCGCGATGGACCGGGTCGCGGCTCGACGCGGTGAGCGAGCTGGTGCTGACGATCCTGGCCCAGAACACCGCCGACGTGAACTCGCACCGCGCCTTCATGCTGCTGCGGGAGCGGTATCCGACCTGGGAGGCGGTGCTCGCCGCACCGACCGACGAGCTGACCGAGGTCATTCGCCCGGGCGGCCTGGCGCCGACCAAGGCACCGCGCATCCAGCAGGTGCTGGCCGAGATCCTCGACGAGCGTGGCAACTTCGACCTCCGCTTTCTCGAGTCGCTGCCGGTCGACGAGGCGCGCGACTGGCTGACGGCGCTGCCGGGCATCGGGCGCAAGACCGCGTCGATCGTGCTGATGTTCTGCTTCGGCATGCCGGCGCTGCCGGTCGACACGCACATTTTCCGCGTCGCGAAGCGCATCGGTCTGTTGCCGCCGAAGGCCGACCTGGCGAAGGCCCACGAGCTCCTCGAGCGAGCGCTGGAGCCCGACGAGATGTACCGCTTCCACGTCGAGACGATTCGGCACGGGCGCGACACCTGCCGTGCACCGCGGCCGATCTGCTCGATCTGCCCGCTGACCGACATCTGCGACTACTTCGTGCTCGTGCTGCAGGGCAGAGCGCCCGTCGCGCCGCCGCCCCGCGATCTGGCTGCTGAAC
>DASSTC010000059.1:0-57910 GCA_035708065.1 Candidatus Limnocylindria bacterium | reverse complement strand
ACGTCGTGCGGTAGAAGTGCGCCATTCGCCTGAGGCCACGGGCATCGGCCTGGTCGGCCAGGCGACGCGCGATCCCATGCGCCTCGGCCAGATCGCCGGCCGCCGCACGGACCTCGGCGTCGACGGTGTCCACTTGGACGGCGACGGGACGCATCGCCAGTCCGGCGATGCGTCCTCGCGCCCGTTCGACCAGGGCAACGGCCGACGCATGGTCACCGAGCATCGCCGTGGCATGCGCCTCCGCCAGGTCAAGGCCAACCTGGTCGGCGACATCATCCGCCCGGCCCATGCTCCTGGCCGTGGCGACCTCGTTCAGTGCTCGCCGGGGACGTCCCGCGCGACTCAGAGCGAGGGCCCAGCTGCCGATCGCGTTGACCAGCACGCGCGTCTCGTTGGCTGCTTCCGCAGCCTCGCGGTCGATGCGCAGGCGCGTCTCGTTCTCCACCAGATCTCCCTCGATCCAGGCCACCTGCGAGAGGAAGGTCAGCGAACCGGCCGCCGCATACGCCGAGCCCGTCTGCTCGAGCAGCTCGGCGTGCCGAACGAGGATGCGTCGCACCTCGTCTGCGTCGAGCGTTCCGGCGAGGTACTCGATCGGCGCATTGAGCGCGTCGAGAGACGCCAGCGTCAACGGTCCGCCGTGCTCCTCGAGGCCGGCCCGCAGGTCGGCACGCAGCTCGCGATGCCGGTCGATCCCGACGTCGGCGAAGGCGGCCGTCGCTAGAGCGAACCCGGCGATGTCGAGCAGCTGGAACTCGCGGTGCTCGCCACGCAGCAGCTCGAAGGTGCGTCGATACGCCTCGTGCGCGCGATCGGCCCGACCGGCGAAGAACTCCATCAGGGCGACCGCCCGCTCGCCGCGCGCCGCCGCGATCGGGTCGCCCGCATCGGTCAGAATGCGGCGTTGATCGTCGAGCTTCTGACGAAGCTCATCGGTCGGCATTCCTGCCGAAACTGGATCGATCCATACCTCCAGCACGAATGCCGTCGCGCGGTCACGGTCGTCTCCACCGCGCAGCTCAGTCAACAGCGGCGCAATCTCGGGCAGCCGACCGGCGAACGCCAGCGCCTCGATGAGATCCGGAATCAGCGCGCGCCGGGCACTGACGTCGCCGAGCAGGTCCCTCGCTCGTCCGAGGAGTCCAATGGCGGCCAATGAGTCGCCGCGGCCCGCAGCCGCCCGACCCGCGCGCGCCAGCCGCATGGCGGCCTGCTCGGAGAGTTTCTGCAGCACCTCCGCGTCCATGCCGAGCTCGGCGTTGTAGCGCGCCGCCCGCTCGTAGTGATAGCCGACGATCTCGTCCTGCTCGAACAGCTCTCCGTGCTGATCGAGCCATTCGGCGAAGCGCCGGTGCAGCTCGGCCCGCACGGCTTTCGGCAGCGACTCGTAGGCGGTGTCGCGAATGAGCAGGTGCCGAAAACGAAACGCGTCATCGCCGGGGATCTGCGATCGATCGGGACGGACCAGCTCCTTACGGACGAGGGCCAGCAGGTCCGACGGGATCTGCTCGCGGGCGGGCGCTGGCGCCAGGGCAGTCACCGAACCGCGGTGGAAGACCTTGCCCTCGACCGCACCTCGCTCGATCACCGAGCGTTCGTGGTCGTTGAGCGCGTCGAGCCGCGCCTGCAGCACGGCGTGGATGGTGGGAGGCACACGCAGCTCGGCCGATGCGCTCGACTCGCGCGCCAGCGCCGCCATCTCCTCGAGGAACAGCGGGTTTCCGTCGGCCATCTCGATGATGCGTGCCCGCGTCTCGGCGCTGAGGTTCAGCCCGTCGAGCAGCGAGTCGGCGAGGCCTGCGGCGACATCCTCGGCGAGCGGCTCGAGGAGCACCGCGGTCGCGTTCGGCTTGCCGCCTCCCCATCCCGGGCGGACGTCGGCCAGCTCGGGGCGACCGACGCACAGCAGGAAGATCGGCACGTCGCGTACCCAGTCGACGATGTGCTCGATCAGGTCGAAGACCGGCGGCTCCGCCCACTGCAGGTCATCGAAGACCAGCACCAGTGGCCGGGCCGCGGCGGTCTCCTCCAGCACCGCTCGGGTGGCGAGCTGCGTGTCGGCCGGCGAGGCGCCGAGCACGCGTTCCGGATCGATGCCGAGCTGGACGAGGATCTCGACCAGCGGCCAGTACGTGATCCCTTCGCCATACGACAGCGCGCGTCCACGGGCGACGGTGACGTCGTCCAGGCCGTCCAGGAAATCGGCCACCAATCGCGACTTGCCGACCCCGGCCGGACCGACGAGCGTGAACAGGCGGCTCGTGCGGCCGGCGACGGCATCATCGAAGTCGGCGCGCAGCCGGCTGCGCTCGCGCGACCGCCCGACCATGGGCCGGTCGAGACGCCGGGTGACGCCCGGTGCCGCCGGCTCGAGCCGCGTGAGCCGATGCGCTCGCACCGCACCCGGCTTCCCCTTGAGCTCGAGATCCACGGGCTCGGTCTCGACGGCGTCGCGGACCAGGCGCGCCGTCTCGTCGCCGAGCAGGATGTCGCCGCCGCCCGCCGACTGCTCGAGCCGGGCGGCGACGTTGACCGCGTCGCCGGTGACCAGGGTGTCACCCTCCCCTGCCACCACCTCGCCGGTGTTGATGCCGATGCGCGCGTCGAGCTCCAGGCCGTGCACCGTGTCCCGCAGCTCCACTGCGGCACGCACCGCACGCAGCGCGTCGTCCTCGGACGCCACCGGGATGCCGAAGACCGCCATGACGGCGTCGCCGACGAATTTCTCGACGGTTCCGCCGTGACGCTCGAGCACGGCGCGCGCCGTCTCGTAGTAGCGGCGCATCAGCCCGCGCAGCGTCTCCGGATCGGTCCGGTCGCCGAGCGCGGTCGACCCGGTCAGGTCGCAGAACAGGACGGTGACGACCTTGCGCACCTCGCGCGGCGCGGCAGCCGCAGTCAGCGCCGAACCGCAGGCCGGGCAGAAGGCGAAGTCCGACGGGCTCTCGTGACCGCAGCTGGCGCAGATCACCACCCGCGGAGTCTAGCCCGGCAGCACACCCTCGAGGTGCAGCAGGAAGCGCTTGCGATCGAGGCCGCCGGTATAGCCGCCCAGTCCCCCGCCGGCGTGCAGCACCCGATGGCATGGCACCACGATCGGCACCGGGTTCGAGCCGAGGGCGTTTCCCGCCGCCCGGTACGCGTTCGGCGACCCGGCCGCGGCGGCGACCTCCCGATAGCTCGACACGCTGCCGAACGGGATTCGCGACGTCGCCTCCAGGACCGAACCGGCGAAGCCACGCACTAGCGCCCAGTCGATCGCCAGGTCGAAGTGCTGCCGGCGCCCGGCGAAGTATTCGTCCAGCTCGCGACGGACCTCGTCCGTCCGCTCGGGCGCCTCGATGACCCGTGGCGAGACGCGTGCCGAGACCTCGGGAAGGTCCACATCGGCGCGGTCGTAGGCCAGGCGGACGAGCCCGCGCGGCGTGACGTAGGCGGTCAGCGGGCCGAGCGGCGAGTCAAGCTCGGCGTAGGCCACGTCGAGGAGCCCCTCCTCGGCGGCGCGGCGACGGAAACCGGCAAGGGCCGCCGACGCATCGGTCTGGAGAGCGGAGAGCCGCTCGATCTCGTTCATGGTGTCACCTCGAGACGCAGCCGGCGAAGGCCGGCGCTGACGTTCTGCCGGGCGGCTTCCTCGCTGGTTCCCATCCGCTCGCCGATGTCGCGGTAGGCCAGGTCGAAGACGAACCGATGCACCACGGCCGCGCGCTGCTTCAGCGGCAGTGCCCGCACCGCGCCCCACAGCTCGTCGTCCCCGGCCCCATGGGCGGCGACGGCCGGCTCGATGCCGGTGAGCTCGGCTGCCCGATGGCGGATGCGGTGACGGACCGCATCGGTCGCCTTGCGATGCGCGATGGTGAACAGCCAACCGCGCAGGTTGTCGGCGTGCGTCAGCCGCGGATAGGCGCGCAGCGCGCTGAGCAGCGTCTCCTGCAGGCAGTCGTCGGCGTCAGTCGGGCCGACGCATGCGGTCAGGAACCGATGCAGCTCAGCCGCATGCGCGTCGATCAGCTGCTGGAACGGCGGCAGATGCATACCCATCAAACGCGCCGAGGGCGGCGGAATGTGAGATCAGCCAGCGGCGCGGCGAACCAGGTCGTCGTACGCCCTCGGGTCGTCATGGTCGATCACCGGAAAGCCGCCACCGGCACCATCGTCGCCCTCCCAGTGCATCTCGACGCCCGGGTTCTGGACATTCGTCCCGTCGGGCAGGAAGACATGTGGCGAGCCCTGCACCTCGTCACCCTTGGCGATCTCCCAGTCGTCGAAGATGCGGTGCCGGGCGCGGCCGCTGTCCAGGGCATCGGCCAGCGCGGCGACATCGACCGATTCGCACTCGTTGGCGATCTCCAGGATGACGTGCCGCAGGCTGACGCAGCGCGACTCGCCCCAGAAGGCACGTCGCAGCCCGCGGTCGAGCTCCTCGGCGGCGCCCGACGACTGCAGGGCGGCGGCCTGCACCGCCTCCATCGGCGGCAGCATCGTCGCGGGCCACGCTTCGGCGGGAGCCGCCCAGGCCCGCCAACCGGCACGCGGCGCCAGCGCGGCGACCACCGGCCACTCCGCATCGAGCTCCTGGCGCGGCGTCGGCTCGGAGTTGAACAGCTCGAGCGGAAAGACGCGATGCTCGAAGCGCACGGTGTCGGTCAGGCCCAGGCGACGTCGCGCGTCGTGCAGCCGCCACACGGCCGCGTGCGCCCACGGGCAGCCGAGGTCGGACCAGATCTGAATGGTGCGCGGCTCGACCTGCATCGGTCTAGTCGAGGGTGAAGTAGTCGCCGCCGCTGTATCGGCCGGTGCGCTCCTTGCGGATCTGCATGAGCACGTCGTTGAGCAGGCTGGATGCGCCGAATCGATATCGGTCGGGGGTCATCCACTCTGGGCCGAGCGTCTCGTACAGCACGACCAGGTAGCTGATCGCCTCCTTGGCGGTGCGGATGCCCCCGGCCGACTTCATGCCGACCGCCCGTCCGGTCTGGCCGTGGAAGTCGCGGATGGCCTCCATCATCACCAGGGAGCTGGCCAGCGTCGAGGCCGGTGTCACCTTGCCGGTGCTGGTCTTGATGAAGTCCGCTCCGGCGGCCATGGCAAGGACCGATGCGCGTCGAATGTTGTCGTACGTCTCGAGCTCGCCGGTCTCCAGGATGACCTTGAGATGCGCGTCGCCGCAGGCGTCCTTGACCTCCACGATCTCGTCGTAGACCGATGCATAGTCACCCGCCAGGAACGCGCCACGGTCGATGACCATGTCAATCTCGTCGGCGCCCATCTCGACTGCCGAGCGCACGTCGGCGAGCTTGACCTCGAGCGGCGCCTGGCCCGACGGGAAGTAGGTGGCGACCGATGCGATCTTGATGCCCGAGCCCCTCAACGCCTGCACCGCAGTCGGAATCATGTTCGGGTACACGCACAGCGCCGCAACGCTCGGAATCGATGGATCGGTCGGGTCCGGTCGGCGAGCCTTGCCGGCCAGCGCCCGCACCTTGCCGGGCGTGTCCTTGCCCTCGAGCGTGGTGAGATCGGTCATGCGGATCACCATGTCGAGCGCCCACAGCTTCGCCTCGCGCTTGATGCTGCGCTTGGCGAGGCTCGCGGCGCGTTCCTCGACGCCGACCTGGTCGACCGGCCAGACGCGGCCCAGCAGGCTGCCGAGCGCCTGGTGGCGGCCGGTGAGCTCGCGCGAGTCGTTGCGTCGGACGGGAGTGATGGAGGCCATGGGCCCGTTCATTGTACCGGCTGCCCGCCCGAAGCCCGATGTACGCTCTTGGCGAATGGCCGAACCGATCGCCTATTGCCTTACCCGGGATCGCGACCTGGCGGATGCCCTGGACGCGCGCCTGTTCGGTGCGATCGTGTTCTTCTACAACGACGCCGCGCGGCTGCACCAGGCTGTGACCCTGCGCGTTCCGAACCTGGTGGTGGTGGATACCGGCGCGATCCGCGAGGAGTATGGCGATGCCGGGCTCGGCCCCGTCGTCGACTTCCTGCGACGTCGATGCGCCGACGTGCCGATCGGCGTGCGCCCCGGGCCGGGTGTCGGGCACCTGGTTGCCGCCGAGGCCGGCGACGGCGTGGAGATGCTGCCATCGGCCCGTGACGAGTGCGTCGAAGCGGTGGCGGCACTCTGCGGTTGCTCCTGAGGGTTCGAGGCGGCGTACGCGGCCGCTCGCTCCCCGTTGTTGCCAGATTCCGGCGAGGCAGGAGCTAGGCGAGCGAGAGGACCGATTCGGAACATGCACAGCTCCGATCCACGCTCGACCCGGACTGAGCGGCGGACCCGATCGCGGCCGCGAGGCGCCTGACTCCGCGGTGACTGGAATCCGTCAATTCGCATCCTCGGCGCCCACGACGAGGTCGCCGAACGCCGAGCACGCGGGCTCGCCGCCTTCCGGCTCGTAGGCGAGCGCAGGTTCGGGCGCGGCCGCACGCGGAATCGGGCCGAAGCGCGACGGTGGCCAGTAGCGCAGGGCCACGCGCCACGCCACGTCGCTGACAGCGACCCGACCGAACGTCCGGGAGTCCGTCGTGGCGACGCCATCGCCGCGCAGCTCGACGCGCCCGGCTCGCACCGACGCGATGCGCTTGATCAGCTCGCGTGACGGCTCGCGCGGGTCGTGAGCGAGGACGACGTCACCGACCTGTGGCTGGCGACGCCGAAACGTCCAGCGCTCGACGAGCAGCTGCTCCCCGGGGAGCAGGGTCGGGGCCATGGATGAGCCGCGGACCGCGACCGCATCGGTCCAGCGTGAGACGACGGCCGCCAGGGCTGCCACCAGCCCGAGAACGAGAAAGAGGGGCCACAGTGGGCCCCTCTTCGTGCGCATCGGTCCTGCCTAGACGGTCGCGGCCTGGACGCGTGTCTTCTCGGGGCCGCCGGTGGCCTTCCACATGTCGTCGATCCGGTCGATCAGGTCGAGCAGCTTCTTGGCGTCGTCGAGGTTCATGGTGTGCTTGACCTGCGACACCTGCTTGGCGGCCTGCCAGAAGGTCTGGTGCAGGTCGGGGAACTTCTCGAGGTGCTCCGGCTTGAAGTAATCGCTCCACAGGACATCGATGTGGTGCTTCGCCAGCTCCGCGCGCTCCTCCTTGACGGTGATGCACCGCGTGCGGAAGACCTCGTCGTCGCTGTCGTTGTACTTCTTGATGATGTTGTAGCAGGACTCGGCTTCGATCCGCGCCTGGGCGGGATCGTAGATGCCACACGGGATGTCGCAGTGCGCATCGACCACACGGGTCGGGCGCAGGAATGAACGCAGGGTCAGCATGCAGGTTGCTCCTTCAAATCCGATGCACTGGGGTTGTCTCCCATTGTGCAGCAAGTGCCCTGCCGGTTCACGCGGGGCGGGCAAGCCATCGCTAGGAGCCCATCACGATGCCGCCGTCAATGCCCAGCACCTGTCCGGTGACGTAGCGCGCCTCATCGGAGGCGAAATAGACGGCGGCCGCGGCGACGTCCTCGACCGACCCGATGTAGCCGAGCGGCGTCAGCGAAACGAGGGCCTGGTTGGCAGCCTCGGGAAGGTCGGCGGTGAGGTCGGTGGTGATCAGCCCGGGCGCCAGTGCGTTGCAGGTGATTCCACGGCTGGCCAGCTCGCGCGCGGTCGTCTTGGTCAGCCCGATGAGGCCCGCCTTGGCCGCGGCGTAGTTCGCCTGGCCGGGATTGCCCATCCGGCCGGCCGCCGAGCTCATGTTGATGATGCGACCGGCGCGCGCCTTCATCATCGGTCGGGCGATGGCGCGCGTCATCCAGAACGGACCGCTCAGGTTGGTGGCGATCACCTCGTCCCATGCCTCGGCCGACATGCGCATCAACAGGTCGTCGCGGGTGATCCCCGCGTTGTTCACCAGGATGTCGACGCGGCCCAGCTCGTCGAGCGCGGCCTTGACGATCGCCTCGCAGGCTTCGCGCCCGGCCGAGGTGTCGCCCTGGATTGTCGACGCGCGGCGGCCCAGCTTGCGAACCGCTGTCGCGACCTCGTCGGCAGCCGACGCGTTGCCGCGGTAGTTGATCGCGACGTCGGCCCCCTGGGCGGCAAAGGCGAGCGCGATGGCACGCCCGAGGCCACGCGACCCGCCGGTGACCAGCGCGACCTTGCCGGTGAGGTCGAACATCAGGCGCCGACCGCCGCGGGCTCCGCGCTCGGATCGCGCTGCGGCCTGCCGAGTCGCGTCTGCGAGCCGGGGGCCAGGAAGGCGCGCTGCGGATCGGCCGTCCACTGCAGCACCGCCGAACCGGCGGTGTATCCGGCGCCGAAGGCCGCCATCAGCAGCTTGTCGCCTGGCTTGACGCGCCCCGCCGCGATCGCCTCGACCAGCGCCATCGGGACCGATGCCGCCGACGTGTTGCCGTACTTCTCGATATTGACGAAGACCTTCTCGTCGGGAATGCCGAGCTGCTTGCCCACGCTGTTGATGATCCGCAGGTTGGCCTGGTGGTAGATGAACTGGTCGATCTCGTCGAGGCCTATCCCCGCGTCGCGGACCGCCGCGAGCGTCGACTCGGCCAGCTGGCGCGTGGCGTAGCGGTAGACATCGGCGCCGGCCATGTGGATGAAGTGGCCGTTGCCGGCGGCGGTCTGCGGCGAGACCGGACAGGCCGAGCCGCCGGCCGGGATGATGATCGCCTCGGCGCCGGTGCCGTCACTCATCATCTCGACGCCCAGCAGCCCGCCCGGCTGATCACTGGCCGAGAGCACCACCGCGCCGGCGCCATCGCCGAACAGGACGCAGGTGCTGCGATCGGTCCAGTCGATGAAGCGGCTGAGCACCTCGACCCCGACGACGAGCACGTTGCGATACATGCCGCTCCGCACGAAGCTCGTGCCGGTCGCCAGCGCGAAGAGAAACCCGGAGCAGGCCGCCTCCAGGTCGAAGCCGGCGGCGCGCGTCGCGCCGAGCTCGCGCGCCACCAGCACACCGGTCGAGGGCAGCGGATAGTCGGGTGAGCAGGTCCCGACGATGACCAGGTCGAGATCAAGCGGGTCGATCCCCGCCACGACCAGCGCGTCGCGCGACGCGTTGACCGCCAGGGTCGTCGCGGTCTCGTCGTCCGCGGCGATGCGCCGCTCGCGGATCCCGGTGCGGGTGGTGATCCACTCGTCGTTGGTGTCCACCATCTTCGCCAGGTCGTCGTTGGTCAGCACGCGCTGCGGCGCGTACATCCCCCACCCGGTGATCACCGCGTTCGGCGCCATGTGCTTGTCTCCTTATGCTCGTGCAGCGTTCGTGCAGCGGCGCGTCAGCGCGGGTCGACCTCGATGAGTGGCTGCTGGCGCTTGACCAGCGTGCCGCTCTCGACGAGGAAACGGTTCACCTTGCCGGCTACGTCGGACTTGATCTCGTTGAACAGCTTCATTGCCTCGATGAGGCCGATGACCTGGCCGCTGCTCACCTCGGCTCCCTCGGTGAGATACGGCCGCGCGCCCGGTGACGGCGCGGCATAGAAGACGCCGGTCAGCGGCGCCGTCACGAAGCGCATCCCCGGCGACGGTTCGCCGTACGGCGACATGCTCGGCGAGAGCTCCGTCGGCGGCGCCGGAGCCGCGGCCGGGATGGGGGCGACCGCGACGCTCGCAGCGGTCGCTGCCCGCGGCCGCGCGAGGCGGACGTGCAGGTCGCCGACGCTGACCTCCAGCTCGTCGAGGCCGCTCGCCTCGAAGGCGGGCGTCAGCGCGTCGACCGCACGCAGCACCTCGTCCACGGTCGGGTCGTCGCTCACGCGTCCCACCGCCGCAGGATGATCGTGGCGTTGTGCCCGCCGAAGCCGAACGAGTTGCTCATGGCGGTCGCTATTGGAACGCGGCGTGCCTCGTTCGGCACATAGTCCAGGTCGCAGTCGGGATCGGGGAATTCGTAGTTGATCGTCGGCGGCAACATCCCCTCTTCCAGGGCACGCACGCAGGCGATCGCCTCGATGCCGCCGCCGGCACCCATGAGGTGGCCGGTCATCGATTTCGTGCTCGAGATCGGCACGCGGTACGCCTGCTCGCCGAAGACCGTCTTGATCGCGGCCGTCTCCGATCGGTCGTTGGGCGGCGTGCTGGTGCCGTGGGCATTGATGTAGCCGATCTCCTCGGGCGCCAGGCCGGCATCGGCCATCGCCAGACGCATGCTGCCGGCGGCGCCACGCCCGCCCGGGGCCGGGAGGGTGATGTGCGACGCGTCGTCGGTGGCCGCGTAGCCGACGAGCTCGGCATGGACCGTTGCGCCGCGCGCCCGCGCGTGCTCGAGATCCTCGAGCACCAGGACGCCCGCCCCGTCGGCGATCACGAAGCCGTCACGCTGCGCGTCGAACGGCCGCGAGGCGGCCTGCGGATCGTCGTTGCGCTTCGTCGACAGCGCGCGCATCGCGGAGAAGGCCGCGACCGGGATCTCGCCGATGCCCGCCTCGGCTCCCCCGGCGATCATCACGTCCGCGTCCCCGCGGCGGATCATCTCGAAGGCGCTGCCGATCGCGTGGTTGGAGCTGCTGCAGGCGCTCACCGTGGCGTAGTTCGGGCCACGCACGTTCGCCTGGATGGCGATGAACCCGGCGCTCATGTCCGGGATCATGGCCGTCACCAGGAACGGGCCGACCCGCTCAGGGCCGAGCTCGTGCGCCTCGATGACGTCGCGGATCAGCGTGTTGATGCCGCCGATGCCGGTTCCCACGATCGCACCGGTGCGCTCGGCGAGCGCGTCGTCGGTGATCGGGTTGGGCAGTCCGGCCATGCGCATCGCCTCGACCGTCGCGGCCCAGGCGTAGTGCACCACCCGGTCGTTGCGGCGGACCTCCTTGCGGTCCATGACCTGCGTCGCGTCGAAGTCCTTGATCTCGCCGGCGACCTTGCTGCCGACCCGCGACGGGTCGAACATCGTGATGCGGGTGATCCCGCTGCGGCCGTTGACCAGCCCCTCCCAGAACGTCTCGACGTCGTTGCCCAGCGGCGTGATTGCGCCCATGCCGGTGACCGCCACGCGGCGCCGCGGCTGCTCGCGCCGCCCATCCGTGCGCTCAGCCATCGATCCGGCCTCCGCCGATCGTCTGGTCGCGCGGGATGATGAACGACAGCAGCGCCTCGACGGCAACCTCGCCGTCGACACTCGCCACGGCGTGCGCCTTCCCGAACATGCGCTGCAGCTTCTCGACGGTGATCTCGAGGCGCAGCGTGTCGCCCGGAACGACCGTCCGCCGGAAGCGGCACTCGTCGATCGCCGCGAAGAGCGCCAGCTTGCCGCGGTTCTCCGGCAGCGACAGCACCGCGACGCCGCCGGCCTGGGCGAGGGCCTCGACCATCAGCACGCCGGGCATGATCGGCCGCTCCGGGAAGTGGCCGGTGAACTGCGGCTCGTTGGCGGTGATGTTCTTGATCGCCACCACCCGCTTGCCCGGCTCGAGCTCGACGACCCGGTCGACGAGCAGGAACGGATACCGATGCGGCAGCACCCGCATGATGTCGGCGGCTTCCCAGGGAAGTGCCGGAAGAAGGTCGGCCGCGCTGGCGGCCGTATCGGTCTCGGTCGTCATCGGTCTGTCTCGTGGGTCTCCATGAGCGTTCAGCTGCCGCCCGCCACGAAGGCGCCCGGGCCGACCCGATCGAGCAGGTTGGTGCTCACCTCGGCGTCCAGGAAGGCGGCGTTGTCGATGATCCCGCGGTGGAACGGGATGTTGGTCTTGATCCCTGCGATCTCGAACTCGGCCAGCGCCCGACGTGAGCGCGCGACCGCCTGCGCCCGGTCCTCGCCCCAGATCACCAGCTTGGCGAGCAGTGAGTCGTAGAACGGCGGGACCTCGTAGCCGGGGTACAGGTGCGTGTCGAGGCGCACGCCCGGTCCGCCGGGCAGCAGCAGCTCCTCGACGACACCGGTCTGCGGCGCGAAGTTGTCGTTCGGATCCTCGGCGTTGATCCGGAACTCGATGGCGTGCCCCCTGAACTGGACCTGCTCCTGGGCGATCGCGAGCCGCTCGCCCGCCGCGAGGCGGATCTGCTCCACGATCAGGTCGAGCCCCGTCACCAGCTCGGTCACCGGATGCTCGACCTGGATGCGGCAGTTGATCTCGATGAAGTAGAAGTTCCCCTCGCGGTCGAGCAGGAACTCGAGCGTGCCGGCGCTCTCGTAGCCCGCCGCCGTCACGGCGCGGATGGCCAGGTCGCGCAGCCGCTCACGGGTCGCGTCGTCCATCGCCGGCGAGGGACCCTCCTCGATGATCTTCTGATGGCGCCGCTGCACGCTGCAGTCCCGCTCGCCGAGCTGGATCCCGTTGCCGAAACGGTCGATCAGGACCTGCACCTCGACGTGACGGCTCTCCTCGATCCACTTCTCGAAGTAGATCGAGTCGTCCCCGAACGCGGCCTGCGCCTCCGAGCGCGCGAGCGGCAGCGAGGTCTCCATCTCGCGCGGCGAGCGGACGAGCCGCATCCCGCGACCGCCCCCGCCGGCGCTGGGCTTGAGGAGGACCGGATAGCCGGCCTCGCCGGCCTGCGCCAGCGCATCGTTGAGATCGGTCACGATCCCGCGGCTGCCTGGAACCGTCGGCAGCCCGTTGGCGGCGAGCATGCGACGCACGGCGTACTTGCTGGCGAACCGGTCGAGCACCTCCGCGCGCGGACCGATGAACGTCAGGTCGTGCGCAGCGCACACCTCGGCGAACGTCGGATCCTCGGACAGGAACCCGTAACCGGGATGCACGGCGTCGCAGCCGGTGATGAGGGCGGCCGACACCATCGCCGGCTGGTTCAGGTAGCTCTTGCGCGCTTCCGCCGGGCCGATGCACACCGCCTCGTCCGCCAGCCGGACGGCCAGCGTGTCGCGGTCGGCCTCGCTGTAGGCGACCACCGCCGGGACGCCGAGATCCCGGCAGGCGCGCAGGATCCGCACGGCGATCTCGCCGCGATTGGCGATCAGGATCTTCGAGAACACTAGACCGATGCCTCCGCGCGCTCGACGCTCAGCGCGTCGACGGCGGCGGCCAGCGTCTGCGGGTCGCTGACATTCAGCGTGCGCGCCTCCGGCGCGATCCGTCTGACCATCCCCGACAGCGCGTTGCCCGGGCCGCACTCGACGAAGGTGTCGACCCCGTCGTCGACCATGCGCCGGACCGATGCAACCCACTCGACCGGCGAGCGGACCTGCTCGGCGAGGAGGTTGCGCAGCCGCTGGGGGTCGGTCTCCGCATCGGCGGTCACGTTGCTGACGACCGGGACCGCGGCCTCGCTCCACGCCACCGCCTCGAATGCATCGGCGAGGGCATCGCTGACCGGCGCCATCGACGGGGAGTGGAACGGACCGCTGACCTTGAGGGGCAGCACACGCCGCGCGCCCGCGGCCTTGAGCGGCTCCTCGGCCGCGGCGATCGCTGCCGTCGTGCCGCTGATGACGACCTGGCCAGGAGCGTTGTCGTTGGCGACCACCAGGTCGGCGGGCGACGCGACCGACGCCACCACGCTGGCGACCGTCTCGCGATCGAGGCCGATCACCGCGGTCATGCCGCCGGACGCCGTTTCGGCGCGCATCAGCTCGCCCCGGCGCGCCACGAGTCGCAGCCCGTCAGCAAAGGGCAGCACGCCGGCGGCGACGAGCGCGGCGTACTCGCCGACCGAGTGGCCGGCGACGAACGCCGGCGACAGCTCGACGCGCTCACGCAGCGCGGCCAGCGCGGCGAGCGAGGTGCTGAACAGGGCCGGCTGGGTGAAGCGCGTGTCGTTGAGCCGCTCCTCGGGACCCTTCCAGGCGAGGTCGGAGACCGACCAGCCGAGCACGGCATCCGCCTCATCGAACGTCGCGCGCGCGGCCGGCGAGCCATCCGCCAGCGCGTGGCCCATGCCCATCGACTGGGAGCCCTGCGGCGAGAAGAGCAGTGCCATGCTCATGCCTCGGCGCCCTCCAGGTCCAGAAGCGTCTGTCCGTACTCGACGGCCTCACCGGTCTCGGTGACCAGGTTGCGCACCACGCCGCGGCGCGGGGCACGGACGTCGTGACGCACGCCCAGGACCTCGACGAATCCCAGCGCGTCGCCCTTGTCCACCTTCAGCCCGGGTCCCAGGCCGTCGCCGTAGACGAAGTAGCCGACCGCCGGTGACGGGACGGCGTGCGGTCCGGCCGGACCCGCAGCGCTCGCCCGAGTGGGTGGTTCGGCGTGTTGGGCGGCTGGCGCGGCGGCGACCGGTGCCGCGACGGCCGGCGCCGGTGCGCCGGCGACACGGACGTGCAGCTCGTCGACCTCGACCTCGATCTCGCCGAGCCCGTTGCTGGCAAGGCGCTCGGTGAGCGCCGGGATGAGCTCCGCCGCGGCGCGTTCGATCCGGCGCAGGTCCTCGTCGCGGTCGGTCATGCGCCTCCCTCGGTGTCGTTCTGATCGTTGCTGCTCGGCCAGATCTCGCTCCATCGCGGCCGTCGCGGCACGCCGGGCAGGTGCAGCAGCCGGCCGATGCGGCGGCGCAGCGAGGCGGCATCGCCGATCGGCCGCGGCCCGACCTCCGTCTCGCGGTACACGCCGATGCCCCGCAGCCGAGCATAGCGAGTGGCGAGCAGCTCCTCGGTGTTCATCCGGCTGATACGTGCCAGCGAGGCGAGCAGCGCGCTCTTGATCGACCTCGCGACGGCCGCAGGGTCGCTGTGCGCGCCCTCGCCCGGCTCCTCCACGATCCGGTCGACGATGCCCATCTCTTGCTGATCGGCGGCCGTCATGCGCATCGCGGCGGCCGCGGTCGGTGCCGCCTCCGGCGAACGCCACAGGATCGAGGCGCAGCCTTCCGGCGAGATCACCGAGTAGACGCTGTTCTCGAGCGCCAGCACCTCGTCGCCGACACCGATCGCCAGCGCCCCGCCCGATCCGCCCTCGCCGAGCACGACCGCCACGATCGGCACCTGCAGACCGGTCATCAGCTTGATCGATGAGGCGATCGCCTCCGCCTGCCCCCGCTCCTCGGCGGCCGGGCCGGGGAACGCGCCGGCGGTGTCGAGGAAGGTCACCAGCGGCAGGCCGAGCTTGTCGGCGAGGCGCATCAGGCGCTGTGCCTTGCGGAAGCCCTCGGGGTGCGCCGAGCCGAAGTTGCGGAAGATGTTCGAGTCGGTGTCGTTGCCCTTCTGATGGCCGATGACCATGACCGAGCGTCCGTCGAGCAGTGCCGGCCCGCCGACGATCGCCGGGTCATCGCGGAATGCGCGATCGCCGTGCAGCTCGACGAAGTCGTCGAAGATCCGGCCGACCAGGTCGAGCGTGCGTGGTCGCTCGGGGTGGCGGGCCAGCTGGACGCGCCGCCAGGCCGCATCGGTCTGCTCGGCGCTCGGCGCGCTGGCGCCGTTGACGAGCTCGGTCACCGCTCGCGGCCCTCCACCGGCTGCTGCGGTGCGTCGGCCTCGTTCGGACGCCGATGCCCGTTGCCCGCGCCGGGCCCCTCCGCGTCGAGACCCACCGTCTCGGAGACGGCGCCACCGAGCTTCTCGGCAAAGCCGGAGAGGACGCCGATCGGACCCCAGCGCCGCTCCTCCTCGACCTGCCAGCCGTCCTCGACGGCCGCCGGGGGTAGCACCCCCAGGACGCGGGAGAGGGTCGCGCGCAGCTCGGCGCGCGGGACGACGAGGTCGATCAGGCCGTGCTCGAAGACGAACTCGGCCGACTGGAAGCCCTCGGGCAGCTCCTCGCCGACGGTGCCGCTCGCCACGCGCGCGCCGGCGAACCCGATGAGCGCCTTCGGCTCGGCGATGATCACGTCGCCCAGGCTCGCGAAGCTGGCGAGCACGCCGCCGGTGGTCGGATCGGTCAGGATGCTGATGAACGGGATGCCGGCGGCGTCCAGCCGAACGAGCGGCGCGGTCGTCTTGGCGAGCTGCAGGAGCGACAGCGTGCCCTCCTGCATCCGCGCGCCGCCCGAGGCGCTGACCACGATCGCCGGGATGCGCTCCACGAGCGCCGCCTCGAGGCAGCGGGCGACCTTCTCCCCGACCACGCTGCCCATCGAGCCGCCCATGAAGCGAAAGTCGAAGAGCCCGATGGCCACTCGCCGGCCATCGATCGTGCCGGTGCCCCATACCGCCGCCTCGTGCAGCCCGGTCTTGACGATCGCGGCCTCGAGCCGGTCGGGGTACGGCTTCTGGTCGACGAAGCCGAGCGGGTCGACCGATTCGAGCCCCGCGTCGCGCTCCACGAAGCTTCCCTCGTCGAGCAGCATGTCGATTCGCTCGCCCACCGACATGCGGAAGTGATGGCCGCAGGTCGGGCAGACGCGCAGGTTGCGCTCGAGCTGCCGGTTGAACACCTGCTGCTCGCAGACCGGGCATTTCGTCCACGCATCGGTCGGGCCTGCACGGCGTCGCGTGAAGGGGAACTTGATCGGCATGCTGCGCTCGCTTACCGATGCCACCGTCGCGCGACCGGCTGGCGGCGCGAGGAGCGCCACACCGCGAGCGCGGTGACACCGACGGCCGCGCTCGACACGGCCCCGGCGGCGATCAGCCGCGTCGGCGTCAGCTGCGGCCAGGATGGGCGGGACGGCGACTGCAGCCGTGCGCGCAGCCGATCTTCGAAGCGCTGGCTGGGCGGCAGCGGCGCGAGCGCGGCGTGCACCAGCCCGGCAATCTCGGCGAGGTCGCCGCCACCGTGCGCATCACCGGCGAGCAGCGCGTCGACGGTGGCATCCAGGCGGGCGGCGGGAGTTGGCAATGCGACCTCGGATCGGCGGACGGACGGAAGGGTTCATCCTATCCAAACACCGCGCCGAGCGCCGCGTTACACCCCTTCCGCGCCGTCAGCAGGGCGTCAGCGGGACCCGAGCCTTCCGGCCAGCTCGCGCAGCGCCCGATGCTGGAGGACGCGCACCGCTCCGGGTGAGCGGCCGAGCACCTCGCCGATCTCGCCGGCGGAGAGCCCGTCGACGAAGCGGAGCAGGACGACCTGCCGTCGGTCGTCGGGCAGCCGCGCGACGGCACGCATCACGGCATGGATCTCCTCCGCCCGGTGCAGCAGCCCGGCCGGGTCGGCGTCCGGCGCGGCCCAGGCCGGCTCTTCCGGGAGTGGCTCGGTCCTTCGTCGCGACCGGGTGCGATGCACGTTCGCCACGCAGTTGTGCGCGATGCGGAACAGCCAGGCACGGAACGTCGAGCCGCGGTCGCGGTAGCGCCCGATGGCGCGCAGCGCGCCCAGGAACGTCCGCTCGGTCGCATCCTCGGCGTCGTGGTGATCGCCGAGCTGGTAGAACGCGTAGGCGTAGACCCGGTCGAGGTAGCGGCGGTACAGGACGTCGAACGCGGCACGATCCGCCTGCGCGGCGCGCACCGCGGCGAGATCCGGGTCGCGGAGAAGGGGGCTCGGCCGGGACTGGGCCGTCACGCGGCCACCGTCGATCGCTCGCGGACACGGACGACCTCGCCGCTCGAGAGGACCCGCCGACCGGCATCGGTCTGGAGGACGAGCAGGCCATCGTCGTTGACGCCGAGCGCGATGCCGTCGAGCCCCTCGGTTCCGAGGGTGACGGTCACCTGCCGCCCATCGAGCCACGAAGCCTCGCGGTAGCGGTCCACGAGGCGCTCCCCCGCCTCGACCGCGGCGATCTCCGCGTCGAGCGCGTCGAGCAGCCGGCCGAGCAGGACGACGCGGTCGAGGTCGTGCCCGGCGAGCTCCGCCAGTGACGTCGCCGACCCGGCGATGTGTGCCGGCATCTCGCTGCGCCGCCAATTCACGTTGATGCCCATGCCGATCACCACGTGGGCCAGCCGATCGCCAAGCAGCACGGTCTCGAGCAGGAGTCCGGCGACCTTGCGGCCGTCGGCAGCGACGAGGTCGTTCGGCCACTTGATGGCGAGCGCGGCATCGGGCCGCGCCGCGGTGCGGAGGGCCAGGGCCGCCGCCATGCCGACCTGCGCGGCGCGCGACGCGGCGATCTGCGGTCGCAGGGCGACGCTCAGGGTCAGGTTCCGTCCGGCCGGCGAGTCCCAGCTGCGACCGCGGCGGCCTCGACCGGCCAGCTGGCGCTCGGCCAGGATCACGCGACCCTCGCCATCGGGCTCGGCAAGCGCGGCGAGCGCGCGGTCATTGGTGGAGCCGATCTCGGCGTGGACCTCGATGGCATGCCCGATCCGCGCTCCCCGGCGGGCGGCGGCATTCCAGTCGGTCACGCGCACGATTCTAGCGCCGGGCACGACCGGCATCGGTCCACGAGGGGGTGCGTTACACTCCCCAGCCTGATGAGCCAGACCCTCGAACAGCCTGCCGGCGAGCTGCAGCGGATGCGCCAGCGTGTGTTCAGCGGCATCCAGCCGTCGGGCGCATCGCACCTCGGCAACTACCTGGGCGCACAGGCCAACTATGTCGCCATGCAGGAGCAGTACGACGCGATCTACGCGATCGTCGACTACCACGCCCTGACGACCGTCCATGACGGCGAGCTGCTGCGGCAGCTGACCCATGAGATGGTGCTCGACCTGCTCGCCATCGGTCTCGACCCGGACAAGTGCGCGCTCATCCGGCAGTCGGACATGCCCGAGCATGCCGTCCTGTGCTGGATCTTCAACACGGTGGTGCCGGTCAGCTGGCTGGAGCGCACGCCGACCTACAAGGAGAAGAAGGAGCAGGGCGTCGAGAACAGCATGGGGCTGCTCGACTACCCGGTGCTGCAGGCGGCCGACATCGTGATCTACAAGGCGACTCACGTGCCGGTCGGCAAGGACCAGGCCGCCCATCTCGAGCTGTCCCGCGAGATCGCGCGCGCCTTCAACCGGCGCTACGGCGCGATCTTCCCGGAGCCGCAGGCGGTCTATACCGATGCGCCGACGGTGCTCGGCATCGACGGCGCCACGAAGATGAGCAAGTCCGCCGGCAACACGATCCCGATCTTCGCCGAGCCCGACGAGATTCGCCGGCTGGTGATGAAGATGGTCACCGATCCGCTGCGCATCAAGCGCACCGACCCGGGGCGTCCCGAGGTCTGCAACGTGTGCGGCAACCTGCACCGCTTCTTCAGCCCCGACTACCTCGAGATCCAGGAAGGTGAGCGCACCGCGCGCACCGGCTGCGTGGAGACCAAGCAGCTCCTGGCTGAGCGCATCATCGACTTCTTCGCCCCGATGCGGGAGCGCCGTCGCGAGCTCGCGGCCACGCCGGGCATCGTCGAGGAGGTGCTCGCGGCGGGAGCCGCCAAGGTGCGGCCGATGCTGTCCGAGACGATGCGCGAAGTGCGTGAGGCCGTGGGGATCGGGCCCCGCTGATGGCCGGCGAGCCACCGCTGCTCGGCGGGATCGGCTCACGCGAACGGCGCTGGCTGCTGATCTTCCTGATCCTGGCCTCGGCCTACGTCGGGCTGCTGCTGCTGCGCGTCGTCCTGGACGTGCTGGGCGGCTTCAGCCAGATCATCCTGGTCCTGTTCCTGGCCTGGCTGCTCGCCTTCGTGCTCTCGCCGGTCGTCCGCTTCCTGGATGAGCTGTTCCCCGCGCTGCCACGTCCGGCGGTGGTGGCCGTCACGTATGCGGTGACCCTCGTCGCGCTCGGCTTTGCGCTGTTCTACACCGGCGCGGCGATCACCCAGCAGGTGACGAGCCTGACCGACGAGTTTCCGCAGACCTCGGTGAAGATCCAGCAGACGTTGGCCTCGTGGCAGCAGTCGCTGCAGCTGGGGCGCTTCGAGATCGATCTCGTGCAGCTCTACCAGTCGGCCCAGGCGCAGGCCAGCAACCTGGGCGACGCGATCTTCAGCCAGGCGCAGTCGATCGCCGGGGCCACGATCGCGACACTCGGCTCGCTCGTCCTGATCCTGGTCCTGTCGCTCTACATGCTCATGGACAGCGATCGCATCCTGGCCAAGATCGGCCGGCTGGTGCCGCGTCGTTACACCGACGAGCTCGGCATGTTCGAGCGCAGCGTGGCGAGCGCCTTCGGCGGCTTCCTGCGCGCGCAGCTGATCCTCGCGCTCGTCCAGGCGCTGATCGTGGCGATCGTGGGTACCGCGTTCGGCATGCCGTACCTGTTCCTGATCGGGACGCTGTCGGCGCTGGCGATGCTGATCCCGTTCTTCGGGCCGCCGCTGGCGCTCATCCCGCCCATCGTCGCCGCCTGGATCTACACCGACTGGTTCCTGGTGATCACCATCATCCTGGTCGCGGTCCAGTCGGTCGTGATCAACTGGCTCCAGCCGAGGCTCATGCGCGACGCGCTGGGCATGCACCCGATCCTCGTCCTGGTCGGCCTGCTCGTCGGCGCGCAGGTCGCCGGCGTGTGGGGCGCCCTGTTCGGGATCCCGGTGATCGCGGTGATCAACGTCTTCGTCAACTACCTGCTCGAATCGGCGGTGCCGAACGCATCGTTGCCCGAGCGCGAGCGGCTCGAGGACGTCGGCGACCACACCATGGTCCGCGTCGAGAAGCAGCAGTTCGGTGACGAGACGCACCCGTCGATCCACGTCCACCGTTCGCTGCGCCCCGACGGCGAGGAAGAGGTCACCCTCGAGATCGACGACCGGCACGATCCCCGCGACCAGCCCCGTCACGGCGACGCGAACGCCTAGACCGTCGCTCGGCTGAGATCAGCCCGGCCGCAGGACCAGGTGACGGCCCCCGTCGGCGGTGCGGGCCTGGTCGGCCCTGACGCCGAACACGCGGCGCACCAGCTGCACGCTCAGGATCTCGGACGGCGGACCTTGGGCGACGACCGCGCCGTCGTGCAGCACGGCGACGCGCGGCGCGAAGGCGGCGGCCATCCCCAGGTCGTGGAGCACCGCCACCACGGTGAGCTCACGGCTGCGGCGCAGGCGATCGATGGTCGACAGCAACGCCAGCTGGTGCGCGACGTCGAGGTGCAGCGTCGGCTCGTCGAGCAGCAGCAGCTGCGGCTCCTGGGCGAGAGCCATGGCGACCAGCACGCGCTGACGCTCGCCGCCCGACAGCTTGTCAACGGGCCGCTGCGCCAGCTCGAGCGCGTCGGCGTCACGCAGCGCGCGCTCGACGGCCCGCTCGTCGTCTTCGGTCCTGCCGAACAGTCGCCGAGCATGCGGCGCGCGGCCCATCTCGACCACCTCGCCAACCCGGAAGCCGGGCGGCAGTTCGAGCTGCTGCGGCAGGACCGCGACGCGGCGCGCCAGCTCGGGGCGGGACCACTCCCCGACCGGCCGGCCTTCGACGAAGACGCTCCCGCCGCTCGGCCGCAGCGTCCCGGCGACCAGGCGCAGCAGCGTCGTCTTGCCGCTGCCATTCGTGCCGAGCAGCGCCACCAGCTCGCCGCGCTCCACGGCCAGGCTGACGCCGCGCAGGACCGGACGCCGCCCGTAGGCGAAGTGGAGGTCGGCGACGCGCAGCAGGGTCATGCCGCCGGAGCCACGCGCGCGCGGCGCAGCAGCCACAGGAAGAACGGCGCGCCGATGAGTGCGGTCACGATGCCGACCGGGATGCCACCCGCCAGGCGGGCACCGAGGTCGGCGAACGCCAGCAGCGACGCGCCGAACAGGGCCGATGCCGGCAGCAGCAGCCGGTGGTCAGGACCGATCGCCAGCCGCAGGACGTGAGGCACGACCAGGCCGACAAAGCCGATCGTGCCCGACACGGCGACGACCGCCGAGGTGGCCAGCGTGGCAAGCCCGGTGAGGACCAGCTTCTCGCGCTCGACGTCGACGCCCAGGTGAGCGGCCGCGGTGTCGCCCAGCAGCAGCAGGTTGAGCCGTCGCCAGCGCAGGACAAGGAGCGTCAGGGCGATGGCCACCAGCGGCGTGGCGAACGCCAGGCTGGGCCACGAGGCGGCGGCCAGCGAGCCCATCAACCAGGCAAAGACGGCGCCCAGCGCGCGGCCGGACACGAACATCAGCAGGGCGACGGCAGCGGCCAGGATCGATGAGATCGCGTAGCCGGTGAGCAGCAGGGTCACCACGTGCACGCCGCCGCCGCTGCGGGCGATGCTGTACACGACCAGCACGGTGAGCAGCCCGCCGGCAAAGGCGAGCACCTGCACGAGCCCGATCCCCAGCCAGGCGGTTCCGGCACCGAGGACCAGCGCCGGGACGAGGATCGGCGCGACGATGCCGACGATCGCGCCCAGCGACGCCCCCGCGGCGGTGCCGATCAGGTACGGATCGGCCATCGGGTTGCGCAGCAGCGCCTGGAAGACCGTCCCGGCGCTGGCCAGGCCGGCGCCGACCAGCATCGCGCTCAGCACCCTCGGCAGGCGCAGGTCGAAGATGATCGTCTCGGCACCCGGGCTCCAGGTCCGTGCCATCGGGATTCCCAGCAGCCGATGCGCCAGGATGCGCGCCGTGTCGTCGATCCCGATGCCGACGCTGCCGAGCGCGACGGCCAGCACGAGCACGCCGAGCAGCAGCACGAGGCCGCTGCCCAGGACCACGGCCGAGCGCGTCAGCGTCGGGCCGCCGACCAGGGATCGGGGGGCTGGAACCGCGGCAGCGCGCACGACGATGGCCTCGGCTACTCGAACGACTCGGGATGGATGGCGCGGGCCAGCGCCTCGAGCCCGTCGACGATCCGTGGCCCGGGCCGGGTGATGATCAGGTCGTCCGGCATCGGCTTGACGGCAGCATCCTTGACTGCGGCGATGCCGTCCCAGCCAGGGCGCGCGGCAACGCTCTTGGCCGTGATCGACGCGTCGTAGGCAGCGTCGCCGAGCAGGATCAGCTGCGGGTCGGCCGAGACCAGGTTCTCGAGCTGGATGACCCCGGTGGCGTCGCCGGTGACCGGCTCACCGCCGGCCAGCTCGATCATCGATGCCAGGAACGAGTCCGTTCCGGCGCCGTAGATGACGCCCTGGTAGACGCTCACCTCGTAGAACACCCGCGGCCGCGCCGCGCCGGCAACGGCCTGCGCCACCGCATCGGCGCGCTGCCGCATCTCGCCGGTGAGGGTCGCCGCCCGCTCGGACACGCCGATCGCCCGGCCGACGAGCTCGATGTCGGCATACACCCCGTCGAGCGTCTGCGGGTAGAGCACGAGGAGCGGGATGCCGAGGCTCTCGAGCCGGTCGAGGACCGCCTGCGGCGTCTGCTGGTTGCCCGCCGCGAGGACCAGCGACGGCTCCGCCGCGACGATCTTCTCGACGTCGGGCACGGCCTGGACGACGACCTTGGGGACGTCCTTGACCTGGGGGGGGTAGTCATCGAAATCGGTCACGCCGACCAGCCGGTCGCAGGCATCGAGGGCGCAGACCACCTCGGTGTTCGACGGTGCCAGGCTGACGATCTTCGTCGGCTCCGCGGCGATCGTGACCGCCCGTCCGGCATCGTCGGTGACGGTCAGCGGATACGCCGCAGCGGGCGTCGCGGACGCGCTCGGCTTGGGCGTCGCGGACGCGCTCGGCGAGGGCGTCGCTGTCGCCAGCGGCGCTGCCTGGCAGGCGGCCAGCATTAGGCCGAGGAGCGGAAGAAGCGGGCGAAGACGGAGGGTCATGGGTGATGCCGTTCCCTTTCACGCGAGGGTGGTGGACATCGCGTGCGGGCTGGCGACCTGACTCCCGTGCGGGCTCAGCGTCGGTGACGCTGGCCGCGGCGCGGATACAGTAGCGGGACTGTGCCGGCATCTCACCGGCTTCTCCATTTGCCCGTCGACCTTTCGGCGACGGCACCCGACGCGGTCTTCGGTTGATAACGCAGCCGATCGTAGCAGAAGGCCCGCGCCGGCGATGCTGCCGGGGCGGGCCTCGAGGTCGGTTGCCGCCGTGATGGCGGCGGTCGAGTTAGACCGGAACGGCCTCCTCCTCGCGAGGATCGACGTGGTCGTAGAGCGGCGTCTCACGCTGGGCATCGGTCAGCATGGGATCGAGCATCTTCTGCAGCGCGAGGGTGTGGACACAGCCGCCGGCCGCCGCGAAGAGGTGGCACTCGCATTGCCAGGTGTCGTGGTCGAGGGAGACGCGATGACTGCCGTTGTCCCCGCCGAAGGTGGCCTCGAACCGCTGGATCCGCACTCGATCGGGCTCGTGCGCATATCGCATCGCCTTCTCGACCTTGCCGATCATGCTCGAATGCACGTCGCTCCTCCTGGGCGCCGCGCCGGCGCCCACTACGTTGGGCGCCCGTCAGTCCCGTGCGCTGGCGAGCCGCTCTTTCAGCATTGCCAACAGTGTAACCGGGGTCGGGTCCGTCTGGTAGAGGATCGCCAGGTAGACGCTCACCAGATCGCCGTAGGCCACCGCAGTCATCACCCGCGCCAGCCGCGACGGCCCTTCCGCCCAGACGGTGCTGCGGTTCGTCGCCCGCTCGCCGAGCAGCTCCTCGACCGCCTGGTAGCGCGCAGCGATCTCGGCCGGCTCCTCGCGGTCGCGCAGCTCGACGACATACGGCACGTCGCCCAGCTCACGCGGGTTGAGGGAACCCTCGATGGCATTGTGGTTGGCCTCGGGCATCGGCTCGTAGGACGCCCACGACTTGGCGTTCTCGTTGAGCTGCGTCTTCCAGCGGTGCGCGACGGCGGTCATCGGCCCTGCGCCATAGATCACCGGCATGCGCCCGAACAGGGACCATGCGAGCTGCTTGGCCGGGTTGTCGTCGGTTGGCACGTCCGCGGCATTGCGGGCGAACAGGTCGTCCAGCGCGTCGACGGCCTCGCCGAACGGATCCGGATCGTGCAGCAGGCCGGCATGGGTCAGCAGCTCGTGGGTCAACCCGACGCTGAAGCCGATCGCGGCGCGCGGCTGCCCCGCCAGCTCGTAGCGCAGCACCGGTGCGTGCGCCTCGGCGGCGAGTTGGCCGAGCCTGCCGCCGGTGGTGAGGGCCACGACCGGCAGGCCGCGGCGGAGCGCCTCCTCCACCCCGCTGAGGGTCTCGATGGTCGCGCCGGAGTGGCTGGCCGCGATGACCAGCGTGCGCTCCGTCGCCCAGCTCGGCAGGCCGTATGCGTGATGGATGACCAGTGGCACGCGCAGCCGCTCGCCGGCAACTGCCTCGACGAGCTCCGCGCCGATGGCGCTGCCGCCCATGCCCAGCACCAGGATCGCCTCGACGTGGCGGTAGCGTGGCTCGAGCTCGAGCGCGGCAGCGGCGCGGCGGGCATCGGCGAGCTGCCGCGGCAGGCCGAGGACCCGGCCGAGCATGTCGGATGGGTCGATCTTGCGGCGCACCGTCGCGTCGTCGAGCGTGATGGCCTCGTCGAGCTGCGGCGGCGCGAGCTCCTCATCTTCCGTCTCGGGGCGCCGCCCGGGCTCGTCCTCGGACGACTTGTAGCCGAAGAAGTCCCGGGCGTCCATCTAGACCGCGGCCGGCTCCGCTGCGATGCGACGCCCGGCGTCGAGCATCGCCTCGACGTCCTCCGGGGAGCGCGACTCGGTGTAGATGCGCAGCAGCGCCTCGGTGCCGCTGAAACGGATCAGCAGCCAGGAGCCGTCGTCGCGGTAGAACTTGAACCCATCGCCGGTGTCGAGCTTCTGTCGTTCGACCACCGGGCGGCCGGCCAGCGACTCGGGCGCCTCCTGCTCCAGGCGCGCCAGCGTATCGGCCTTGACAGCGTCATAGCCCTCGCGGGCGAAGCGGATGTCGATGCGGTTGTAGTAGCTTGGCCCGGCTAGCGCTTGCAGCTCGGCGAGCACCTCCGACGCCTGCTTGCCCTTCGTCAGCCACAGGTCGAGCAGGAACAGGCCCGATGCCAGCCCGTCGCGCTCCGGGATGTGCATCCCGAAGCCGAATCCACCCGACTCCTCGCCACCGATGACCGCGTTCGTCTCGGTCATCTTCGGACCGACGAACTTGAACCCGACGCCGGTCTCGTACGCCTGTGTGCCGTAGATCTCGGCGAGCTTCTTGGCCATGGACGTCGTGGTGACGGTGTACACCGCCGGGCCGATCTGGTTGCGGACCTCGAGCAGGTACCAGTACAGCAGCCCGAAGACCTGCAGCTGGTTGACGAAGACGCCCTGCTCGGTCGCCATCCCCACACGGTCGGCATCGCCGTCGAACGCGATACCGATGTCCGCGCCCCATGCCGGGATCTCGCGCAACCACTCGTCGATGTTCGGACGGATCGGCTCGGGGTTCACGCCGCCGAAGTACGGGTTGCGCTCGGTGTGCATCTCGCGGACGGTGAGCCGGCCGTCGCCCAGCAGCCGGGTATACCAGCCGGCACCCGAGCCGTAGAGGTTCTCGACCAGCAGCCGCTTCTCAGCGGCCGCGATGCGATCGATGTCGACGATGCTCTCCAGCTGCGCGCGGAAGCGCGGATAGGGATCGAAGCTCTCGACCAGCCCGGCTTCGACCGCGTCGTTCCAGTCACGGCGCGGCGGCAGCTCGTCCTCGGCGTGGCGGTTCATCGTCGCCTCGATCGCCTCGAGCATTTCGGGCGCAGCCGCGCCGCCGGTATCGGCCTTGACCTTGAAGCCGTTGTCGGTCCACGGGTTGTGGCTGGCGGTGATCACGATCCCCGCGCCGGCACCCAGCTCCCGGGTGAAGAAACTGCCGACCTGCGTCGGGACGGCCTCGGGGGGCGTGAAGCTGCGAATGTCGTGCGCGGCCAGCACCTCGACACAGGCGCGCGCGAAGGACTCCGACGCGAACCGACGATCGTGCGCAACCACCACGCCGCGGTCGGCCGTGCCGGCCGCCTGGAGGTACTCGGCTACGCCGCGGGCACAGCGACGTACGTTGTGGAAGGTGTACTCCTCGGCGATCGCGGCGCGCCAGCCATCGGTGCCGAACTTGATCTTGGTCACGCGGTCATGGTAGCGGCTGCGGCGCTCGGAGAGCCTCGCGACTGTCGCGCGACCGCAGCTACACGTGGGCCGCGGCCCGCACAAGCGTGGCCTGCAGTTCGGCAACTCGCGGCGACAGGCGCTCGCGTTCGCCGATCCCCAGCTGAGGGGCTTCGACCACGCGCATGCGGCAGAACGGCAGCGGCAGCAGCTGTCGGTCCCAGCGCCACCGCAGGCGCAGTCCGGGCCGAACCTGCACCGCCCACGGCTGGACCGGCAAGCCCGATGCGCGCGCCACGATGAGCGCCCCAGGCTTCGCGACGCGGTATGGACCGAATGGGCCGTCGGGCGTGACGACCAGCGAGCGGCCCTCGCGAGCGAGTGCCGCCATCCGCAGGGCGAAGTCCCGCGCAGCGGCGCGGTCGCCCTCGGGCGGCAGGGGCACGACGCGGATATTCGCGCGCGTGCTCTCCAGCAGTGTTGTGATCACCACGCCGCGGAAACCCTGGGTCGAGAACGACGCGTGCAGCAATTCGCCCCGCCGCTTCATCGACACGATCAGCGCCGCCAGGTTGTACTCGTGCCAGAACGCGAGCACGACCTGGTCCTGCGTCACCGGACCGGAGACCCGACAGGTGGCCGCCACGAATCGGGCGTAGGCAGCCAGCGCCTGGCCGAACAGGCGCGCCAGCCAGGCGAAGCGGACACCGCCCGCATCGGTCACAGGTAGCGGTCGCCCGCCTTCCGGCTGATCTCGTCGAGGACCGGCTTGATCTCCTCGGCATGGTCGCGGTCGCAGACCAGCAGCGCGTCCGGCGTGTCGACGATGATCACGTCCTCAAGGCCGATGGTGACGACGAGCCGGTCGCCACCGTGGACCAGGACTCGCTGCGAGCCCCGGTCAAGATGCTGGCCGCTGCCGATCATGTCGCTGCCCGTCTTCGTCGTGAGCGCCTCGAGCAGCGCCGACCAGGAGCCGATGTCCGACCAGCCGGCGCTCATCGGCACGACCGCCATGCGGCCCTCCGCCGCCGCCGGCTCGGCAATGCCGACGTCGATGCTGATCGCGGGCAGTGGCTCCAGGATGTCGCGGACATCACTGAGCCACCCGGGCGTGCGGTGCAGGGCGGCGATGCGGTCCAGCGCATCGGCCAGGCCGGGCTGGAAGCGGGTGATCGCCTGGCCGAAGACGTAGGAGCGCCAGACGAAGATGCCCGCGTTCCACAGGTAGCCGCCCTCGTCAGCGAACTGCTGCGCGGTGACAGCATCCGGCTTCTCGACGAAGCGCTCGACGAGGGCGCTCGGCGTGCTGTCGTGGAGGCGCTCTCCGAGCTTGATGTAACCGTAGCCGGTGGCCGGGTGGGTCGGCGTCACGCCGAGCGTCACCAGGTAGCCGCGCTCCGCGACGCGGACCGCCTCGCGCAGCGCGCTGATGAACGCCTGCTCGTCGCCGACGAAGTGGTCGGCGGGCAGCACAAGGGCGACTTCGTCCGGATCGCGCCGCGCCAGGACCGTGGCGAGGCCGGCGGCCACGGCGGTCGAGCGAGCCAGCGGCTCACCCAGGATGTTGTCCTGCGGAACGCCGGGGAGCTGCTCGCGGGTGGCACGCACGTGCGCCTGCGAGGTGATGACATACACGTCCTGCGGCTGGAGAAGGGTCCCGAGCCGGGCAACGGTCTGCTGCAGAAGGCTCGTTTCGCCGGTGAGGTTCAGCAGCTGCTTCGGCGTCCGCCGCCGAGACAGCGGCCAGAGCCGCGTGCCGGACCCGCCGGCCATGATGATCGCGAACACCTACTCGCCTCTCGTCTCGCGCTCGAGCCGCTCACCGAGCTCCTGCGTGCGACGGTACGCCGCCCAGACCGCATCGGACAGCACCGTGCGCAGACGCCCCTTCTCGAGCTCGTAGATCGCCGCGGCGCTCGTGCCGCCGGGGGACGTGACCGCGTTGCGCAGCTGCGCCGGATGCAGCTCCGACTGCGCGGCATACGCGGCCGATCCGAGCAACGTGGCGGCCACCAGGTCGTGCGCCAGCTCACGCGGGAAGCCGAGGTGCACGCCGGCGTCGATCAGCGCCTCCATCACCGCGAACAGGTAGGTTGGGCCGGTGCCCGACAGGGCGGTGGCCATCGCCACGAACTCCTCGTCGGCGACCTGCCGCTCGTCGCCCAGCGCACGCAGCACCTGCCGCGCCAGGGCCAGCTGCTCAGGGCTGCAGGCCGATGCGGCGGCCCAGACCGTGATCCCCCGCCGGATCTGCGCCGGCGTGTTCGGCATGGCGCGCACGACCGCGGCGTGCTGCAGGCCGCTGGCAAGCGCATGCAGCGTCGCGCCGGCGACGATCGACAGCACCACCTGGCGTTCGCCGATGCGCCCGGCAAGCTCGCGCATGACGCGCGGCAGGAGCTGCGGCTTGACCGCCAGCACGACGATCTCGGCGTCCCTCAGCGCGTCGGCGTTCATCTCGACGACGCGGATCGCGTGCCGCTCGGCAAGCAGCGTGCGGCGTTCGGCTCGCGGGTGCGAGGCGATCAACTCGTCGGGCGCAACGATCTGCTCGGCGAGCAGCCCGGCGATCATCGCCTCGGCCATCACCCCGGCACCCACGATGCCGACGCGCATCACCCGACCTCCTTCTCTTCACCGCGCAGGTCGCGCGCTGCCGCGATCTCGTTCGCCGGGGCGCCGCAGCGCTCCAGCAGGTCGACCGCGATCTGTGCCAGCCGCCGCGCGGTCGTGACGTTGCCCTGGTCGAGCTCGGCACGCCCGAGGCCGAGCGCCGCAAGACCCTCTTCGCGCTCGGCGCCGATGTCGCGCGCCTCGCTGATCGCCTCGGCATAGTAGCGGCGCGCGCTCCCGGGGTCGCCGGCCATGGTCCGCAGGTCGCCGATGCGCCGCGCCGCGCGCGTCGCCTGCAACTCCATCTCGGCACGCTCGAAGTGCCACAGCGCCCGATGCGCCCACGCATCGGCGGCCCACCAGGCTCGCTCGACGATCGCCCGCTCCGACGCACTCACCGCGGCCGCGGCTGCGCGGCGGTGCTCCCCGTCACGCTCCGCCGCGAGATACGACGCGGCCAGCTCGCCACGCCGCAGCCGAGCCGGCAGGTTCGGCAGGCGTTCGGCGGTCGAGCGCTCCTGTCCACCGAGGAGTCGTCGGGCTCGCGCCAGCAGCGGCGAGTACCAGCGTCGCTCGCCCCAGCGATGCGTCAAGCCGGAAGCGGCGCCTCGCCGCGCAGACCGGCCGCGTCGCGCAGCAGCTCGGCCCGGTCGGTGCGCTCCCACGGCAGGTCGAGGTCCGGCCGGCCGAAGTGGCCGTAGGCCGCCGTCTGGCGGTAAATCGGCCGCCGGAGGTCGAGCGCCTCGATGATCGCGCCCGGCCGCAGGTCGAAGTAGCGGCGGATCAGCTCGATGATCAGGCCGTCGTCGACGGTGCCGGTGCCGAACGTGTCGACGTTGACCGCCAGCGGATGCGCCACGCCGATGGCGTAGGCCAGCTGCAGCTCGAAGCGTCGCGCCAGCCCGGCGGCGACGACGTTCTTGGCGACGTAGCGGGCCATATACGCACCGGATCGGTCGACCTTCGTCGGATCCTTGCCCGAGAAGCTGCCGCCACCGTGGCGGCCCATGCCGCCGTAGGTGTCCACGATGATCTTGCGGCCCGACAGGCCGGAGTCGCCCATCGGTCCGCCGATCACGAAGCGGCCGGTCGGGTTGACCAGGTAGCGCGTCTGGTCGTCGAGCAGCTCCGCGGGCAGGGCCGCCTGGATCACCTCGCGGCGGACGGCATCGGTCAGGGCGTCGAGCGAGACGTCGTCGTCGTGCTGCGTGCTGACGACGACGGTGTGCACCCGGCGCGGCCGCCAGTCGGCGTCGTACTCGACCGTCACCTGGCTCTTGCCATCTGGCCGCAGGAAGGGCAGCCTGCCGTTCTTGCGCGCCGTGGCGAGCTGTTGGACCACGCGATGGGCGAGCTGGATCGGCGCCGGCATGAGCTCGGCGGTCTCGTCGGTGGCGAACCCGAACATCATTCCCTGGTCGCCGGCCCCGATCTCGCGGGGCTCGAGCCCTTCGCGGCTTTCGAGCGCGGCGTCGACCCCCAGCGCGATGTCCGGCGACTGCTCCTTGAGCGCGGTGATCGCCCCGCAGGTCTCCCAGTCGAAGCCGAGCCGCGAGTCGTCGTACCCGATCTGGCGGACCGTCTCGCGCACGATCGCCTGGACGTCGACATAGTGGCTGGTGGTCAGCTCACCGATGACGAAGACGAGGCCGGTCGTGGCCGCCACCTCGACGGCAGACCTGGCATCCGGGTCGTGGGCCAGGACCTCGTCCAGGACCGCATCGGCCACGGCGTCGCACAGCTTGTCGGGATGACCCTCGGTCACCGATTCCGAGGTGAACAGGATTCGCAGGTCGCGATCGGGCATGCAGGACTCCACCGATTCGAGGGACGCTGCCGTCGAGTGTACCGCTGCATATCCCGCGACCCGAGCCCTGGATGCCTACGTGCCGGACTCCCAGGACTCGGAGTAAGCCTTCTGCTCGGGCGTCATGCCGGCGAGGTCGATCCCCATCGACGCGAGCTTCAGGCGCGCGACCTCGCGGTCGATGTCGTCGGGGATGCCGTACACGCGCGGCTCCAGCTCGTCGAGATGGCTGCGCATCCATTCGAGGCCGAGCGCCTGGTTGGCGAAGCTCATGTCCATGACCAACGAGGGATGCCCCTCGGCGGCCCCCAGGTTCACCAGCCGGCCATCGGCCAGGACGTAGATGCGCCGCCCGTCATCCATGACGTACTCCGTCGTGAACGGACGCACGTCACGACGGCTCACCGACTGAGCCTCGAGCGCGCCGAGCTCGAACTCGTCGTTGAAGTGGCCGGCGTTGGCCAGGATCGCGCCGTCGCGCATCATCGGGAAGTGGTGGCCGCCGAACACGTTGAGGTTGCCGGTGGCGCTGATGAAGATTTCGCCCTCCTCGGCCGCCGCGTCGGCGTTCATCACCCGAAAGCCGTCCATCGCCGCCTCGAGCGCGCGGATCGGGTCGACCTCGACCACGATCACGATGGCGCCCATGCCCTCCGCCCGGGTGGCAATCCCGCGGCCCACCCAGCCGTACCCCCCGACGACCACGGTCTTGCCGGCGAAGAGGACGTTCGTGGCGCGCAGCACGCCGTCGATGGCGCTCTGCCCCGTGCCGTAGCGGTTGTCGAACAGGTGCTTGGTCAGCGCCTCGTTGACCGCCACGATGGGGTAGCGCAGGCGGCCCTGGGCCGCCATGGCGCGCATGCGGATCACGCCGGTGGTCGTCTCCTCGGTGCCGCCGGCAACCTCGTCGAGCAGGTCGGTTCGCTGGGTGTGCAGCGCGGTGACGAGATCCGCGCCGTCGTCCATCGTCACGTGCGGTCGGTGGTCGAGCGCCGCAGAGATGTGGCCGTAATACGTGTCGCGATCCTCACCCTTGACGGCATAGGTCGGGATCCCGTAGCGCTCCACGAGCGCGGCCGCCACGTCGTCCTGGGTGGAGAGCGGGTTCGAGGAGCAGAGCACCGCATCGGCCCCGCCGGCGACCAGCGTGCGCATCAGGTTCGCCGTCTCGGAGGTGACGTGCAGGCACGCGCTGATGCGCCAGCCGTCGAACGGTCGCTCGTCGGCGAAGCGCTCGCGGATGTCGGCCAGCACCGGCATCTGGCGGTCGGCCCATTCGACCTTCAGGACGCCGGCATCGGCCAGGCTGCTGTCTCGGATATCGCCGCGGGCGCTCAGGCCCTGTCGCGTGGCCACGTCTGTCGGATTGCCTCTCGTAGCGGTCGCATGAGTCCCCACCCGCCGGAGCGGCGGCGACCGAGCCGCTCGACGATGTCGCAATGCGTACGGTAGCCGAGCCGCGCGTAGGCCGCGATGGCCGGCGCATTGTCGGCATGCACGTTGAGCGCCACGTCGCCGCATCGGTCGAGGAGCTCGGCGGTCACCGCGGCGGTGACCATCTTGGCGAAGTCGTGGCCGCGGAAGTCGGCATGGGTCATCACGTTGCCGACGACACCGATGCTCTCGCGCGGGTTCACCACGTGCGTCCCGGCGGCGCTCACCAGCCGGCCGCGGACGCGCACGCCGTAGTAGATCCCGTCCTCGACGACCGAGATCGGGAAGCCCGTGCGGAAGCCGAGCTGGTAGAGGCGATTCAAGTCGTCGATGTCGCCGGGTCCCAGGCGCTCGGCCGGCCCGGCGAACGGCTGGAAGGTCGCCCGATCGACGACCATGCGCAGCATCGCCAGCGGCGCCTCGAGCTGGTAGAGCTCGGCGAGCACCGGCTGGTGGACGCTCGCCGTCTGGAAGTAGGCGTCACGCGGCTTGATGACGCTGCCGAGCACCTCGCGCACGCCGTCGTTGTCGCCCATCACGAAGAGCGGCTGCGGGACGAGGCCCTCGTGGTGCATCGCCAGCGCGATCGGCCGGCCGTCGGCTGCGTGGGCCATGCCCCAGGTCATGCGCCGTCGCGCGGACGAGTCGAGGTCACCGAGCGCGTAGGCGGCATACAGCCGATCGGTGCGCAGGAAGCTGGCGATCTCGTCGCGATCGGTGACCTCGCGGACTCGCACGCCGGCCCGTTGCGCCACCGCCATCGGTCGATCCCGCCCTCAGTAGGTGAGCAGCGTGTTGATCTGGAACTCGCCGAGATGGTCGCGCCCGTGGAGCGCGGTGAGCTCGACCATGAACGACAGGCCGGCGATCTCGCCGCCGAGCCGCCGCACGAGCTCGATGGTGCCCATCACCGTCCCGCCGGTCGCCAGGAGGTCATCGACGATGAGCACGCGCTGCCCGGGCTGGATCGCGTCGCGGTGCACCTCGAGGGTCGCGGTGCCGTACTCCAGCGCGTACTCGACCTCGATCGTCTCCGCGGGCAGCTTGCCGAGCTTGCGCACCGGGACGAAGCCCGCGTGGAGCTTGTACGCGAGCGGCGCGCTGAAGATGAAACCGCGCGACTCCATCCCGACCACCAGGTCGACGTTGGCGTCCTTGACCTGGTCGGCCATGCGGTCGATCACCTCGGCGAAGGCATCGGCGTCCTTCAGCAGCGTCGTGATGTCGTAGAACAGGATGCCCGGCTTCGGAAAGTCGGGCACCTCGCGAATCTTGGCGCGCAGGTCGTCGACGGCGCTGGTCGTCACGAAAATGGGCACTCCAGCCTGGTGTGGGCGATTACGACGCTTGAGTCTAGACCGATGCACTGGCGGCCGTCCACGGCCGCCAGTGTCACGCGTCAGCCCTCGGGTGCCAGTCGGCGCAGCACGGTCTGCAGCACCCCGCCGTTGCGGTAGTACTCCACGTCGATCGCTCCGTCGAGCCGCGCAATGGCGCGGAAGTGCCGCTCCGAGCCATCCTCGGCGCGCGCCGTGACGCCGACCTCCTGGTGCGGCCGCAGGCCGTCGTCGAGGCCGTGGACGGTGAACGTCTCGCGTCCGGTCAGCCCGAGCGTCGCGGCCGTCTCACCGGGCAGGTACTGCAACGGCAGCACGCCCATGCCGACCAGGTTCGAGCGGTGGATTCGCTCGTAGGACTCGGCGATCACGGCCCGCACGCCCTGCAGGTACGGCCCCTTGGCCGCCCAGTCGCGCGACGATCCGGAGCCGTACTCCTTGCCGGCCAGGATGACCAGCGGGGTGCCGTCGGCGGCATAGCGCATCGCGGCGTCGAAGATCGACATTCGCTCCCCCGTCGGCAGATGCTCGGTGACGTTGCCCTCGGCATCGGGCGTCAGCGCGTTGCGCAGCCGGATGTTGGCAAACGTGCCACGCATCATCACCTCGTGGTGGCCGCGTCTCGACCCGTACGAGTTGAAGTCGCGCGGCTCGACGCCGTGCTCGGTGAGCCATACGCCGGCCGGCGAGGTGCGCGGAATCGCCCCCGCGGGGCTGATGTGGTCGGTCGTTACCGAGTCGCCGAGGACCGCCAGCGCGCGTGCGCCGACGATATCGGTCACCGGCTCGGGCTCAGGCGAGAGTCCCTCGAAGAACGGCGGCAGCGCGACGTAGGTCGACGCCGGGTCCCAGGCGTAACGGTCGCCGGGCGGGACCGGCAGCGCGCGCCAGCGATCGTCGCCGTCGAAGACGCTGGCGTAGTTGTCGACGAAGATCTGCGACTTCACCCGTTGCTCGATCACCTCGGCGACCTCGGCCGGCGACGGCCACACGTCACGCAGGTAGACAGGCTGCCCATCTGATCCGGTTCCCAGCGGATGCGTGGTCAGGTCGACGTCGATCCGCCCGGCCAGCGCGAACGCCACGACGAGCGGCGGCGAGGTCAGGTAGCTCGCCCGGGTGTGCGGATGGATGCGACCCTCGAAGTTGCGGTTCCCCGACAGCACCGAGACGGCGGTCAGCTGGTTCGCCTCGATCGCCTCCGCAATCGGCTCGGCGAGCGGTCCGGAGTTGCCGATGCAGGTCGTGCAACCGTAGCCCACCAGGTTGAAGCCGAGCGCGTCGAGCGGCTCGGTGAGACCGGCCGCGTCGAGATAGTCGGTCACTGCCCGTGAACCCGGCGCCAGTGAGGTCTTGACGTACGACGGCACCTGCAGGCCACGCTCGACCGCATTCCTGGCCAGGAGGCCCGCGGCGACCATCACGCTCGGGTTGCTGGTATTCGTGCACGAGGTGATCGCGGCGATGACCACCGACCCGCTGCGCACCTTGACCGGCTCGCCGTCGAGGTCGATCACCGCGGCGTGGTAGTGCGCTCCCTCGGGCACGTGACCCGGTTCGCGGCGCGGCGCGCTGACGGCGACGTTCCCCTCGCTGCCGTCCTTCGTCCAGCCCGGCGGGTCGCTGGCCGGGAACGAATCCTCGGAAGCCTCCTGCACTTCGTCGTAGCGGGCGCGCGGGGCTGCCTCGGTCGTCCTTCCCTCGTCGTCGTGGGTGTGCAGGCCGTTCGGGAACAGCCCGCGGAAGCTGTCGTGCAGCTCGGTCAGCTCGACGCGGTCCTGCGGCCGCTTCGGCCCGGCGACCGACGGTCGCACCTCGCCGAGGTCGAGCGACAGCGTCTCGTTGAACCGCGGCTCGGGCGTGGCATCGGTCCGGAAGAGGCCCTGGGCCTTGGCATACGCTTCGACCCGGGCGACGACCTCGGCCGGTCGCCCGGTCATCGTCATGTAGCGCAGCGTCTCGGCATCGACGGGGAAGAGCGTGGCGGTGGCGCCGAACTCGGGCGACATGTTCGAGATCGTGGCTCGATCGGCCAGCCCGAGCTTCGACAGGCCGGGTCCGTAGAACTCGACGAACTTGCCGACCACGCCGTGGGCGCGAAGCATCTCGGTGACGTACAGCACCAGGTCGGTCGCCGTCGAGCCGGCGGGCAGCTCACCGTCGAGGCGGAAGCCGACGACGATCGGCATCGGCTGGTAGAGCGGCTGGCCGAGCAGTGCGGCCTCCGCCTCGATGCCGCCCACGCCCCAGCCGACGACGCCGAGGCCGTTGACCATGGTGGTGTGCGAATCGGTGCCGACCAGGGTGTCCGGGAAGGCGTACTCGACCCCGTCCTCGCCGATGCGCGACGCGACGACCGAGGCGAGGTACTCGAGGTTCACCTGGTGGACGATCCCGGTGCCCGGCGGCACGACGCGGAAATCGCGGAACGCCTGCTGCGCCCAGCGGAGGAGCGCGTAGCGCTCGCCGTTGCGCTCGTACTCGCGCTCGACGTTGATGGCGAAGGCTCGGTCGTTGCCGAACATGTCGACCTGCACGCTGTGGTCGATGACCAGGTCGGCCGGCACGAGCGGGTTGATGCGCGACGGGTCGCCGCCCATCTCCGCCATGGCATCCCGCATCGCCGCGAGGTCGACGACGCACGGCACGCCGGTGAAATCCTGCAGGATGACTCGCGACGGCATGAACGGGAGCTCGTACTCCGCGCCCGTGCTCGGGTCCCAGCCGGCGAGCGCCTGGACGTCGGCGAGGCCGACCGGCCCGTCGCCCAATGCGGCGTGACGCAGCATGTTCTCGAGCAGCACCTTGACGGTGTACGGCTGGGCCTCGAGGTCGGCGCCGGTGGCGTCGAGCCGGAAGTAGGCGTACTCGCGGTTGTCGACGCGCAGCGTGTCGCGCGCGGATGCCGGGTCGGTGAAGGGTGGACGGGTCGCCATGGGACGCCTCCTGTCGCTCTCCGCTCGTCGCCGAGCGGTTCATGAGAGTCGGCGCCGGACGGGTGCGCCCGTCCCGGGTCGAGAAACCGTGTGTTCGGCAAGTATACGCCGCGGTTGACCCTGCGGCCACCATCGGCTATTTTGTGATTGTCCTAATTAGCCGATACACGAATGAAGGAATGAACCGGGTCTACCGAGCCCTCGCCGATCCGACCCGACGCCAGATCCTGGCGCTGCTGCGCGAGCACGACATGCCTGCCGGCGACATCGCGTCGCGCTTCGACCAGTCGTGGCCGACGATCTCGGGGCACCTCAAGCAGCTGCGCGAAGCAGACCTCATTCAGGCCGATCGGCACGGGACGACGCTCGTCTACCACCTCAACGTGAGCGTGCTGGAGGAAGCCATGCTGGCGCTGATGCACGCCTTCCGCATCGGAACCGAGGCAAGCGATTGAAGACACGTCCGTATCTCATCAGCGCGGGACTGGTCGTGCTTGGCATGCTCGCGGTGAGCGCCTGGGCCTGGCCGCAGATCCCCGACGGCGCCCAGGTGCCGATTCATTGGGGCATCGACGGCCAGCCGAACGGCTTCGCACCCAAGTGGCAGGGACTGCTCATGCTTCCGGCACTGACCGGCGGCATCGCGCTCGTCCTCGCCTTCGCCCCGCGCGTCGATCCGCGCGCGGGCAACATCCAGCGCTCGGCCACTGCCTATTGGGCGATCGCCGTTGCCGCGCTCGTGCTCATGGTCGTGGTCCACGTCGCCGCGGTGCTGGCGGCGACCGGTCGCGCGGTGAACATCGGGATGATCGTCAGCCTCGCCGTCGGCGGACTGTTCGTGGTGGTCGGCAACTTCCTGGGCAAGACCCGCAGCAGCTGGATCTTCGGCATCCGCACGCCCTGGACGCTGTCCAGCGAGCTGGCGTGGACCAGGACGCATCGGCTGGGTGGCTACCTGTTCGTGCTGCTCGGCGTGCTCGTGATCCTCGCCGCGCTGCTGACGCCCGGCGGCGTGCAGGTGTTCCTGCTGCTCGGCGGGGTGGTCGTCCTGGTGCCGATCCTCTTCGCCTACTCGTACGTCGTCTGGCGCGACGATCCGGACCGCCAGCAGATCGGAGCCAACCGATGACCCTTACCGAGGCGCTGCCGTTCATCCTGCCGCTGCTCGCCCTGCAGCTGATCCTCATCGGCGTGTCGCTCTGGGACCTGACCCGGCCGGAACGGCAGGTGAAGGGCGGCAACAAGTGGGTCTGGGCGCTGGTCATCGTCTTCGGCCAGCTCGTCGGCCCGCTGGTCTACCTGTTCGTCGGCCGGGAGGACGCCTAGACCGATGCCACCGCTCGCGCCGGACCAGCCGGCCGTGACCGCCATCGCCTGCGAGGGGCTGACCAAGCGCTTCGGCAGCGTGCTCGCCCTCGATCACCTCGACCTGCGCGTGCCGGAGGGGATCGTCTTCGGCTTCCTGGGACCGAACGGCGCCGGCAAGACGACCGCGCTGCGGCTGTTGACCGGGCTCGCCCATCCCACGGCCGGGCAGGCGAAGATCGCCGGCATCCCGACCGTCCACGGCGAGCCGAACCGCCGCGGGCTGATCGGCTATCTCGACCAGGACCCGCGCTTCCCGACCTGGATGACCGGCCGTGAGCTGCTCGAGGTCGTCGGCCGGCTGTACGGGATGCGCGACGCCGAGCTGCGGCAACGCGTCGACGAGACGCTCGAGCTGGTCGGCCTGAGCGACGCCGCGCGACGGCGAATCGGTGGCTATTCCGGCGGGATGCGCCAGCGGCTGGGGCTCGGCCAGGCGGTCCTCAACCGTCCGCCGGTGCTGCTCCTCGACGAGCCGGTGAGCGCCCTGGATCCCGAGGGCCGGCACGACGTGCTGACCACCATTCGGCAGCTGGCCGGTGGCTCGACGGTCCTCTTCTCGACCCACATCCTGGCCGATGCCGAGCGGATCTGCGACCGGGTCGCCATCCTCGATCACGGCCGCCTGCTGACCGATGCCCCGGTCGGCGAGCTGCTCGAGCGCTATGCGCAGCCGGTGTATCGCATCGAGCCGGACGCTCGCCACCTCGACCAGCTCCCCTCGCTGGCCGAGGCGCTGCGCGACGTCCCTGGCGTCACCGAGGTGCTCGATGCGTTCGGGGAGCTGCGCGTGCTGACCGACGATCCGGCGCAGGCAGGCCCGGCGCTGCTCGCCGCGCTCGCTGCGCGGCGGATCGGCCTCGTGGCGTTCGAGCGGCTGCGGCCGAACCTGGAGGATGTGTTCCTGCGGCTCACCGGCCGCGACGCGGAGCGAGCGGCATGACGGGCCTGCTGCCGCTGTTCGACAAGGAGCTTCGCGAGCAGTGGCGCACGAAGCGGCTGCTGGTCGTGCTCATCGTGTTCGCGGTGTTCGGCATCGCCTCGCCGCTGCTGGCCAGGTACACCCCGGAGCTCATCCGCGCCCTCGCAAGCGACGCGCTGGCGAGCGTCATCCCGCCGCCCACGACGGCCGATGCGGTCGACCAGTTCCTCAAGAACGTCGGCCAGACCGGCGTGCTTGCCGCGATCCTGCTGGCGATGGGCAGCGTCGCGCTCGACAAGGAGCGCGGCATCGCGGCGCTGTTCCTGACCAAGCCGGCGTCGCGGGCGGCCTACCTGCTCGCCAAGCTGATTGCCATCGGGCTGACGCTGCTCATCGGGACGGTCGCCGCGACGCTCGCCGGCTACGGCTACACGACATGGCTGTTCGAAGCGCTGCCGATCGGCGGATACCTGGCGATGGGCCTGCTCCTATTCCTGCAGCTGATGGTCTACGCCACGCTCACCTTCCTTGGCAGCACGCTGGCGCGCTCGTCGCTCGTGGCGGCCGCGTTCGGCATCGCCGTCCTGGCGGTCGTGGCCGTCGTCGGCGCCCTGCCGGGCATCGGTCCATACACGCCCGGCGGACTGTCGGCCGCCGGCCGGTCGCTGGCGCTCGGCACGCCGCCCGAGATGCTGATCGGTCCGCTGCTCGTCAACGTGATGCTGGTGGTCGTCGTCTTCGTCGTCGCCTGGCTCGCCTTCCGGCGCCAGGAGCTCTAGGGTTAGCGGCATGGCCAGTGCTGAGGCGGCGATGTGAAGAACGCATTCCGCCTGTTCAGCGTCCGCGGCATCGACGTCAGCATCCACGTCAGCTGGCTCGTCGTCTTCGCGCTGCTGACCTGGTCGCTGGCGGTTGGCTACTTCCCCGCCGCGATCCCCGGACTGGATGCGACCCTTGCCTGGGTCCTCGGTGCGGTCGCGACCGTGCTGCTCTTCGCATCGGTCCTCGTCCACGAGCTGTCGCACTCGTTCGTCGCGCGCTCGCGCGGCCTGGAGGTCAGCTCGATCACCCTGTTCATCTTCGGCGGCGTGTCGAACCTGGCCACCGAGCCGAAGGACGCGCGCACCGAGTTCTGGGTCGCCATCGTCGGTCCGCTCTCGAGCTTCGTCATCGCGGCGATCGCGTTCGGCATCGCGCTGCTGATGACCGATGAACGCCTGCAGGCGCTGTTCGCGTACCTTGCCATCGTCAACGCGCTGCTGGGTGGCTTCAACCTGATCCCCGGCTTCCCGCTCGACGGCGGCCGCGTGCTGCGCTCGATTGCCTGGGGCATGACCCACAGCCTCCGCCGCGCGACCGAGATCGCGGTCGGCGCGGGCCAGATCGTCGGCGGCCTGTTCATCCTGTGGGGCATCCTGCAGGTCTTCAACGGCAACCTGGTCAACGGGCTGTGGATCGCGGCGATCGGCTGGTTCCTGCAGAACGCCGCCTCGTCGAGCCTGAAGCAGGTCGTGCTCGAGGAGCGCCTGCGCGACGTGCCGGTCGAGTCGGTGATGAGCCGCGACACGTCCTCGGTGATGCCCGGCACGACGGTCGCCGAGCTCATCGAGGAGCACCTCCTCCCGCGCAACCGCCGCGCGATGGCGGTGACCGACAACGGCCGGCTGGTCGGGATCGTGACCCTCGGCGACATCAGCGGCGTGGCGGCCGAGCGTCGCGACACGACGACGGTGGCCGAGGTGATGGGCGGTCGCGATGGCCTCGTCACGGTCAGCCCGCGGCAGACGCTGGACGAGGCGATCGGCGCGCTGACCGGTCACGATCTCGAGCAGGTCCCCGTCCTGGACGGCCGCGAGTTCGTGGGGATGCTGACGCGGGCGGCGGTCATGCGGCAGCTGCAGCTCCGCGAGACGCTCGACGTCGAGCCCGAGAGCGAGCCCGCCCAGGCGTGACCGGTCGGCGCAGCACCGCTAGCGGACGGTGACCTCCACCGATGCCGACAGGTTGACGCCTCCACCATCGCATCCCGGACGCGCCAGGCTGGCGAGGGCGGTGATGCGCCATCGGCCGGCGGGCAGCCGCAGCAGCGGGTCGTTGAGGTAGCGTGCGAAGAAGTCCGCCTGCGGGTCGTCGGCAGAGTAGCCGCCACTCTTCTGAAAGGCGATGAGATTGTCGCCGCGCTTCAGCGTCCACGGGGCGCAGTCGGAGGTGCCGGCCGCCTCGACCACGATCGGTCCGTCGAGCTGCTCGAGCGAGAAGCCGACCAGCCCGGAGCCCGAGCCGGCGACCTCGATGCTCGGCGCCGGTCCCGCATAGGCCAGCACGGTCCGGATCACGATCGGCTCGTCGACGCGGTAGGTGGCCGACCCCGCGGCGATGGTGAGGCGGAACGCGTCACGAACGACCTCCGCCGCCGGACTGCTGGCGATCGGCGTGGCGGAGCGGCTCGACGGCGGCGGCTCCTCACCGCACGCAACCAGCGCCAGGGCGATGCCCGCCAGGAGCATGATCGGTCTCATTCGGACGCCCCCGAGCGGTCGGTCGCGCCGGATGTCTCCGACAGGTCGTCACGCGTCAGCGCGTAGGTCACCAGGTCGTGCCATGCCCCGCCGCGCCACTGCGCCGCGCGCTGGACCCCCTCGCGCGCAAAGCCCGCCTTCTCGAGCGCCCGTTGCTCGGCGACGTTCTCGACGTCGGTCGACGCCTCCACCCGGTTCGCGGTCGTCGTCGCGAAGAGCCGCTCGGCGAGCTGTCGCTGGACCTGCGCACCGTAGCCGTGGCCGCGTGCCTCAGGGATCAGCGAGATGCCGATGTTCCAGGCGCGTGACTCCGGATTCGGCCCGTAGGTCACGCCGTGCCACGAGACCGTCCCGATCGGCATGCCGTCGGACGCCTCGACGAGCAGGTTGCCGCCGCCCTCGCCGAGCAGCCGCCCCTCGAGCGCCGCCTCACGGATCGAGCGATGCGGCAGGCCGAAGTCATTGAACGGACCGTGGGCATCGGGCGAGCGGTCCCAGCCGTCGACGAGCTCGATGTCGTCGAGGGTGATCTCGCGCAGCCGTGGCGCCGCGCCGCTCACGCGACTGCAGCCAGCGCCGCGAGCGCACGCAGCGTGACGTCGACCAGGTCGCGCCCGGGCCCCACCGGGATGCGGATCTGGTTCGACCCGGCAACCGGCCGGAAGCCGGCGACCATCAAGGCGGTGGTGACCCGCGTCCGGTCGTAGCGCGGCCACTTGAACGTCACGCGTCCGGCCTCGGCGCGCACTTCCGGGACGCGGGCCGCCTCGGCGGCCAGCCGCACCGCGACCGCCGTGAACAGCCCCTCGACCTCGTCGGGCACCGGCCCGAATCGGTCCTCGAGCTCGCTGCGCAGCGCATCGGCCTCGTCGGGCGAACGCACCTCGGCGAAGCGACGATAGACCTCGAGCTTCACCCCGCTGTCGGCGATGTATGCATCCGGCAGAAACGCCGATCCGGGCAGGTCGAGTCGCACGGGCGCCGGCTCGGGCTCGGGCGGCCGACCGCGGAGGCGATCCACCGCCTCGGCCAGCAGGCGGGTGTAGAGCTCGAAGCCGACCGCCGCCATGAAGCCATGCTGCTCGGCGCCCAGGATGTTGCCGGCGCCGCGGATCTCGAGGTCGGACAGCGCGATCTGGTAGCCGGCGCCAAGATCGGAGGCCGAGAAGATGGCATGCAGCCGCTTGCGAGCGACCGGGGTGAGCGGATGACCGCGCCGATGCAGCAGGTAGGCGTAGGCCCGCCGGTCACTGCGGCCGACCCGTCCGCGGAGCTGGTAGAGCTGCGCCAGGCCGAACGTGTCGGCGCGGTTGATGATGATCGTGTTCGCGTTCGGGATGTCGAGCCCCGACTCGATGATGGTGGTGCACACCAGGACGTCGAAGCGGCCCGCGTCGAAGTCGAGCATCACGCGCTCGAGCATCCCCTCGGCCATCTGACCGTGACCGATGGCCACCCGCGCCCGCGGCACGAGGCGCCGTACCCGCTCGGCGACCGCCTCGATGTTCTCGACGCGGTTGTGGACGAAGAAAACCTGCCCGCCGCGGTCGAGCTCGCGGTTGATCGCGTCGCGCACCAGGCCGTCGTCGTCCTCGGCGATGCGCGTCTGGATGGGTAGTCGCGCCTCCGGCGGCGTCTCGATGACGCTCAGGTCACGAATGCCGACGAGTGACAGATGGAGCGTGCGCGGGATGGGCGTCGCGGAGAGCGTCAGGACGTCGACCTCCTTGCGCAGGCTCTTGATGCGCTCCTTGTGCGCCACGCCGAAGCGCTGCTCCTCGTCGACCACCAGCAGGCCGAGGTCGGCGAAGGCGATGTCCTTCGACAGGATCCGGTGCGTCCCGATCAGGATGTCGACCGTCCCATCGCGCACCCCCTCGACGATCGCCTGCTGCTGCTTTTTCCCCACGAAGCGGCTCAGCATCTCGACGCGCACCGGGAACGGTGCCAGCCGGCGCTGGAACGTCAGCAGGTGCTGCTGCGCGAGCACGGTCGTCGGCACCAGCACGGCGACCTGCTTGCCGTCCTGCACCGCCTTGAACGCCGCGCGCAGCGCGACCTCGGTCTTGCCGTAGCCGACGTCGCCGCACACCAGCCGGTCCATCGGCCGCTGGCGCAGCATGTCGGCCTTGACCTCCTCGATGGTCCGCGCCTGGTCGGGCGTCTCGGTCCAGGGGAACGCCTCCTCGAGCTCCCGCTCCCAGGTCGTGTCCGGGCTGAAGGCGAAGCCCGGCGCGGATTCGCGCGCCGCGTAGATCTCGAGCAGGTCCATCGCCAGCTCGGCCACGGCGCGTCGCACGCGGCTCTTGGTGCGCTCCCAGTCCGTGCCGCCCAGCTTGCTGAGCGCGGGCGCCGGGCCGCCGGAGTAGCGCGTGATGCGGCCGATCTGGTCGGCCGGCAGGAAGATCTTGTCGTCACCGGCGAAGTCGAGCTGCAGATACTCCTTGACCGCGCCGCCGTACTCGCGCTGTGTCATGCCGGCATAGCGCGCCACGCCGTGGTCGATGTGGACCACCGGGTCGCCTGCGTTCAGCTTGCCGATCAGGTCACGGGTCACCACCCGCTTGCCGGGGACCAGCCGTCGCACGCGGGTCGCGCCGAACAGCTCGCGGTCGGTCAGGACCAGCAGCTCCGATCCGGCGTGGCTGAATCCGGCGCTCAACGAGCCATGCACCAGGCCGATGCCGCTGCGCGGCGGCAGCTCGGCGAGCTCCGCGGTCGCGGCCGTCGGACGTCCCGCCTCCTCGAGCAGCTCGGCGATGCGGCTCGCCTGGTCGGTGGTGACCACCACGCGCTGCTCGGCGGCCAGCTCGGTGAGCCAGCCGCCCAGCCGTTCGGCGCGACCGGGCAGCGGCGGCGCGATGCCGAAGCCGGTCTCGCCGGTGTTCGACGGCACGCCGTCGCCGGCGTAGAGCTGCTCGTCGAGGGTCTCCGCGGCCCGCGCCTCGAGCGCCGCCAGCGTCGCCCCGGCGTCGTACGGCAGCGGCCAGGTCGGCGGCAGCTCGCCCTGCTCGACCAGCGCGGCGAGCCGGTCGGCGGCCTGCCGGTCGAGCTCGGCCGCCAACGCGCGCAGCTCGCTCGCGTCGGTCAGGACCAGGTGCGCGGACGACGATACGTGCTCGGCGGCGGGTCCGGCGGTCAGCGGCGCGGCCCACGTCTCGGCCGCCTCGCCGAGATCGCCCTGCTCGAGCCTGGCGAGGTCCTCGTGCAGCTGGTCGGTCAGCGCTCCCGGGGTGGGCTCTGAGAGCGACGACCAGCCGCCGGCCGGCAGGAACTCGCTGGCGGGCAGCAGCGTGACGTGCTCGAGGCGGCGGCGGCTGCCCTGGGTCATCGGGTCGAAGGCGCGAATCGAGTCGATCTCGTCGCCGAACAGCTCGATCCGGATCGGATCGGTCGCGCCCGGTGGCCAGACGTCGACGATGCCGCCGCGGTTGGCAAATTCGCCCACGCCGCTCACCTCGACGACCGGGTCGTAGCCGCCGTCGACCAGGCGCGTCAGCAACGCTCGCTGCGCGACCCGTTCGCCCCGACGCAGCTCGATCCGCCCGGCGGACAGCTGCCCGGGGGCCAGCGTCCGCTGCACGAGCGCCTGGAGCGGCGCGACGATCACGAGGTGATGCCGACCCGACCCGAGCTCGCCGAGCACCTCGAGCCGCTCGGCCGACTCCTCGTGCTCGGGCAGCGCCCGCTCGAGCGGCAGCGCGGCACGCTCCGGCAGGACACGCACCTGGCCGCTGGCCACCCACGAGCGCAGATCGTCGGCAAGGCGGTGCGCCTCGTCCTCGGTGCGGACCACCGCGACCAGCGGCGTGCCGGCGGGAATCAGCGAGCGACGGGCGGCGAGGTAGGCCGCGCGCGCGGCTGACGGGACGCGCAGCTGCCCGGACGGCGGCAGCGTCGCCGCGATCGCGTCGGTCAGCACCGCGACCCGACGGTTGACGCCGCCCGGCGGCGGGCTGATGGACGGTGGAACGGGCTCGGCGACGGTCATGCCGGCGCGGCCAGGTCGGTGCCGTTGAACTCGTTCATCGCCGCCTCGATCCCGTCGGAGAGCCAGCGCTCCGCGGCATCGGCCGCGACCGCGACCGCCAGGGCCGCCAGCTCGCGCTCGGGCGGACCGAAGGTCGACAGGACGTGGTCGACCGTTTCGCCGCCGCGCCCGATCCCGACGCGCAGGCGGGCGAATTCGTTCGAGCCGAAGGCCGAGATGATGTCGCGCAGCCCGTTGTGGCCGCCGGCCGAGCCTGAACGGCGTAGCCGAATGCGGCCGAGCGGCAGGTCGACGTCGTCGGCAACGACGAGCAGGTCGCTGCCCGGCTCGGCGTTCGTCTGGCGCATCGCCGCGCGCAGCGGACCGCCGGACAGGTTCATGTACTTCATCGGCTTGACGAGCAGCACGGCACCCGACGGGCGCGGCACCTCGATGCTGGCCGCGCCGTCGCGCACCCGGCCACCGCTCACCTTCCATCGGTCGGCAAGCAAGTCGACCACCCGAAAGCCGACGTTGTGTCGGGTGTAGCGGTAGCGTTCGCCCGGGTTGCCGAGGCCGCAGATCACCTTCATCGCTGGGCGATGGTAGTGCCAGAATGCAGCCACCGTGTCACGAACGCCTGACGTCGCCGTCATCGGTGGCGGCATCATCGGCTGCGCCGCTGCAGCCTTCCTGGCCGATCAGGGCGCCTCGGTCACGCTCTACGAGCAGACCGCCATCGGCGCCGGCGCCTCGGGACGCAACCTGGGCGCGATCCAGCATCCGTTCGACCCGGTGCTGGCGGTGCTCTACCACGACTCGCTGACCCGCTATCGCGAGCTCGCGGCGGCATCCGACGACTTCGGCGTACCGGATCGGCCTGCCGGCCTGCTGCTGCTCAATCGCGACGAGGATGCCGTCCGCCGCCAGGTCGCCCACTTCGCCGCGACCTCGCCGGAGCTCGAGGCGACGTTCCTCTCCGCCGCCGACCTGGCCCGGGCCGAGCCCGCGTTGGCTCCGGGCCTCGCGGCCTGCCGGCTGGCGACCGGCTATCCGGTTCCGCCGGACTCGGCCACGGCCGGCTATGCCAGCCGGGCGATGCGGAAGGGCGCGACCCTGCGCATCGGCCTGGCGGCAACGCCGTGGACGGTCGAGGGCCGGGCGCGCGGGTTGCGCCTGGGCGATGGATCCGAGGTCGAGGCCGATGCGGTCCTCGTGGCGGCCGGCCCCTGGACCCCCGCGCTGGTCGACCCGTATGGCGCATGGCAGCCGATCCACCGCACCTGGGGCGTCACCGTCCAGCTGCGACTGCCCGAGCCATTGCGTCACGTCATCGAGGAGGACGAGGTCGACTCGGTGAACCGGCCGGCGGTCGCCACCGCCCGGGCCGCCGCGTCGACCGATCCGGAGCCCCCCTCGTTGTTCAGCATCGCCAGCGCGAACGGGGTCAGCACCCTCGGCTCGACGTTCCTGCCCGACGAGCCGGACCCGTCGTCGATCGCCCGTCTGCTGGTGCAGCGCGCCGAACGGTTCCTGCCCTCGGCGGCCGATGCGCCGATTGTCCAGACGCGCATGTGCGCGCGGCCGCAGTCCGTCGACGGGCGGCCGTTCATCGGTCCGGTCGAGGGGGCCAGCGGACTGTTCGTGTGCGCCGGCCACGGCCCGTGGGGCATCTCGACCGGGCCGGCATCGGCGGCGCTCGTCGTCGACGCCATCCTCGGGCGAGACACCATCGCGCCCGAGCTGCGCGCCGACCGGCCTGTGCAGGCGGCACTAGCCTTCGCCGATACAGGGCGCTCGGCCGCGACGCACTGACGACTGCGCGCCGCTACGCTGCGGGGATGTACGACGAACGAGAAGAGCTGCTCAAGGCGCTGCGATCCAACCCGGTCACGCTTCAGACCCTGGTCCGCGGCCTGACCGACGCGGCGCTGCGCGCCCGACCCGCGCCCGACGAATGGTCGATCGTCGAGGTCGTGGCGCACCTCGGCGACACCGAGGAACGGACGTTGGAGCGGGTGCGACGGATGCTCGACGAGGACAATCCGACGCTGCCCGGCTTCGACCAGGCGGCGCTGGGGGTCGAGCGGCACTATCACGACATGGACTTCGGCGAGGCGCTGCGCCGATTCCTGGCGCTGCGCGCCGAGCACCTCGGCCTGCTGGAGTCGCTCGACGACGCCGGCTGGCGACGTCCCGGCGTCCACGCCGAAAACGGACCGATGAGCGTGCAGCTCTACGAGTCGCACATCGCCGGCGAGGATGCCGACCACATGGCCCAGATCGCGCGCCTCGTCCCCGCCTGATCGGCGCACCAAGGCTCGACATCGGCGTTCCGGGGGCGGCGCAATTCACGCCAAACGACCGTTGTCCGCCGATCAGCTCCCCGTCGTCACGGCGTGCCCGGCGCGGTCGAACAGCGAGCCGGGCTGCCACGAGACCTCATGGTGCTTGCGGTGCAGCGTGCGCAGCACATCGTGCTCGACGCCGCGCATGGCGGTCTCCTCGTCGAGCTCGGCATGGTCGTGGCCGAGCAGGTGGAGGGTCCCGTGGATGGCGAGCAGGACGAGCTCCTCCATGACGCTCCACGAACCTTCGGCGGCCTGGCGCACGGCCTGGTCGACATCGATCACCACGTCGCCGAGCATCATCGAGCCGGGCGGCGAGGCGCCGTCGTCATCGGAGAGGTGTGAGCCGCCCTCGTCGACCGACCACTCGTGCAGCGGGAAGGAGAGCACATCGGTTGGCCCACGCTCGCCCATGTGGTCGAAGTTCAGCCGCTCCATCTCGGCATCGCCGCTGAGCGTCAGCTCGACCTCGCAGCCCCGGACCGATGCCCCCGCCGCACGCGTCGTCTCGGAAATCGCCGATTCCAGGAGGCTGAGTGCCTCGTCGGCAGTCAGCGGCTCGACGGCGCTCGCCAGCCGCTCGTGACCGATGCGATCGTGGATCGTGACGGCGCAGGCCATGGTCGGACCATCGTAGGCGACCGCCGTCGCATCGGTCTAGGCCTGCTCTCGGCGCTCCAGCGGCACGACGTTGTCGGGGTACTTGATTCGCTGGTGGTACATGCCCAGCAGCTGCTGCACGAAGGCTTCCTTGATCTGCGCGATGTTCTTCAGCGTCAGGTCGGCGTCGTCGAGCTGGCCGTCCTCGACGCGCGCGTCGACAATGCGATCGACCATCGCCCGGATCGACGGTTCGTCCTTCTCGTCCAGCGACCGCACGCTGGCCTCGACGCCGTCCGAGAGCATGAGGATCGCCGCCTCGGGGCTCTGCGGCTTCGGCCCCGGGTAGCGGAACGCGTCGCGGTTGACCAGCTCCTCGTTGTCGCCCACCTCGCGCAGCGCCTTGCCGTAGAAGTAGCTCATCACGCTGGTGCCGTGGTGCTGCGGGATGAAGCCGATGATCTGCACCGGCAGCCCGTACTCGTAGCCCAGGTCGATGCCGTCACGGATGTGGCTGGCGATGATCCTGGCGCTCGTCTCGGCGGTCAGGTCGTCGTGGATGTTCCGGGCGCCGGCCTGGTTCTCGATGAAGGCCAGCGGGTTCTTCATCTTGCCGATGTCGTGGTAGTACGCCGCGACGCGCGCCAGCAGCGGATCGGCGCCGATCGTCTCGGCGGCCCGCTCGGCCAGGTTGCCGACCATCACGCTGTGGTGGTAGGTGCCCGGCGTCTCGAGCAGCAGCCGGCGCAGCAGCCGCGACGAGGGGTTCGCCAGCTCGAGCAGCTGGAAGACGGTCATGATCCCGAACAGGTTGCCGAGCATCGCGAATGAGCCGACCGCCAGGAAGACCGACAGGCCGGCGTTCACCGCGCCGGCGGTCGCGCCCTGCAGCACCGCCGCGACGTCGCGCTGGTCGAGCAGGCTGAACGCGACGAGCACGGTGATGTTGCTGAGCGCCAGCAGCAGCCCGGCGCGCAGGAAGGCGTTGAGGCGCTCGGCGCGCACGATGGCGAGCAACGACGCCATGCCGCCGGCCAGGACGTAGAGCGCCGGCTCGAGCCCCTCGCGGTTCATCACCCCCGCGAGGACCGCCAGTGCGGTGGCCACCGCGGCGCCCGCCGGACCGCCGAGCAGCAGACCGACCAGCAGGACGGTCGCCGAGGTCGGGATAACGAAGCTCCAGAGAGCACGGTCGGCGGCGATCCGCATGGCGATGGCGGTCACCACCAGGGAGAGCATGAACAGCAGCAGCGACCGGTTGCGGTACCACAGCTCCGGCTGGAAGCGCCACAGGAACCCGACGATCATGCCGGCCATCAGCAGCGCCACGAGCAGGTTGCCGAGCAGCGCGGTGGTGTTGGCGCGCGCCCCGGTGAGGCCCAGCTCTTCGAGCTTCTCGACGTCCTGCTGGGTGACCTGGTCGCCGTCGCGCACGACGACCGTTCCCTCGACGACGTTGACCACCACCGGCTCGACCTGCTCGCGGGCCGCCTGGCGCGCCTGCGCGGTCTTCTCCGCGCTGATCTCGCTGGTCGCCACGACGTTCGCCGCCGCCAGGTCGCCGGCCAGCTCGCGGTCCTGCTGGGCGAGGTCTTCGGTGACGCTGCTGCGCGCCTGCTGGCGCGCGTCGCTCAGCTCGTCCTCGCGGATCGGACCGGAGTAGACGCTCTCGAGCGCCGCGCGGCCAGCGGCCGCGACCGACTCCCAGCGCGGCGACGACATGCCCGAGATCTGGGTGACCTGCGACTCGTTCAGCGAGGGAACCGCCGCCTCGAGCGCGCCGGGCAACTCCTCTGGAGTCAGGTTCCCGGCCGCGACGCGGTCGAGCATCGAGGCGACCTGGTTGGCCACGCGGTCGAAGTCGCGGAGCTGGTCGGCGCGGATGTCGGCCAGCGGCCGGATGGCGTCGTACACCGGCGCCACCCGGTCCTCGGCCTCCTGCTGCGCCGCGCCGGTCTGGCTCTCGGAGATGAACGAGACGCTGCGGGGGGCACGGATGTCCTCGGTGGCGACGTCGCCGACCCGGATGCTGACCTGCCCCGGAATGATCGGCGCGGCGAGGATCGCGAAGAGCGCCAGCGCCAGCAGCGCGCCGACGAGGATGGCACGCGCGACGGCACCGCGGCCCGGTCCCTCGTCGGTCTGCGCCAGGGTGCGCGGAATGAACATCCCGTGACGCGCCGTCAGGCGCTCGGCTCCCCTGGCTCGGCCAGCAGGCGCCGGACGAGGTCACTGAGCGCGCGACCATCGGCGCGGCCCTTGACCTGCGGCGCGACGCGGCCCATGACCATGCCCATCTGCGCGGGCTGCGTGGCGCCGGTCTCGGCGATCGCGGCACGCACGAGGCGCTCGAGCTCCTCGGGCGGCAGCTGTTCGGGCATGAACTCCGCGAGGATGGCCGCCTCGGCCGCCTCGGCGTCCGCCTGCGTCGGACGGCCGCCGGCCCTGAACAGCTCGATGCTCTCGCGGCGCTGCTTCAGCTGCCGGCCGAGGACGTCGAGCATGTCCGCATCGGTCAGGGGCCGGCGAAGCTCGATCTCGCGGTTGTGGGCAGCCGCCATCGCCATGCGCAGCGTCGTGGTGCGGCGCTCGTCGCGCGCGCGCATCGCGTCACGCATCGCGGCGGCGATCCGTTCCTGGAGTGTCATCTCGGGATGCTGGGCGGGCTCCATCGGTCTGTCTCCTCGTGCCTGGCGGTCTCGGGAGAGCGGGGGCCCGCTCGGAGTGAGCGTCTGGCGAACCTAGGCGCGGGAAACCTTGCGCTTCTTGGCTTCCTTGCGCTTGCGCTTCACGCTGGGCTTCTCGTAGTGCTCGCGACGTCGTGCCTCGGCCAGGATGCCGGACTGCTGGATCTTCTTGTTGAAGCGACGCAGCGCACTCTCGAACGACTCGTTCTCGCCCACGCGGACTTCTGCCAAACGTCTCGCCTCCTCTCTGCTCGTGAAATGCGGGCAGCCGAAATCGGCGCCCGTGAGAGCCCGCGTAGCCTAGCAGCGAGGCCGATGAGGGTCAATCGCGCCCGCTGCGAGTTCAGCCGGGCGGCCAGCCAAGCGGGCGTCCCCCGAGCAGATGCAGGTGCAGGTGCGGCACGGTCTGGCCCGCGGCTTCTCCGACGTTGGTGACCACGCGGTATCCGTCGTCCAGGTGCTCGCCATCGGCGATGGCGCGGACCGCGCCAAACAGGGCGGCTGCCAGATCCCCGTCCTCGAGCACATGGGCCGATGCGACGTGGCGCCGCGGGATGACCAGCACATGTGTCGGCGCCTGCGGGTTCACGTCGCGGAACGCGAGCACATCGTCGTCGCGGTACACGACGTCGGCCGGGATCTCGCCGGCCACGATCCGGCAGAAGAGGCAGTCGCTGTCGTTCATGCTGCGAGCCTACGCGAAGTCACCGCTCCCGGACAGGACGACCGCGGCGGCCGCCAGCGCGACCGATTCGGAACGCAGGATTCGTGGTCCGAGGCTCGCCAGCACGACGCCCCGCTGCCGGGCGGTCGCCACCTCCGCGGGGCTGAAGCCACCCTCGGGACCGATGATCAAGCTCGCCGCCGGCTGCTCGAGCTGCGAGAGTCGGGCACCGGCATGCCGCTCGAAGAGCAGGACCGCGCCCGGCGCGGCAACCTCGTCGAACGCAACGGGCTCGCCCACCGCCGGGATGCGGCCGCGCTCGGACTGTTCGGCCGCCTCGCGCGCGATCGTTCGCAGCCGCTCGACCCGCCGCTCGCTCAGCTCGCGCACCACGCAACGCTCGCTGACGAACAGGCGGAACTCGGCGACGCCGATCTCCGTGCCATGCTGCACGACCTCCTCGAGACGGTCGCCCTTGATCAGCGCCTGGCAGATGCTGAGCCGATGCCGCGGCTCGCCGCGGGCGTCGCCGCGCTCGACGACCTCGCACGCGCTGCCGCTCAGCCGGCAGCGCGCCTGCTGACCGGCGTTGTCGAGCAGCATGATTTCGTCACCGTCGCGCAATCGCAAGACGCGCGAGACCTGGTGCGCGACCGCGGCCGGCAGCGCGATCCGATCGATTGAAACGTCCTCGACGAAGAAGCGGTTCACGCTGCACGCTCCAGCCGGAGGGAGACCCACTCCCCGTCGTCCAGGCGCGACCGCTCGACGAAGCCGGCGGCCGCCAGCGCATCGGTCACCTCGTCGGCACGTGGCTCGATGATGCCGCTGGCCAGCAGCGTCCCGCCCGGCTCGGTGTGCGCGGCGAGCGGTGCCGCCAGCTCGATGAGCAATGCGGCGACGAGATTGGCCAGCACCAGCGGAAACGGCTTCCCCACGGGCGCCGGCGGAAGCGTCCCCAGCCGCACCTCGACCCGATCGCCCAGCCCGTTGACGTCGGCGTTGGCCCGGGTCGCGCCCACGGCGATGGAGTCGGTGTCGATGCAGACCGCGCGCTCCGCGCCGAGCTGCAACGCGGCGAGGGCCAGGATCCCCGAACCGGTGCCAACGTCGAGGAGGGTCGTGGGCATCGGTGCAAGCTTCTGAAGCAACTGCAGGCAGCCACGCGTGGTGGGATGCAGCCCCGTACCGAAGGCCATGCCCGGGTCGAGTCGGATCGCGACCTCGCCCTCGGCGAGCGGCTCGTCCAGCCAGGACGGCACGATCACCACGCGACCGATGCGCTGCAGCACATAGCCCGACTTCCAGCCCTCCAGCCAGTCGGCGTCGTCGACCAGCGTGACTCGCAGCTCGCCGACGGGCCGCAGTCCGAAAGCCTGGAGATGCCACAGCGCCCGCTCAATGGTGTCGATCGCGTCGGCCGAGGCGGCGTCATCCGGGATGTGGGCCGTGACCAGGTATGGCGCCGTCGGGTCCTCGCGGGCCGCGAGCTCGTCGTTGGGGTCGCGCAGCAGCCGGGTCGGCCGCACCGCGGCGCCCCGCCCGAGCCGGCCGAAGATCTCCGATACCGCCTCCACGGCCTCGACATCGGACTCGACGGTCAGCTCGAGCCAGCGCATCGGTCCGCGACGATCAGCTGAACAGGTCGCGAATGCGGTCGAAGACCCCGGCGCTGCCCTTGGGCAGCTCCGCTGCCGGACGCTCCTCCCCGAGCTGAGCGAGCAGGTCGCGCTCCCGCTTCGACAGCTTCTGCGGAACGACGACGGTGACGATCACGTGCAGGTCGCCGCGACCGCTGCCCCGCAGGCGGGGCACGCCCAGCCCGCGCATCCGGATCTCGTGGCCGCTCTGGGTTCCTGGCGGCACGTCGACCTCGGTCGTGCCCTCCACGCTCGGTACCGAGACGCGGGCGCCGAGCGCCGCCTGCGGGAAGGTCAGTGGCAGCTCGTAGAAGAGCTCGGTGCCACGCCGCACGAGCTCCGGATGGTCGCGCACCGTCACTGCCACATACAGGTCGCCCGCAGGACCGCCGCGGGGGCCGGCTTCGCCCTGCCCCTCGAGGGCAATCCGCTGCCCCGACTCGATCCCGGCCGGGATGGTCACGTCCAGGGTGCGCTCCTCGCGCACGCGGCCATCGCCATCGCAGGTATGGCAGGGCGTCGCGACGATGCGACCCTCGCCGCCGCAGCGCGGACAGGCCACGATGTTCACCATCTGGCCCAGGATCGTCTGGCTGACGCGCCGCTTCTCGCCGGTGCCGTTGCACTCCGGGCAGCGCTCGGGCTCGGTGCCGGGCTCCGCGCCGCTGCCCTCGCACGTTGGGCAGCGCACCAGCGTCGCGAACGCAATCTGGCGAGTGACGCCGCTGACCGCCTCGCCAAAGTCGATCGTCAGGTCGTAGCGCAGGTCCGCGCCGGCCATCACGCGCCGCCCGCGGCGGCCACCCGCTGGTGAGCCACCAAAGAAGGCGTCGAAGATGTCGCCGAACGGGCCGAAGCCGCCGCCGAAGCCCTCGAAGCCACCGCCCGCGTTATCCACCCCGGCGTGGCCGAACATGTCGTACGCCTGGCGGCGCTGGCGATCGCCCAGCACCCGATACGCCTCGTTCAGCTCCTTGAAGCGCTCCTCCGCGCCGTCGCTGCTGTCGACGTCCGGGTGATGCTGCTGCGCCAGGCGCCGGAACGCACGCTTGATGTCGTCGTCCGACGCCTCGCGGCCGACGCCCAGGATTTCGTAGTAGTCGCGCTTGATGGCCATTCGGCCGCCAGTATACAAATTGGCACTCGTGGCTTCAGAGTGCCAATCGGCTACCATCGGTGGCTTGACGAGCCAGCCGATGCAGATCAGCGCCGATCACGCCCGGCGTTTCCTCGTGCGCCGCCACCTCCTCGACCCACCGCGCTCGCTGCCGGCCGAGCCCGCATCGGTCCTGTCGGTGATCGAACGGATCGGAAGCGTGCAGTTCGATCCGATCGAGGTGCCGGGCGCCCGCAACCACGACCTCGTGCTGCACAACCGCATCGCCGGCTATCGCCGCGAGTGGACCGATGGCTGGCTCTACGGCAAGGACCGCCAGCTCACCGAGCTCTACAACAAGTCGTTGAATATTCTGCCCGTCGGGGAGCTGCCGTTCTACCGGCTCGCCTGGGATCATGCCGCGACGCGCTACGACGCCGGCATCCTGCGCGAGCATGCCGAGACGGCTGCCGCGATCCTCGATCGCATCCGCAACGACGGACCGCTCTCGACCGATGCGTTCCGCCATCTCGCCGGGCGCATCGACTGGTGGTGGGCGGAGACGCCCGTTGCCCGCGCAGTGATGGAGGCGCTGTTCGTCACCGGGCGCATCGGCATCGCTCGACGCGATGGCAACCGCCGGCACTACGACCTCGTCGAGCGCCTGGTTCCCGCCGCCGTGCTGGCTCGTCGCGTGACGAAGGCCGAGTCATTGAAGCACCGGCTGCTCAGCCGCCATCGCGCGGTGGGGCTGATGGCCGTCGGCGGGGGCTCGGACCTGATCACCGGTACGGGGACGGCAGCCGATCGCGCCCGGATCACGGCCGAGTTGATCGAGGAGGGCATCCTGGTGCCCGTGCAGGTCGAGGGCCTCCGCCAGCCGCGGCACGTGCTCGCCGAGGAGGTGCCCGTCCTGGAGGCAACGGCGAGCGAGGACGAGACCGCCGCATCGGTCGCATTCCTGGCGCCACTCGATCCCCTGGTGTGGGATCGCCGCCTGCTGGCGACCCTCTTCGGCTTCGACTACACCTGGGAGATCTACACGCCGGCGGTGAAGCGGCGCTTCGGCTACTACGCGCTGCCGCTGCTGTTCGGCGACCGGCTGGTCGGACGCATCGAGCCGCGTTTCGAGCGCGCGACGCGCACGTTGCGCGTGCTCGGCATCTGGTTCGAGGATGGCTTCGAGCCGATGCACGAGCCGGGCTTTCTCACCGCGCTGCGCGAAGCCGTCGAAGACTACCGGCGCTTCGTCGGCGCTCGAGGCGTGACCTGGCCGCGGTCGAATCCCGGCCGCCGCCTCGCGGGCGAGCTGCGCCGCCTGGCGCCGTGACGACTGCAGTTCTCGACCAGCGGACCCGGAATCGCGCGACCCACGACGTCCGGTTCGAATCGCTCTAGGAAGCCGACCTGGTCAGGAGCCAGATGTGGCCAAATGGGTCACGGAACTTGGCGGACTGGATCGGCATGTCGGGACTCGTCGGCTGCCGGATCGCGGTCGCGCCCGCGGCAATGGCACGCTCGAAGAGCGCCGCGACATCGTCGGTCTCGATGTCCAGGTACACCGGCGTGCCGCCGACCCGCATCGGTCCGTGGATGTCCTCGTAGTTGACGTGCTCATCGCCGATGAAGATCGACGACGAGCCGATGCGCAGCTCGGCGTGCACGACCTGTCGGGCGCCGCCGGTCGCGCGGGACAGCTCCTCGGCGCCGAAGATCTCGCGGTACCAGTCGATCGCCGCCGGCGCGCCGGCAACGATCAGGTACGGCGTGACGGCGCCGATTGGCATCATGCCGGGTCGAAGTCGACGTAGACCGGCGCGTGGTCCGATGGCACGCCGGGGTAGGTCGACGGCTTCCGCGCGTCGCGGTCTCGCTCCGCGCCCACCGCGCGCGCGGCCAGCGCGGGCGACACGTACACGTGGTCGATGCGCATGCCGAGGTTCTTGTGAAAGTTGCCGGCTCGGTAGTCCCACCAGCTGAAGAAGCCCGGCTCCGGGTGGAACTGGCGCACCACGTCGACCATGCCCCAAGCGCGCAGCCGGGCAACCGCCGCGCGCTCGGCCGGAGAGACGTGGGTCGCGCCGTGCACCGCGGCCGGATCCCACACGTCGATATCCTCGGGCGCCACGTTGTAGTCGCCGCAGATCGCGAGCTCGGTGGCGGGGTCATTGTCGTCGAGCCAGCCGGCGAGCCGCTCCAGCCAGTCGAGCTTCTGAAGGTAGAACTCCGAATCGACCATCCGTCCATTCGGGACGTAGATGCTCGCCACGCGAACGCCGCCGCAGGTCGCTGCCAGGAAGCGGCCGCCGTCATCGGTCCAGCCATCGTCGACCGGCAGGCCGGCAACGACATTCTCGAGTCCGATACGCGACGCGATGGCCACGCCGTTCCAACGACCGGCGCCGTGATGAGCGATCTCGTAGCCGAGCTCGCCGAACGCGAGGGCGGGCACCGCCGCATCGGCCAGCTTCGTCTCCTGCAGGCACAGGATGTCGGGCTGATGGCGCTCCGCCCAGGCCAGGACGCGCTCCAGGCGGGCCTTCAGCGAGTTGACGTTCCAGGTGGCGAGACGCATCGACCTAGGAGTCTACCGATGCGCCGCCGGCTCAGCCTGCGCCTGCTCCCAGCCGTCGCGTCGTCTCGACCTCGACCTGTCGCTCGCCGCCCTCCAGCGCCGGGTGCTCGACGAGCGCGATGACCCGGCTGGTCATGAACCGGCCGGTGCGCACCGGCGTCCCGCCGCGCGTCACCTCGCTGACCTCGACGACGCCACGAGCGGTCGTCACCTCGACACGCCGGCCGTTGCGCGTGGCGCTGATCTCGAACGTCCGCACGCCACCCTGGCCGCTGTCGACCACGATCTCGACCCGATCTCCGCGCATTGGCGCCTCCTCAGCGGGCCGATGGGCAGCCCGCCCACCGGGCAAGCCTATACTCCCGGCGCGGTCCCGGCGAGTCAGTGAATACCATCTGCACGAGGAGGCACGCGTGATCAAGGAATTCCGAGAATTCATCATGCGCGGCAACGTGATCGACCTGGCGGTCGCGGTCGTCATCGGCGCGGCGTTCGGCGCGGTGATCAGCTCGTTCGTGGCCGACGTCCTCACCCCGCTGCTCGGCCTGATCGGCATACCGGACTTCAGCGCGGCCGCGTTCACGGTCGGTGATGCGCAGATCCGCTACGGCCTGTTCCTGAACGCGCTGATCTCGTTCCTGCTCATCGCGCTCGCGATCTTCCTGTTCGTGATCAAGCCGATGAACGCCCTCGAGGCGCGCCGTCAACGCGGCGTCGAGCAGACGCCGACCACGAAGACCTGCACCGAGTGCGCCACGGAGATTCCGTACACCGCACGCCGCTGCCCGAACTGCACCCAGCCCCAGCCCGTTT
>DASSTC010000058.1:0-18503 GCA_035708065.1 Candidatus Limnocylindria bacterium | reverse complement strand
CGGACGCAGGCGCTGCTGCGCTCGGGCTCGCTGGACGTGACGCCGATCATCACCCACCGCTTCGACCTCGCCGACTGGCGGAAGGGGTTCGACCTGATCGCCTCTCGCCATGCCGGCAAGGTCGTGCTGCTGCCGTAACGGATCGGGTGGGTTGGGTCCACGACGCCGCGCCGTTCCCAGCCAGGGGGGAAGCGCCACGCCAGTTGCTGAGCCTGAGGGACGTTGACCGCTGTGTCGAGTCACGGGGCGGCCCAGGGAGCGTCGCCGTTTCGCCGTGTGGGACAAAGGGCGAAGCAGGCGACTGGACGCGCGCGCTCCACGTCGGACGTCCCGCTGGGCGCGACGATTGGCGAAGCAGAGCGGCATTCGGCACGCCGCGACCGGCTCCAGCCGCTCGGGGTCGCTGGTTGTCCCACGTGGCGGCACGGGAACGGCCGCGCGCTCACGCTCACCGGTGTCCGATCTACCGGCCATTCGGACCGCAGTCGGCGCCTCCGGTGAAGGTTGACCGATGGATCGGCCGCCGTTCCCAGCCAGCGGCAATATCGGCCGATGAGGGCGTCAGATTCGGGTGCCCACGATGGCTGCCTGGCCGATACGCCCGCTCAGCGGGAAACGCGCAACCCGTGACCCAGGCGCTGGTCGAAGCCGTGCGACAGGACGACAATGGCCGTGCATCACGCACCGAGGAGACCACCTGATGACCGCGCCTGCCCGCGCACGTAACCCGCTCGCCTTCCTGGACGCCGAGATCGAGGAGCTCAAAGCCAAGGGCATCTTCCGCCGGCTGCGCGTCGTGCAGAGCGAGCAGAAGAGCCGCTGCGTGATCGACGGCAAGGAGGTCATCACCCTTTCGAGCAACAACTACCTGGGCCTGAACACGCACCCGAAGCTCATGGCCGCGGCCGCCGAGGCGGTGCGCGACTACGGCGCCGGCTCGGGAGCGGTGCGCACCATCGCCGGCACGATGACGCTGCACGAGCAGCTGGAACAGCGCCTGGCCGACTTCAAGCACGTCGAGGCGACGCTCACGTTCCAATCGGGCTTCACCACGAACACCGGCGTCATCCCGATCCTGGCGCCCGAGGGCGCCGTGATCGTGTCCGACGCGCTCAACCACGCCAGCATCATCGACGGCATCCGTCTGACCAAGGCCGAGCGCAACATCTTCCCGCACGGCGACATCGACGCACTGCGGACGGCGCTTCGCGAGATTCGGCAGACCGATGCCGACCGGACCGTCCTCGTCCTCACCGACGGTGTCTTCAGCATGGACGGAGACATCGCCAAGCTTCCGGAGATCGTCGAGGCTGCCGAGGAGGCCGATGCAATCGTCTACGTCGACGACGCCCACGGTTCGGGCGTGCTCGGTCGCAACGGACGCGGAACGGTCGATCACTTCGGCTTGCACGGTCGGGTGCACGTCCAGGTCGGGACGCTCTCCAAGGCGATCGGCGTGCTGGGCGGCTACGTTGCCGGCAGCCGGTCGCTGCGCACGGTGCTCGAGCACAAGGCGCGGCCATTCCTGTTCTCCACCTCCGCGCCGCCGGCCGTGGCGGCCGCCTGCATCGCGGCGATCGACGTGCTCGAGACCGAGCCGGAGCTCATCGAGCGACTGTGGGACAACGCCCGCTTCTTCAAGGCCGGGCTGGCGAAGCTCGGCTTCAACATCGGTCATTCGGAGACGCCGATCACACCGGTGATCGCCGGCAAGGGCGCGCTGGCGATGAAGCTGTCGGATCGGCTCTTCGAGGAGGGCGTCTTCGCACAGGGGATCGGCTTCCCCACGGTGCCGGAGGATCTGTCGCGCGTACGCACCATCGTCACCGCCGGGCACACGCGAGGCGAGCTTGAGACATGCCTGGCCGCCTTCGAGAAGGTCGGCCGCGAGCTCGCCCTGATCTAGTCAATCGGCGGGCGGCGATGTACCGTCCGCGGGTGATGCCGCCCCGCGACCACTCGCTGCCCGTCTTCATCGCGCCACGGCCGACTGCCCGTGTCCTGCAGCCTCCTGCCGCGCCGCTCGAGGCCGATGACATCGACGCGCTCGCCCGCGCAGCGAGCGCCGGCAAGACCGATGCGATGGCGGCGCTCTACGACGAGCTGGTGCGACCGGTGTACCGCTACGTCGCACTGCGCGTCCGGCATCGCGAGGACGCCGAGGACCTGACCCAGCTCGTCTTCGAGCGGATCGTCGCCGGATTGCCGCGTTACCGGCACACCGGGCGGCCGTTCCAGGCGTGGGCGTTCCGCATCGCGCGGAACGCGGTCATCGACCACCGGCGCCGGGAGCGCAGCCACGAGCCGCTCGAGGCGACCGACCACCCCGGGCACGACGACGGGCCCGATGCGCGCGCCCTGCACGACGAGGAGCTCGCCGAGCTGCGCCGCGCGATGCGGCTGCTGACCGCCGACCAGCAGGAGGCGCTGGCGCTGCGCTTCGGCGGCGGGCTGTCGGCGGACGAGGCGGCGGCGGTGATGGGCCGTCGTGCCGGCACGATCCGCGGCCTCACGTTCCGCGCCATCACCACGCTGCGTCGGCACCTCGCCGACGGGGAGGCGAAGCGCTGATGGCGAGCATCGGCGTCGGCCGCGACGGGCACGAGCTGCCCGAGGACGATCCCGTCGCCCGACTGTTGCGGCGCGCGGTCCTCGATCTCGAGCCTGATCCGCTCTTCCGCCGGCGCGTCCGCGGCGAGGTGCTGAACCGGCACGTCGCGATGCGCGAGGGGATGCTCGCGGCTCCCCGCGAGCGCCAGATGGGCCGCCTGGGACGCGCCGTGCTGCTGGCCAGCCTGACGCTCGCGGTGTCGGTGAGCGCCGCCGGCGCCGCCGCCCAGTCCGCGCTTCCAGGCGAGCTGCTCTACCCCATGAAGCTCCAGCTCGAGGCGATTCGCCTCCAGCTGGCGAGCGGTCCCGCGCGCGCCGACCTGCTGTCGATCTCGCTCTCCACGCGGCTGGACGAGCTGGAGCGGCTCGCCGCTGCCGGCGAGTGGCAGCTGGTCGACGTGGCGAGCGACGCCGTCGAGGAAGCCGAGCGCGAGGTCCGTGCGACCGGTCGTCCGGTCGACGCCACGCAGCAGGCACGGCTGGCAGGCCGCATCGAGCGGCTGCGGGTCCTGCTTGCCGCGGCGCCGGCGGGAGGGCGCCATGGCATCGAGCGCGCGCTGCAGGTCGCCACCGAGCGAGCGACGGGCGCTGCGCGTCCCGAGACGCCGGCGCAGGCTGATGCGTCGGCGGAGCCCCGCGCATCGGCGCCACCTGCCGGTGGCAACGCCGGCGCCAACGGCAATGGCCAGCCGGTCGATCGCGGCTCCGGGCAGGGCGCCGGGTCGCAACCTGCGTCTCCCGGCCCGCACTGAGGCTTCGACCGGTTCCTGAACGGCGACCGGTCGGTTCACGCCGGACACAGGGAGACGGGGTGGAGGCGAACCTCCACCCCGTCTCAAGCCAGGGGGTTTGGATCCATCGCGCGGCCGGGACCGGTGCCCGGCCGCGCGCATCGGTCTAGCGGCGGCGTCGCACCGCCTTCACGTTGGCCAGCGTCAGCCCGCCCAGCGAGGCGAGGAAGACGAGGACCATCAGCTCGACCGGAACATTGAGCGGCTGGCCGTCGCCCGTGGAACCGAACGCGGTGTTCGGCACCGAGGGCTGCGGCGTGCCGGTCGCGGCCTGCTCCTCCTGTTCGATCGTCTTGATCGAGTCCTCGCCGTTGTCCGGCGCGGTCTCGTCGGAGTCGATCGTCGCAACGTTCTCGAGGGTCACGCCTCCACCGATGCTGGCGTCGACCGTCGTCTCGAACGAGACGCTGCCGCTCTCCGTCAGCGTGGCGAAGGTCCAGCTCAAGGTCCGGGTGCCCTCGTCGTAGACCGCGTCAGGCGCGGCGCTGCCGGCGACGTAGTTCAGCCCGGCCGGGATCGGATCGCTGATCACCGCGTCGCTCACCGGTCCATCGGTCAGCGTGTAGGTCAGCGTCCAGGTCACGGTCGTGTCCTCGCCGGCAGTGACGTCCACCTGGTCGCGGTCGGCCGCCTTGTCGATGACCAGGCCCGGGCACCGGACCGTGATCGTCGCGTCGTCGTCAACGTCCTCGTTGTTCGAGGCGCTGGCGACCGCCAGGTTGAGGAGCTGGCCGCAGTCCTCGCTGGTCGTCTCGGCGGAGACGGTCACGCGGGCATCGGTCTGCTCGAAGCTGCTGACGCCCAGGTCGCCGAACGCGCAGGACAGGATGCCATTGGCGATCGAACAAGCTTCGCTGTCCTCGGTCCAGTCCAGGCCGCCGGGCAGCTTGTCGCTGACCATGACGTCATGGGCGGTACCGGGGCCGGCGTTCCAGACCACGATCTCGAAGCTCGCCGTCTGGCCACCCACGATCTCGTCGTCGACGGCGCTCTTGGCGATGTTCAGGCCGGGGCACTCGACCACGACGTCGGCCGATGCCGAGTTGTCGTCGAGCTGCGCCGGATCCTCGTTCGCGGCCGAGACCATCGCGACGTTGTGCAGCGTGCCGCAGTCGGCCGCATCGGTCTCACCGGAGAGGTGGATCGTCACCGACGCGCCATCGGCCAGCGACGCGAAGTCGCAGGTGATCGACTGCGGATCGGCCGAGCCGTCGCTGCTCACGCAGCCGCCCGCCGGGGCCGGCTCATCGACATTGACGTTCCACTCGACGCCGGCCGGCAGCTGCTCGTCCAGGTGGACGTTCTTGGCCGTGCCGGGGCCGTGGTTCGTCACCACGATGGTGTACGCCGCCGCGTCACCGGCGCTCACCGTGCCGGCATCCGCGGACTTGACGATCTCCAGGTTCGGGCAGTCCACCGTGATGGAGTGGCTGCTCTGGTTGTCGTCCCCGGCCGATGCGGCCTCGTTCGCTGCCGAGACGAAGGCCGTGTTGTCGAGATCGCCGCAATCGGCGTTGCTCGACACCGCGTTCAGCGTGACGCTGAACGAGTCACCGGCCTCGAAAACCTCGAGCGCGCAGGACAGGTCGTTCCCGGCGAGATCGCAGAAGGCCGGCGCGCCGGCGCCCAGGGACCAGCCACCGTCGACCGCGGGCAGCGTGTCGGAGAGCTCGAAGCCATAGGCATCGCCCTCGCCGTCGTTGCTCGCCTCGATGGTGTAGCGGATCGCGTCACCGGCGCTCACCACGTTGGAGCCGCTCTTCTCGATCGACACGTTCGGGCAGCTCACCTTGATGCTGACCGGGCCGGCCGAGTCGTTCCGGGCGTTCACGTCGACATCGGCGTCGACGCTCGCGCTGTTCTCCAGCGTGCCGCAGTCCTCGGGTCCGGCCATGCCGGAGACCGTGACGGTCCGTGACTCGCCGGCGTGCATGGTGCCGAAGTCGCAACCGAGGACCTGCGGCATGCCGCTCGTGTCGATCGCGCAGTCGGCCATATCGTCGCCCGACAGCGACCAGTCGATGCCGACCGGCAGCTCATCGGTGAGCGTCACGTTGGTCGAGTCGCCGCTTCCGCCGGCATGCACCACGAGGTCGTAGCTGACGCTGTCGCCGGCGTTGACGCTCGCATCGCCGGCCGACTTCTCGACCGATGCATCCGGGCAGTTGACGGTGATCACGGTCGGGTGCGACGCGGTCGAGCCGCTGCCGGCATTCGTCGAGTCGTACGAGGCCGAGTTGCCGATCGACGGGCAGTCACCGGCGTCGGTCGTGCCGCTCAGCGTGACACTGAACGACGCGCCGGCGGCGATGTCGACCGGTCCGCAGGACAGGGTCGAGCCGCTGATCAAGCAGTCGCCGCTGTTCTCCGACCAGCTGAGGCCCGCCGGCAGCGCGTCACTGATCGTGACGCCCTTCGCCGAGCCGTTGCCGGCCGAGTTGTCGACCGTGATCGTGTAGTGGGCAACCCCACCGGCCGTCACGACCGGGGTGTCGGTCGTCTTGCTGATCGACAGCTCGGGGCAGGTCACCGTGATGGCGCCCGAGTCCTGGGAGCTGCCGTCGTTGCTGGTGCTGACCGATGCCAGCGGGTTGTCGAGCACGCCGCAGTCCGCGCTGCCGACCGTCGTCGTCAGGTGCAGCGTGACCGAAGCGCCGGCAGCCATGTCCGGCAGGTTGCAGGTCAGCAGGTTGTTCGCGTCGACCGAGCAGTTGGCATGGTCGACGGCCCACGAGCCGCTCACATCGGGGAGCTGGTCCTCGACGTGGACGCCACGCGCCGCGCCACTGCCGGTGTTCTGCAGGTTGATCGTGAAGGTCGCCACCGAGCCGGCATTGACGGTGCCGCCGTTGTCCGACGGCAGGTCAGGCGACTTGGTCAGCACGACGTTGCCGCAGTTGACGGTGATGCTCGCCGTGCTGCTGTCGTTGCCGGCGTTCGTGTCGAAGTCGGAGTCGACCTCGGCGGTGTTCGAGATGGACGGGCACTCGCCCTTGTCGGCCGTGCCGCTGACGGTGATCGTCTTCGACGTGCCGGGGGCCATCGTGCCGAAGTCGCACGACAGGCTGTCCGGATCGGCCGAGGTGTCGATGCTGCAGTCCGCCGCATCGGCACCGCCCAGCTGCCAGCTCACGCCGGCGGGCAGGTCGTCACTGAGCGTGACGTTCGTCGAGGCGGTCGTGCCGCTGGCACTGACCACGATCGTGTAGGTCGCGGTGTCGCCGGCATCGATCGGGCCGTTGCCCGACTTCTCCACCGAGACATCGGCGCACTGGATGGTCACGTCGCCGTCGTCGCTGACTGCCGCGTGGTTGTCGGCATCGGCGGTGGCGTGGTTGACGTAGGCGCGAGCGCTGCAGTCGGCGGCATCGGTGGGAGCCGAGACCGTGACCGAGAAGCTGGCGCCCGATGCGAGGCTGGCAATATCGCAGTGCAGCTTCCCCCCGGAAATGCTGCACTCGGCCTTGTCCGGATCCTCGCTCCAGGTGAAGCCGGCCGGCAGCGTGTCGTCAATGTCGACGTTCGTCGCCGCGCCGTCTCCGTTGTTGGTGAGGGTCAGCGTGAAGCTGATCTCGTCGCCGGCGTTGACCGAAGCGCCGTCCGGCGTCTTCTGCAGGTCGAGGTCGGCGCATTCGACCGTGGTGGTGTCGTTGGCGGTGATCGCCTCGACGTTGCTGCCGTCCGCGGTCGCCGTGTTGGCGTAGGCGCCGCAGCTGTCGGCGTTGGTGGCGCTCACGACATGGACCGATGCACCGGCACCCGCGGCGAGGTCGCCGAACGAGCAGCCGAGCACCTGGCTGCCGGCAGCGCCGGTGATGGCGCACGTGCCGGGGCCTGCGTAGGCCGGGTTGATCGACCAGCTGACGCCGTCACCGGCGGGCAGCGGGTCGCTGAGCGTCGCCGCCTTGACGGGCGTGGTGCCGGTGCTGTCGACGTCGATGCTGAAGCCGATCTGCTCGCCTGCGTTGACCGTGTCGTGGTCGGCGGTCTTGCTGACCTCGAGGACCGGGTTCTCGCGGACGTTGACGAATGTCGCCGTCTTCTGGTCGCCGGCCACCACGGTGAGGACCGCGTCGGTGTCGGCGGGGAGCAGGTAGCCGGCCGGGGCGGCGGTCTCGGTGAACGTGCAGACGGTGCCGACGGGCGCCTGGACGTCGATCGCCCCGTCGCTGCCGGTCGTGGCGCTTGCACTCAGCGATCCGCCGGACGTCGAGCTGAAGCTCTCGTGCGGGTCATTGGTGGCGTTGGCATCCTTGCCGTCACTCACCGAGCCGTCGTCCGGGGCGCTGATGACGGTCGTCGACAGCGCGGCGGTGCTGGTCGGGAAGTCGCAGTCGATGTCGAAGGTCGCGCCCGCCAGCGGATGGCCCGCGCCGTCGACCTTCAGGACGCGCAGCGCGCCGCCGACGATGAAGCAGGCCGGTCCCGCCTTGCGGTTGCTGGCCTGCGACTGCGATGGAGCGGCGGTCGTCTTGGCGTAGTTGCAGTACTCGCTGCCGATGGGCGCATTCGACGGGACGTTCAGGGTGAATGTCAGCAGGAAGTTCTCGGTGTTCGGCACGAAGCTGACGAAGTACTTCGCCACGGCCGTGTCGCCGATGAAGACGCAGTCGGTGATGACGAACGTCGAGCGACCCGAGACTTCGGCGGCGCTGACCGGGTAGCTAATTTCGAAAGTCGCGGTTCCACCAGGCTCGAGCGACCCGCTGATGAACCGCTTGTCGGTGTTCTCTGAGCCCGGCGTGCTGACGACGCCGTTACATCCGTTGACGGTGGTGTCCTGGGTGATGACAGGTGCATCGGCCGCTGCGGCAATGCCGCTCATGGCGGGGCCGACGACCGGCGCCATCGGCCCGATCAGGACGTTGAAGATGAGGGCGAAGGCCACGGGCAGGACCCGCAGCGGGTTCCGTGAAGCTCGGGTGTCCATTCGTCGTTCCCCTGGTACCTCTGTGGATGACTGCTCCCGAGCGATGCCGCTCGCGACCGCCCGCATGGGCAGATCCGCACCATAGAACAGGCTCCAGTACGTTGGTACCCTCCTGTTTGATCGGTATTGACCGGACTGGTGCAGTCCGGTGAGCAAGGCATCTCGGATCGTTGCCAGATGGCACCGCAACGTACCGGTACCAGGTACCGGGTCGGCTCCGGTACCGATGGTTCAGCCTGCGCCGGGTCGCTGGTCCGCCGCCGGCCGCCGGCAAGCGGAAGGCCCCCGGATCGCTCCGGGGGCCTTGCCAGGAGGTGCGGCCCGCCTGGGCCCGAGGATCAGCTGCGCTGGCGAGCGCTGCCGATGTTCAGGAATGCCAGGCCGCCCAGGGACAGGACGAGCATCAGGGCGAAGAACAGGCTCGGGATCGAGTTGTTCCCCGTGTTCGAGCCGGTCGACGTGTCCGGCTGGCTTGCGCCCGGCGTCCCGGTCGCGGCAGCGACGGATTGCTCCGGCGTGCCGGTGGCCGCGGCCACCGTCTGCTCCGGCGTGCCGGTCGGCGCGACCGTCTGCTCCGGCGTGCCCGTCGGGGTCGCGGTCGGGGCAACGGTCTGCTCCGGCGTGCCCGTCGGCGTCGCGGTCGGGATCGGCGCGTTGGCAAAGTGCGCGTCCGAGCTGTCGCAGTCTCCGTCGTTGTCGACGTTGACCCACTGCGCAGCAGGATCGGCGAGCTCGTAGCCAGCCGGCGGCGTGATCTCGGTGACCAGCCACTTGCTGTCCTGCGGCAGACCGATGATGCAGAAGTAGCCGGTTCGCGTCCGCGCCTGGTTCACGCCGTCCGGAACGGGGTTGCCGTCCTTGTCGTAGGTGCCGGTGCCCGTGGTGAACGTGCCCGGGATCCCGTCGACCGTGAAGACGGCACCGTTGAGGTTCTGCGACGTGTTGTCGGCGTTCACCTTCTTGATGTTCAGGGAAGCGGTGTCACCGCTCGGCGTCTCGGAAGGCGTCTCGGAAGGCGTCTCGGAAGGCGTCTGGCTGGGTGACTGCGTCGGGGTTGGCGCAGGCGTGCCCGTCGCCTCGCCGCAGTTCAGCGAGTTGGTCTTCGAGTTGGATACGATCGTGTCGTCCGCCTCGTTCGCGATGACGCCCAGGATGCCGCCGGTGTCGGCCACGAAGCCGGTTGTCACGTTGATGCTTCCGGTGATCGTGCCCGAGCCACTCTTGCCGGACAGGTCGATGCTGACGAAGTTCGACTCGACGTCGGCGATGTAGCCAGCTTCGTCACCACCGGCATTGCCGTTGATGGCCCCATTGTTCGGGGAGAGGTAGACGATCAGGTGCGCGCCGGACGGAAACTCCGCGTCGGCGGTGTAGTCGATCTTGAACGACACCGACTGGACGTCGTTGTCACTGCAGGCCATCGTTGCGTTCGCCTGGAACGAGAACGTCGCGTCCACGCCCATCAGGTCGGACGACTGCCCACCGGTGGGATGGCCGTTGTCGCCTGCGGTGAACGCAGCGACCACCGGCGGTCGGACAGAGAAGGCGAGCGCCAGCAGCAGCGATGCGACGGCCGCGAAGGCCAGCATCGTCTGCAGCATGTCCCGCCGTATTGCGAGGGTACGGGTGTTCACGGCCGCGTCTCCTTATGAATCCACCCCAGGAGCGCCGCTCCGGGCCACTGGGAATTACGGTCTGAACAATACATGCAAGTACTAACCCTGCCCAGTACCGATGGCGGACCGATGGGTTGGAAGGGTGGGGTGTGGTGGAGTAACCCGCCAACAAGCCGTTGCCGGAGCGCAACGATGGGGTAGCCGAAGGTCCCTGTCAGGCGAGATTTGACCGCGGGGTTCGCTAGCTCGTGCGGCCGCGGGCGTCGAGCAGGACCACCTGCGTCTCGTCCGGAAGCGAGGAGGGCGTGACCACGGCCTTGGGCTGGCGGATCGGCTCGCTGACCGCCATCTCCTGGAGGAACTTGTCGGGCGGCTGCAGGTCGGTCGATGCGCCGTCCACGGCGAAGTGCATGGGGATCACGATCTTCGGGCTGACCTGGGAGACCACCTCGGCGGCTTCGGTCGGGCCGAGGACGAAGACGCCGCCCGCCGGGACGAGCAGGACGTCGACCGGCCCGAGCTCGGCGAGCTGTTCCTCGCTGAGCAGGTGGCCGAGATCCCCGAGGTGGGCGATGTGCACCCCGTCCACCTCGAAGCCGAACACGACGTTCGGGCCGCGCACGGCGCCGCCTTCGGCGTCGTGGAAGGTGCGGATGCCGTTGATCAGCAGGTCGTGGAACTCGTACTCGCCGGGACGGGTGAGGGTCAGACCAGCGGTGATCGAGCGGGTGTACGAGTGGTCGGGGTGGTCGTGCGAGATGGTCAGCACGTCCACGTCGTGCTTGCCGGCCACGAAGCCCGTCGAGGGCGGGCAGGGGTCGGTGATGACGGTCGCATCGCGCCCCTTCAGACGGAAGCAGGCACGCCCGTACCAGGTGATCTCCATCGGTCGACCGATGCTACCGGAAATGCACGAGAGCCGGTGCCCGCCCAATGACACCGGCTCTCGAAGGAGGGAGGGTGGAGGTAGAAACCCGGTTGGTTGCGGATCTCCAACTCGCACCTTGAAGGCTAGGCATGCCTTCTAAACCGGTGGCTTGCCGTCGGTGAAGAAACATGAACAATTCGTTGCGAAGTTCGGCATGCCACACTGCGGGCCATGTCGCGCTTCTCGCGAGCCCTCGTCGTCGGCCTCGTTGCCGTGCTGTCGCTGCTCATCGCGGTCGTCGCCGTCCTCGATCGGACAGGCGGCGGAACAGCGGGCGTCGCGACCCCGATCGCCTCGGCATCGGCCTCTGCAACGGCTTCGACTTCGCCGACACCGTTACCGGCCGCCGGCCCGAGCCAACAGGAGGATCCGCAGGCCGTCTTCGCCCGGATCGAGCAGCAGGTGCGCGACCTGCGCGGGCTGCCGGCGCCCGACATCGGTCCGGCCGACATCATCTCGCGGGCGCAGCTCGAGCAGGAGCTGAAGGCGAGCTTCGAGCAGGACTATCCCGCCGACCGTCAGCGCTCCGACAACCTGACGCTTCACGCGCTCGGCCTGCTGACCGGTGACCAGGATGTGGCCAAGCTGCAGCTGGAGCTGCTGTCGGGCCAGGTGATCGGCTTCTATGACGACAAGCAGCGACGAATGGTCGTCGTGTCGGATTCCGGCGTCGACCCGCAGGTCGAGGTGACCTACGCGCACGAGTACACCCACGCGCTGCAGGACGCGGCCTTCGGGTTGAAGTCGCTCGAGCTCAACGCGGTCGGGGAGGACGATCGCTCGCTGGCGCGACTGGCCCTGGTCGAGGGCGATGCCACGGCGGTCATGCTGCAATGGATGCTCGCCAACCTGAGCCCGGCCGAGATGCAGGGCATCACCGAAACGCCGATCCCCGACACGAGCGACGTGCCGGACTGGATGCTGACCCAGCTGCTCTTCCCGTATCAGGCGGGCTTCCAGTTCGTCAGTGCGCTGGGCGGCGGGCTGGGCGGCGACTACCAGCGCGTGAATGACGCGTTCCGCGATCGGCCACCGGCATCCACCGAGCAGGTGATGCACCCGGAGAAGTACCAGGCGAACGAACGACCGATGCAGGTGGCCGATCCCGACCCCGCCTCGATCCTCGGCGCCGGGTGGCAGAACGTGGCCTCGACGACGATGGGCGAAGCGATGATCGGCATCACGCTCGACGCGCTGGCCTCATCGGCCGCGACCGATGCCGCCGCTGCCGGCTGGGGTGGCGACCGCCTGACCGTCGCCTCCGGTCCCGGCGACGCCTCGGCCCTGGCCTGGCGGCTGAAGTGGGACACCTCGACCGATGCCGACGAGTTCGTGGCGGCCTACGGCTCGGTGACGTTGTCGGTGCCGCATCGAGTCGTGCGTGTGGCGTCCGACGAGGTGCTGGTGCTGCAGGCGTCGTCGCCGGACGTGCTCGACCGGCTCGCTGCGGGTTCGCGCTGACGGCGCAAAGCCCAGGCGGTGAATCGTTGTTTGCCCTGCCGTAACGTTGGCGCTCACCGGCGCTTGCTGCGCCGAGTCGCCAGATCGCAGCGTGGTTGCGCTTACGCGCGAAATCGACGTGGCGAGTCGCCAGATCGCAGCGTGGTTGCGCTTACGCGCAAAATCGACGTGGCGGGTCGCCAGGCAGCGTGGTTGCGCTTGGGCGCGAAACGCGGCTCATTTCGTCGCAACCGGGCGCATGGCTGAGCACGAACTCGGTCGCTGTTGCGGCCGGCATGCTGCCTAAGCGCAGCGTGCTTGTGATCTGGCAACCCGCGATTCTCGCAACCTGCGCCGAGCAGCTCGTTTCGCTGCCTGCGCGACGTCGCGGCCGACGTCGGCACGCCGCTGCGCTCGGTGTCGTCTGCAGCGTACCTACCTTGCGCCCGCAACCGACCACTACATCGCGTCGGGAGCCGAGATCCCCATCAATGCCAGGCCGTTGCGCAGCACGACCCGGGTCGCATCGACGAGGGCGAGGCGGGCGCGCGAGAGGTCGGCATCGGCCGGGTCGTCGGACAGGACGCGGCAGTCGCGGTAGAACTGCGAGTAGAGCGAGGCGACCTCGTAGCAGAAGCGCGGCAGGTCCTGCGTCTCGCGCCGTGCCGCCGATTCCAGGACGACGTCCGGCAGCGACAACAGCCGGCGGATGAGCGCCTGCTCGGCCGGATGGGTAAGGAGCTCCGCGGCGCGCGACGCATCGGGGGCCAACGAGCGCTCGGCGCCATGGCGCAGGATCGACGCCGATCGTGCGTGGGCGTACTGGACGTAGTAGACCGGGTTCTCGTTCGACTGCTTCTTGGCGAGCTCGATGTCGAAGTCGATTCCGACGCTCGCCCCGCGCGAGCCGAAGTACCAGCGCGCCGCGTCGACCCCGATCTCCTCGAGCAGCTCGTCGAGCGTGAAGAACTCGCCCGAACGCTTGCTCATGCTGACCTCTTCGCCGTCGCGCACGAAGCGCACCCAGGCGATGAGCAGCCACTGGACGTCGGCGGGGTCGAAGCCGAGCGCCTCGGCGGCGGCGCGGTTGCGGGCGACGGTGCCGTGATGATCGGCGCCCCAGATGTAGATCAGCTCATCGAAGCCGCGGCTGAACTTCTCGACCAGGTAGCCGATGTCGCTGGCGAAGTACGTCGGCTCGCCGTTGGACCGATACACCACGCGGTCCTTGTCGTCCCCGAACTCGGTCGCCTTGAACCAGGTCGCACCGTCGGCCTCGTACAGGAAGCCGCGCTCGCGCAGCCTCGTCACGCCGCGCTCCACCCAACCGTCGGCGTGCAGCGAGCCCTCGCTCTTCCACACGTCGAAGCGCACGCCGAGGTGCGCCAGGCTGGCCTCGATCTGCTCGCGGATCCGTGCGGATGCCCATTCGCCGATGCGCCAGGCCGGGTCGTCGGACCGATGCGCATCGGTCCAGACGTCGTCGGAAAGCTCGCGTGCCAGATCGACGACGTAGGCGCCGTGGTAGCCGTCCTCGGGAACGTCGCGGCCCTCGTGCCGGGCGATCACCGACAGGCCGAGGTTGCGGACCTGGGCGCCCGAGTCGTTGAAGTAGTACTCGCGCGCCACTTCGTGGCCGGCGCCCTCCAGGACGCGGCACAGGAGGTCGCCGACGAAGGCGCCTCGGGCATTGCCCACCGTCAGCGGGCCGGTCGGGTTGGCGCTGACGAACTCGACGTTGATCTTCTTCGGGTCGGCCGACGCGACGCGGCCGAACGCGTCGCCTGCGTCGAGGATCACGGCGACCTGAGCGGCGACCCATGCCGGATCGAGGGTCAGGTTGATGAAACCGGGTGGCGCGACGGCCGCGGTGGCCATGTCATCGGGCAGGTGCAGGTGCAGGTGCGCGGTGACCGCCTGGGCGATCACCATCGGGTTGGCGCGCGCCAGCGGTGCGAGCTGCATGGCGACGTTGGTGGCGTAGTCGCCGTGCTCGGGGCGCGCGGGACGTTCGATCGTCACTGTCGGGATCTCGCCGCCGAGCGTCAGGTCGCCGGCCGAGGCTGCGTCCCGGACGGCGGATGCCACGGCGTCGCGCAGCACGGTGCGCAGCGTCGGCATCGGTCTAGCGGTCTTTGGCGAGCCGGAGCTCGAGTGCCTGGTCCGGACTGAAGTCGCGGAGGTTGAGCGCATCGGCCGCAACCTCGAGCAGGGCGGCCGTGGGCGCCAGGCCGATGAGCTCGCAGTGGTCGATGTCGGTGCCCGCCTCGAGCGCCATGCGCCGGATCTCGCGCACGACCCGGGCGATGCCGGTGCGTTCCCAATCGACGAGGTTCATGCTCACCTGCGCCAGGCGCTGCATGCCCGGGTTCTCGAGGAGCACCCCCATCGCCTGCACGCCGGGCAGGCCGCCCGACGATTCGCGGATGGAGTGCGCGATCTTCTTCGCCAGGGCCAGGTCGTCGTTGGCCAGGTTGACGTTGAAGGCGATGAGCGGCTTGCGTGCGCCGACCGCCACGGCACCGCCGCGTGGATGGATGCGCGCAGGGCCGTAGTCGGGATCGCGGTCCGGATTCGTGCCGAGCTCGTCGCGCAGCGCTTCGTACTGGCCACGTCGGACGTCGGCCAGCCGGTGCCGCTCGGGTCGCAGCGCGGCCTCGCCGTAGAGGTACACCGGCAGCTCGAAGCGACTGGCGATCTGCTCGCCGAAGCGGCGGGCGAGGTCGACGCACTCCTCCAGTCTCGTGTTGCCGAGCGGCACGAACGGGATGACGTCCACGGCACCGATGCGCGGGTGCGCCCCGGTGTGCTGGGTCATGTCGATGAGCTCGAGCGCCCTCCCGACGGCGGCGGTCGCCGCTTTGACGACGGCTTCGGCCGGACCGGCGAACGTCACCACGCTGCGGTTGTGCGTGGCGTCACGGCTGGAGTCGAGCAGCGTCACACCGTCGATCTGGCTCACGGCGTGGCAGATCTGCTCCAGGACCTCGGGCCGCCGGCCCTCGCTGAAGTTGGGGACGCATTCGATCAAGCCGGGCACGCCGTTGATGATACCGATGCGGACGGCGGCTCAGGCTTCCGCGGCGGCCACCTGGCGCGGATCGTCGCGGGCCAGCAGGTCCGGGTTGATCCCGCGGGCGCGCGCGATCCGTTCGGCGAGGAGCTGCAGCGGGATGGCCGATGCCAGCGCCACGTTGACGACGCGCGGCAGCGCCGAGGCGAGCGGCACCGGCAGCCGGCCGGCGGGCGTCAGCGCCAGGGGCACCGCGTCACCGAGGTCGGCGGCCAGGATGACGGCCGCCGGCATGCCGAGGAGTTGAGTCGACCGAAGGATCGCCGTCGCGCGGTCGACGAGCACGCCCGCGATCCCATCGGTATCGGTCAGGAAGAGGACGAAGCCGGTTCGCTGGGTGGCGGAGGCCAGGTGGCCATGGCGCACCGTCTCGAGCGCGTGGGCGACGGCGGGCAGGTGCGCGCCCTCCTCGACCTTGAGCGCCAGCTCGCGAGCGCTGACGTAGTCGACGCCCGAACCGGCGATCACCAGCCGGTCGCAGTCGGCCAGCTGCGCGGCCGCCGCCTCGGTCACGGCCGAAGCGTCGGCGGTCTGCAGGACGGCGCGCAGCGACGTGACATCGAGCGGTTGATCCGCCAGCTTCGCGCGCAGCGCGGCGGCGACGACCAGCGGCGACAGGTAGCCGACGGTGTGGCACCAGCTGCGGTCGAGCTCGTCGGTGGTGACGACGACGTCGGCCAGCGCGCCGGCGGGCGACTCCGCACTGACGGTGATCAATGCCGTGCTGGCACCCGCTTCGCGCGCCGCGTTCAATGCTTCGTTCGTCGCCCAGGTCGCGCCCTCGTGCGAGATCGCCACGACCAGGCCGCGTGCCGGCGGGTGGCGCAGCAGCTCGAAGGCCTGGATCGAGCGAGCCTCGACAACGTCGCGCAACAGCTCGACGAACGCCATGGCGGCGTGTTCGCTGGTACCGCAGCCGGTGAAGACGACCGGCACGCCGCGAGGCTCGGCGTCGCGCACGGCTGTTGCAAGGGCCGCGAGCGACGAAGCGTCGCGCAGGCGTCTGGCGAGGCGCTCGGCGAGCGCCGGCTCGGCGGCGATCATCTCGGTCATCGCGTACGGCGGGCCCTCGCGCCGCTCCGGCATCTGCGAGGCGCGCCACGGATCGGGTGCGCCGAGCGGCGCCTGCGAGTCGAACGACATGGCGGCGATGCTAATGCGCGCACTACCCTTCCCGCCATGGCCGATCTCCCTCGTCCTCCGGCACCCGCGATGGCCGGCTTTCAGCCCGATGCATCGGCCGATCCGAACTTCGTCAACGTCTTCGACTACGAGCGCGTGGCGGCCGAACGGCTGGTGGCGGGGCCGCTGGCCTACTTCGCGGGCGGCGCGCTCGACGAGCGGACGCTGAACGACAACCGGGCTGCATTCGCGCGGCGGCGGATCGTGCCGCGGGTCATGACCGACGTCTCCGACGTGGACCCGTCCGTGACGGTATTCGGTCGGCGCTGGCCATTCCCGGTGTGGGTCTGCCCGACGGCGCTGCAGCGCATGGCGCATCCGGACGGCGAGCTGGCGACGGCTCGGGCGACGGCGGCACGCAACATCACCATGACGCTGTCGACCTCGGCGAGCACCGACCTGACCGATGTCGCCGCGGTCGGCGGCCCGCGCTGGTACCAGGTCTACCTGCTGAAGGATCCCGGCGCGCGCCGCTCGATGCTCGAACGTGCGGTGGCGAACGGCTACGAGGCGCTGGTGCTCACCGCCGACCTGCAGCGGCTCGGACGGCGCGAGCGCGACATGCGCACATCGTTCCGCATTCCGGAGGGCGTCTTCCTGCCCAACGTCGCCGCGGCGGCGGGCGTGGATCCGGCCGAGGCCGCATCGGTCCCGTTCGTCGAGCGCCTGACCTGGGACGACCTCGAGTGGGTGGCGGGATTCGGGCTGCCGGTGATCGTGAAGGGGGTGCTGCACCCGGACGACGCGCGGCTGGCGATCGAGCACGGCGCGGCAGCGGTCGCGGTCAGCAACCACGGCGGCCGTCAGCTGGACGGCGCGATCGCTTCTCTTGATGCGCTCCCTTCAGTGGTCGAGGCGGTTGCCGGTCGGGTTCCGGTGCTGCTCGACGGCGGTGTCAGGCGCGGGACCGATGCGCTGATCGCGCTGGCCTTGGGTGCCACCGCGGTCGGCATCGGGCGGCCGGTGCTGTGGGGGCTGGCCTGTGACGGCGAGGCGGGGGTGGGTCGTGTGCTCGACCTGCTCACCGCCGAGATCGAGCAGGCGATGGCGCTGGCCGGCGTCGCGAGCGTCGCCAACCTGTCGCCCGCGTTGGTGGCCTGACCGTCGCGAGCCGACTTGGCAAGTGTCGGTGTGGGTCGCGCTATCGGACTCGGGGACTGACGAGGGTGGTCGCAACGGCGGTGTTGTGCTCAGCGTTTGCGGCCGAGCGCGTGGGATTGCTGTCCTGACGCGGTTAGCGTGAATCAGACCGACATCTGACAACTCGAGGTGGTGTCGCCAGTCAGTCGTCCATCATCGGGATGCGGACCCCCCGCTCGCGGGCGACCTCGATGGCCCGCTCGTAGCCCGCGTCGGCATGCCGCACGACGCCCATGCCCGGATCGACGGTCAGCACGCGCTCCAGGCGCGCCGCGGCCTCCGGCGAGCCGTCGGCCAGTATCACCATCCCGGCATGCAGCGAATACCCGATTCCCACGCCACCCCCGTGATGGAACGAGACCCACGTCGCGCCGGCAGCCGTGTTCAACAGCGCATTCAGAATCGGCCAGTCCGCGATCGCGTCACTCCCATCTTTCATCGCCTCGGTCTCGCGATACGGTGACGCGACCGACCCCGTGTCGAGGTGGTCGCGCCCGATCACGATCGGCGCCGACAGCTCGCCCGATGCCACCATCTCGTTGAACCGCAGTCCCGCCCGCGCCCGTTCGCCGTACCCCAGCCAGCAGATGCGTGCCGGCAGCCCCTGGAACGGCACCTTCTGCTCGGCCAGGCGCAGCCATCGGGCCAGCGTCTGGTTCTCGGGGAAGAGCTCGAGCAGGGCTGCATCGGTCTTCAGGATGTCATCGGGGTCGCCAGACAGGGCGACCCATCGGAACGGTCCCTTGCCTTCGCAGAACAGCGGCCGAATGAACGCCGGGACGAAGCCGGGGAA